>NZ_QUKM01000011.1:0-116934 GCF_003481245.1 Blautia sp. TF10-30
TTGCATATCATAGAAGAATCTTATTTACAGACTTTTTCTCACAGTCTCAAAATGGAAAGGTTATAGAACGCCCAGACCATATTTGGAGTCAATGATGTGAAGTACATCATCCGCTACGATGAGGCAGTCCCCCGTTCCAAAGCCATCCGGTACCCATCTGGAAAAATCAAGTCTTTGTTCTACAAGCACCAGAGGATCTTTACAGAGTTTCTTTGCTTCTTCGAACTGTTCTATGACGAAGTTGCAGTATTCCTCTGTGCAGTTTTCCATCTCCACATCGTAGTAATCCAAATCTGCAGTCGGATCACGCCCGGATTTTCCAAGAGCTTTCAGAACTTTGTATTCACAGAGTTTATGTGCATCTGTTCCCTGCTGTGCATAAGGACTTGCCCGATCCCTGATCTCAGCACATAACCTTACGGATGGTGGGCAGTTCAATCACTGCTTACTTGAGGGAGCGGAGAGCAATGCGTGTTTAGGCATTGCCGATCACCTCCAAAGCTGCGATCACTTCCGGGTATTTATCAGCAGGAACTCCGGTCAGAGTACCATCGGAAGAAAAGGTTGCTACGATCTTCTTCACATCCGCTTTATACTTTCCGGCATCTGCCTTGGCCTTCTGAGCCAGTCTTGCTCTGACATCTTCTTTGGTATAAGTGATGGTTTCGGATTCCTTTTCAGGAGAAACTTCCTGCGCCGCCTCAGATACTTTTTCTGCTTTGACTGTTTTTTACTTTTTCGCTGGAGCTTTCGGCTGTGTCACGTCTTCTGTGGAAGAGTAGATTTCACTAAGCCGTGTGAAGCTGTCAGCAATGGTCTTAAATAACTTCGCCAATTCTTTTTCCTTCATCGTCTTTTGCCTCCTTTGACATATGGTTGACTGCGTTTTTCTTTGCAAGCTGTCTGGTAATGACACTGATTGCAATCAGCACATCTGAGATTTCCTTATCAAGTTCTGCATCGCTGATTATGGCAGCATCTGTTTCTGTAACATTTCCCATCGTTTACACCGCCTTTCTGAAAGACTTTTCCTTTCACTATCCCATGGACACAAAATCCCAAAAAGGGCGGGAGAAAAATTTAAAGTGGTCGGATTGGATTTTTACATTTATATAGAAGAAACCCGCTCAAAGGAAAAAAATTAAAAAAAGTGCCGCCCAATTCGCAGATTCCTGTCCATGGGATAGTGAAGAGATAAATACACATCTCTACCATTTAACGAAAGGAGCTATTCTTATGGGAGTAGGTTATAGAAACCAGGAAGGCTATGCCGATCCGGTGCCATATCTGGCAATCTCCAATATGAATGTCCAATATTACCCCTCATGTTTGCAGACATGCAGGAACAAGAGTGCTGCCGATAACAGAAGATGTGGCAGAAATGTTTCGAGCAATCATCGAAGACAGGAATGCTCCTAAAGTGGAAAAATCCATTGATGGCTACAGTGGATTCCTTTTCTACGATGACAATGGAATGCCACTTGTGGCAATGCACTGGCAGCACCGATTCAACCACATGGTCGGCAGATACAATGATATCTATCGGGTGCAGATGCCTAATATCACACCTCATGTATGCCGACACACCTATTGCAGCAATATGGCAAAATCAGGAATGAATCCAAAGACGTTACAGTACCTCATGGGGCATTCGGATATAAGTGTTACAATGAATGTGTACACGCATATCAGTTTTGATGATGCTGAGGAAGAATTGAAACGTATGGAAGAGTTTAGGAAGGCGCAGGCGGAGGTTGAGCAGAAGAAGGAGAAACCGATGTCGCAGAAAGTGTTTAAAGTTGTATAATATGGAAATGGGATGACGCTCTGGTATAGACTGGGGCGTTATTTTTGTGGAAAAAAGTAGGTTCAGAGGATATAATATAATCAGGGTGATTTAGGAAGATGGGAAAAGCGGTTTTGATTTCATATGAAAGGAATGGTTGTGAAATGTATTACGATGAAAAAACAGCGGAGAAGCCAGAAAAATGGCCTGCGAATGCTCGTGAACAGATTTTAGATACATTATGTGAATGTGTAGAAGAATTTAGGAAAAATCCGTCTTATAAGACAAGAGAAGTCCTTTTGTCTTTAACGTGTGAGCATGATTTGAATTTGAATGAGAATTCTGGATTGGTTCGTGTAACCGAGTATGAAGTTGGGATACTGAATTTTCTCTATTTAGTTGGTAATGCATATCAAATATCTTCATTAAAAACATATATATACAATATTATAACGCAGGTAACTAGATTACAGAAAATTACTTCTTGGTTTAATCCTGTGATTAATTGTGATGAAGAAAATACATATCGTGTAATACCATATGAACAGGGGCTTATGTTCCCACTGAGATTGTATCACATAGCGTATCAAAAGTTCACAATAGAAAAGAATAAGTCATTTGCAGAACAATTAATAGAAATTGTAGAGGAAACGTTAAAAAGCTGCCAAACGGAAGAAGAGATTGATACCTTGACTCATTCATATACATCTATGTTACTGGATATTAGTAATATGCATGGAAGTAAAAGAGAAAAGTTATGGGAATTTACAAGAGAAGAATTATACAAATTATTAGCAATAGAAGCAAAACTACTTAGAATGAATAAGCAGCCTGCAAACATTCGACCAGTTAAGGGTGTGCTTATGATGATGATAAGCAATTTCATTTTAAAATCGAGAAATGGGTATAACAATGATTATATTTGTAAATATCTGCCAATAGAAGTTGCAAAGAGTAGTATTAGTAATCATCAAATTTGGATGAAGAAAACAGAGCTGCTTAATGATGAGCGAGAGAAAAAAGTTATTCCAGAATTGTTTGAAGATATGTCATGGATTCATTATGACTGGATAAAAGACATTGATTTTTCTGAGACACGAAACTATTATGTGTCATGTTTCAGTAAGTCAATAAATAATAGCCATATGCAAGACGGTTATGGAGAATGTTTGTATGGATATAAAAATGATAGAATTGTGGACCTGATTGGACCTATTGGATTATATACATTGACAAAAAAGGCTGACGCTGACGCAGATTTGCCAGATACTATGAAAAGACCATATATAGCTCAAGTAATAACATTTGATGTTTTATATGACATTGAAGAAGCAAAGACGGAATTACAATACTTATTTAGCGTTATAGACATGTTTGATTTATCTGACAATAATAAGAAAATGTTTTTACAGGAGATATTGCAATATTGGATTCTTTCTGTTAAAGATAGCAAATGGAAAGCTGAAAGAGAAAGAAGATATGTTATTTTTTTATATGACGATTATGAATATATTGAAACAGAATTGGATGATACATTCTTGAAAGTTAAAACATCACTTTTTATTACGCCTGATTTTATTATAGGGAAAAATCCTAGCAAATGGGAAATAATGCGACAACTTGCGGCAAAAAGAAAAGCATTGTTTAGTAAAGAATATCTGTTTTGTGAAAATTGTTTAATGCAAGATCATGATGTGGCAATACATGAGAAACCAGAAAAATGTCCGATATGTGGTTCTAAAAATATAAGGATGATATATCACGAGAATGCTTAGTAGTAAGAAGCTTCATTTTACTACCAATTTTACTACTAACAGGTAGTAGCAACGTGTTCAATCTTACTCTGATTTGCCACAATCTGTAATTTCAGAGCATTTAATAAAACACCCGAAAACCCTAGCAAAGCAGGGCGTTTCAGGGCAAAACAAGGAGAAATAAAACAATGATTAAAGTACTTTTTATTTGCCACGGCAGGATTTTCTGTTCAGAATGAAAAGTCTCAAATCGTCTTAAATACTTCTATAAATAGCATTTCTTGTGTTCCATTCTCAATTTTACCAATGATTTACCAATATTTCTGGAGAGTCAGACTTGCAAAACCAGAATGAGGAGATTAAAAATATGAGCAAATTGAAACCAAGAATAACGGAAAACGGAATTGATTATATCCTTGTCGGAGATTACTACATCCCGGATTTGAAACTGCCGGAGGAACACCGCCCCATTGGGAAGTATGGACGGCTACATCAGGAATATTTAAGAGAAGTCCACCCAGCCAGATTGAACACATTGATATTGACCGGGGAGTTATGGACATATCTTGCAGACCTGAACGAACAGGCACAGGAACGGTTAGACATCATCATGGAACAGATGAAAACTGCCGAGGGCGTAACCGAGGAATTGAAGCGTACCCATCAAATGGAATGGGTGCAGCGTTGCAATAACATTCACAACCGGGCAGAAGAAATTGTTTTGCATGAGATGATTTATTCGTAATGATATGTTAAGAGTTAAGCAAATATGAAGTTGTCAAGTTTTTTCAAACAGCCTCATTGCATAGAAATGACAAACAGATTATTCTTAAAGCAGGAGGTGGCAGAAATGGCAAACGAAGATAAGAAAGATTTTAATGCTATGTTGCACGACAATAAGGATATGCCAAAATTTCAAATCATTACAGACCAGAAAAGTATTGAAAAATATGGTGGCAGTAAAATGTATTTTGCACCGCCAATCGACTATGACAAAGTAATGAAAAAAATTCCGTATGGTAAAGTGATTACCGTCGGGAAAATACGAGAATACTTTGCGGAGTTAAGTAGTGCAGATTTTACAGAACCGATTACAGCAGGAATTTTTGTTTCTATTGTGGCATGGGCGAGTTATCAGCGTTCAGAAGATGAAACGCCTTATTGGAGAACATTGAAAGCAAACGGAGAACTAAATGCTAAATACCCAAATGGTATTGAAGCACAAAAAGAAAAATTAGAAGCAGAAGGACACACCATCATTCAAAAAGGGCGTAAAAATGTACGATACTATGTAAAGGACTATGAAAACTCCCTCTTTGATTTGAAATAGGTAAATTTGAATTTGGCAGATGTAAAAGGATTTTGACACTCATAATAAGTGATGTCAAAGCTATTTTGTAGACAATAGTGGGTGTTTTTCCTACAATAAAAGTGCAAGGAGGTATAGTGGCATGGAGCATGATATTGGATGCAAAATCAAGGCAGCCCGAATTGAAAAAAAGCTGACGCAAGAACAGGTTGCCGAATTGTTGGGTGTGAGTCGTCAGACCATCTCAAATTGGGAAAATGAAAAATCCTATCCAGATATTATCAGCGTCATTAAAATGAGCGAATGCTACGATGTCTCTCTTGACTATCTATTGAAAGGAGAACAAAAAATGAAAAGCTATTATGATTATCTTGAAGAAAGTACGAATGTTGTGAAAAGCAATGCCAACAGAAACAAGATTATTACGATTCTCTCCTATCTCTTGATTTGGGCGTTTGCAATGATAGTGTTCTGGTTTTTTGCAAGTGGAAGTGACGCTATGGGTTACAGTTTGATGTTTCTTTGGTTTATTCTTCCTATATCCACATTTATTGTATCTATTGTTATTGGTAAAAATAACTTTTGGGGAAAAGGAAAATGGGCATTCACTCTTTTCTTTGGCGTAATGTATATGCTTGCTGAATATGGCACATTCAAAATGGCAAACA
The DNA here is from genome assembly GCF_003481245.1 of Blautia sp. TF10-30. NCBI lineage: Bacteria > Bacillati > Bacillota > Clostridia > Lachnospirales > Lachnospiraceae > Blautia > Blautia sp. TF10-30. The sequence continues at coordinate 5,518 of NZ_QUKM01000011.1, forward strand.
ACATTGCTTTTAACAAACTGAATGCCCCTGACTTGGGAATGATTGTAGCCGGAGCAATAATCTCTGCAATCGGTATGTTGGTAGGTTCACTGTGGAATAAGAAACGCCACAATCAAAAAAAATAAGTAACAAGAAAAATCCCAACTTGTTATTCTGAAAATTTAACTGAATAACCACAGCACAAACCGCTGCTACATGGAAGCTAACAAACCATGCAACAGCGGTTTTTCTTTACCGTTTTTTCCTCTGACTGATAGGCGTTCCCATTTTCTTTGATTTTTTGAGAATCCGAATCAGCCAGCGAAATTCTTCGTCTGACAGATTTTTATAGTTGATACCAAGCTGCTTGCAGTAAAGAACAACCAGCTTTTCATCCCGACTGCCCTTGAAATTTTCGACTGCTTCCAGATTTTCTTTCAGTTCATCGGCAACGGTAGTTTGGGGTGCGCTCTCGCTGTCCTTTTTGTGGGCTTCCCGAATATCCCGGATAATGAGATTGAGGTCATCCCGTACCATGTGGCTGAAATACTCATCATCACTGATATGGGCAGCTTGCAGCACCTTTAAATGCGGGTCATCTTCGCCGGGGCGATACCGTTCAATGATTTCATGTCGGACGGTATCGACAAGGGCATTGAGGTTCTGAATCTGCATGGTGGCAATCCCATCCACATAAATCTCAATGTCCGCAAGAAACTTGATAAAGTCCTTATGGGTGGCAAGTTCGCAGAGCAGGCGGTTGTTAATCCGACCGCTTTTCAGGAGTGCCACCATTTCATCACTCAAATGCAGCTCCCTTAATGGCGTGTTGATCTCTGTCCTGTTCTCTGACCGGCAAAAGAGATAATCGAGGGACACCCCATAAAAATCTGCCAGCAGGATAAGGTTGCCATGATTGATTTCCTTATAGTCATCTTTTTCATAACTGCCAAGAGCCGATTTTGAAATACCCGTTTGCTCTGCCAGTTCTTCCAGTTTTAATCCTTTGTTTAATCGTAAATCTTTTAGCCGTTCCTGTATTGTAGTAGCTCCGTTCATTGAAGCAGCTCCCCCTTTTTGACAACATATATAACCGTTGAATTGATTATACCATATCAATTCCGCAATCGTGGAAATTTCTGATTTTTACCCCTGATTCCTACTTTGTGGACATACGGCACAGGGCACAAAAATGTTCTATGATACAGGTAGTTCATCGATGGATTATTCCAATCGAATGACCAGCCTGTGTGGGATATGCTTCCCCGGCGATGTAGCGCCATGACTTTTGGCAGGGATGTGGAGGAACCCTGACCGAAACGAGCGTACCAAAGGGAGCGATACGCCGCTGTGAGATTCAGGGGAGGAACGACACCGGGGAGAACTGGCGAACTGACACCGAAATGATACCGAAACACGACAATCTGATAGGGGGACAGTCTACCCTATCGCTGATACTTCGGGAGATTTTAAGCGGCTCTATGGCTGTAATTTTGCCGAAAATCGCCCCGAAACCATACACTAAAACGGGAGAAAACACAATATGCCGAGAATGAGCAAAAAAAGGAAGCATGAGCTTTCCTTTTACCTCAATGACCGGGGGCGTGTCACTTACAACGAATTATGCCGGAAATGCCAGCATGGGTGCAGGCAGAGCTTCCGGGCGGTTGTGATTGACTGCCCTCATTATTTATCCAAACGAGCCAAGAAAAAGGAGGAACACACAGAATGAATTTTGAATTTATGACGATAGACACACCACTGCCGCCCTGTATGCCATTTCCCAGAGCATTGACAGGGTTTCCAGTCAGCAGCACCGCAAAGGTCATGTACTGCCGGATGTTAGACGCTATACTATCCAAAGGGCAGGAGGACGAGAACGGAATCCTGTTTGTCTGCTTCCCTGTCACAGCCATTGCCGCAGTCCTGTCCCGCAGCCCCATGACGGTCAAGCGTTCTCTGAATGAACTGGAAACTGCCGGACTTATCATGCGGGTGCGTCAGGGCATTGGAGAACCAAACAGGATTTATGTGCTGATACCGGGAAAGGAGGATACTGCCCTTGCCTGATACCTCAAAGCTGGAAAAGCTCAACCGGGAGTTGGAGAAAAGCGAAAAGAAACTGCGGAAAGCAATCAATGATGAAAAGGCATTGCAGCACCAGCTAAAGCAGCTTACCCGAAAGGAACGGAGGCATCGGCTCTGTACCCGTGGCGGTATGCTGGAAAGTTTTCTGCAAGAGCCGGAACGCCTGACAGATGATGATGTCATGCTGCTGTTGAAACTCATTTTTCACAGGCAGGACACGCAGGAACTGTTGAAAAAACTGCTGGAACGGGAGAAGCCGGAAAACCCTTAGTTTACTAAGGGCGCAATTATACACCACCCAGAGGTTGGTGCATTGCGTTCTCCGAAGGCTCCTCGCCGGAGGGCTGTGATTTTCCGCAGTCATGGTCTGCTCCAAATCATACAGGGGACGCTACACTTCCCCTGCGCTGGCTGCCGCCAGCTACCCTTTTGTGGACTTGCCATCTGGGGACACCTTGCGTTGTAAGCTGTTCCCAGCCGACAAGTTTTACAAAAGCTCTCTGTACTTTGAGGGTCGAATAAAGTATAATGAAGTCAATGAGAAATCGGGAGTTGGAGGTATTCACTATGAAAAAGATTATAACCGTAACGCTTTGCATTGTGCTGGTTCTTCTCTTTGCCGGATGCGGAAAGAACGGCGATACATCAAAAGTGGAAATTGATTATGGAGCATCTTCCGTTTATTCAAAAGAAGAAATAGATTCTGCCATTGAGATTATAAAAAAGCAGTTCGCTTCGTTTGAGGGCTGTGAATTGCATAGCCTTTCTTATATGCCAGATGAAGAATGCAACAATGCAGATAACATTGAATGGATGAATGATTTAAGAACGGAAGATAATAAAGAAGCCTTTACGCAATGTATTGCATTTAAAAGTAGTTTCCGTTCGCCAAAAAACGGCGGCGGTGCATGGGAGGCGAACGAAGAATACACTTGGTCATGGTGGCTTGCACGGTGTGAAGGTGGAGAATGGAAGTTAATGACGTGGGGGTATTGATAAGCGTAAGAACTTCCAGTTTGCCACTCACACATCGGGTCAACTTGTCCCGAACTTTTACAACTTAATACCCGCCGCCCACACAGCGGCACACCAAGCAGGAAATCTGAAAAAGGTTGCCTGCTTTTTTTCTGCCCGAAATGAGGTGGTAAAACGCCACCCCATCCACCAATTACCGAAAGGAGGGACACGAAATGTCCTGCCCACACAACGAAATCACGATTGTTCAGCGCAGCCAGCGGCAGTCTGCGGTTGCCACCGCTGCTTACCAAAGCGGCGAAAAGCTGTTCTGTGAATACGACCAGCAAGTGAAGCACTACCCGGAAAAGCGTGGTATTGTCCACAATGAAATTCTGCTCCCGGCAAACGCCCCACGGTCGTATGCAGACCGCAATACTTTATGGAACGCCGCCGAAGCGGTGGAAAAGCAATGGAACTCCCAGCTTGCAAGGCGGTGGGTGCTTACCATCCCAAGAGAGATACCACCCGACCAGTATGCTGTCCTTGTCCGGGAGTTTTGTGAGCAGCAGTTTGTTTCCAAAGGCATGATTGCTGATTTTGCAATCCATGACCCCCATCCGCCGGGACACAATCCCCACGCCCATGTCATGCTCACTATGAGGGCAATGGACGAACATGGAAAATGGCTTCCCAAGAGCCGCAAGGTTTATGACCTTGACGAAAACGGGGAACGGATAAAACTTCCGTCCGGCAGATGGAAAAGCCACAAGGAGGATACGGTGGATTGGAACGACCAGAAGTATTGCGAAATCTGGCGGCATGAATGGGAGGTCATCCAGAACCGCTATCTGGAAGCCAATGACCGTCCGGAGCGTGTGGACTTGCGTTCCTATGCCAGACAGGGGCTTGATATTGTCCCCACTGTCCATGAGGGGGCTGCTGTCCGGCAGATGGAAAAGCGTGGTATCCAGACGAATATCGGAAACCTGAACCGGGAAATCAGAGCCGCCAACAGTCTGATGAAGTCCATCCGGCAGCTTATCCAAAACCTCAAAGGCTGGATTACCGAGCTGGGAGAAAAACGGAAAGAGCTGCTTGCACAAAAAGCGGCGGAGGAAGCGACACTTCTTCCCAATCTGCTGATGAAGTACATGGAGATACGAAAGGAAGAACGGAAGGACTGGACGAGGGCTGGACAGAACCGGGGGACTTCACAGGACTTAAAGGCAGTCAGCGAAGCCCTGTCCTATCTCCGGCAAAAGGGGCTTTCCACTGTGGAGGACTTAGAAGCGTTTCTGGAATCTTCCGGGAAATCAGCCGCAGATTACCGCAGTCAGATGAAGCCAAAGGAAGCCCGCAGCAAAGTGATTGACGGGATTCTTGCCAGCCGGACAGACTGCAAGGAATGTAAGCCTGTCTATGAGAAGTACCAGAAGATATTTTTCAAGAAAACAAAGGAGAAATTCAAACAGGAATACCCGGAGGTTGCCCGGTATGCGAAAGCCGCCGCCTACCTTGCCAAGCACCCGGACGATAAGGACAGTACCCAAAAGGAGCTGCAAGAGGAGCAGGAAACGCTTCTGGAAGAAATTGCAGCCCTGAAAACACCGCTGACCGAGGTACAGGAGGATTTGAAGAAGCTGCGGGACATTCGCTACTGGGTACGGAAAGCCACCCCCGGCACAGAAGAAAGCAAAGAGCCGCCCAAGAAACAGCCTATCAAAGAAGTCTTGCAGGATAAGGCTGACGAGAAAAAAGCACAAAGAACTGTCCCGGCACAGGCGAAACACAGACAACAGGATATGGAACTTTAACAGGCACTTGCATTTTCAATCAGAGAATGTCAGGTGCTTTTCTTATTTTCAAGGAGGGATAGATTTGAATGTATTTGAAGCTGTGAAGCAGTCCGTCACAACAAGACAGGCTGCGGAGCATTATGGAATCCATGTAGGTCGGAACGGGATGGCTTGCTGCCCGTTCCATAACGATAAAACCCCAAGTATGAAGCTGGATCGGCGTTACCACTGCTTCGGCTGCGGTGCGGATGGGGATGTGATTGATTTTACCGCCGCCCTGTATGGGCTGGGAAAGAAAGACGCCGCCGTACAACTGGCACAGGACTTCGGGCTTTCCTATGAGGACTGGAAACCGCCGGGAAAAGCAAAAAAGCCCAAGCCCCGGCAGAAATCCCCGGAGGAACAGTTTCAGGAAGCAAAGAACCGCTGCTTCCGTATTCTTGCCGATTATCTTCACTTGCTTATGGCATGGAGAAAGGACTACGCCCCGCACTCCCCGGAGGAAGCCTTTCATCCCCGGTTCGTGGAAGCCTTACAGAAGCAAGCCCAAGTGGAATATCTGCTGGATATATTGCTGTTCGGGGAGACAGAGGAAAAAGCGGCTTTGATTGCGGACTACGGAAAGGATGTGATACAGCTTGAACAGCGAATGGCAGAGCTTGCAGCCGCAGACGCAGCAAGAATTAAAAAACACCATGAACGCCATGCAGCCACCCCAGAGCATTGAGGAAATCAAAGCGGGACTGGAAACTACCGAGAAAGGCGGTGTCCGTCAGAGCATACGGAACTGCCTGACCGTATTCCAGCGTGATCCGCTGCTTTCCGGGGCTATCGCATACAACATCCTGACCGACCGCAAGGACATCATAAAGCCCATCGGCTTCCACAGAGAAAGCACAGCCCTGAACGATACGGATATGAAGTATCTGCTTCTCTATCTGGAAGAAACCTATGGGCTTACCAATGAGAAAAAGATTGATAATGCCATCGGGATTGTGGCGAATGAAAACAAGTACCATCCCATCCGGGACTACCTAAGTGCCCTTGTGTGGGACGGGACAGAACGAATCCGTTTCTGTCTGCGGCACTTTCTGGGGGCTGACGCAGACGATTACACCTATGAAGCGTTGAAGCTGTTCTTGCTGGGTGCTATCTCACGAGCCTTTCAGCCGGGGTGCAAGTTTGAAATCATGCTCTGTCTGGTAGGCGGTCAGGGGGCTGGCAAGTCCACATTCTTCCGTCTGCTGGCAGTCCGGGATGAGTGGTTCTCCGATGATTTGCGGAAGCTGGACGATGACAATGTGTACCGCAAGCTGCAAGGTCACTGGATTATCGAAATGTCGGAAATGATGGCAACCGCCAACGCCAAGAGCATTGAGGAAATCAAGTCGTTTTTAAGCCGGCAGAAAGAGGTTTACAAGATACCCTATGAAACCCACCCGGCAGACCGCCCCCGTCAGTGCGTGTTTGGCGGCACTTCCAATGCCCTGGACTTCCTGCCCCTTGACCGTTCCGGCAACCGCCGCTTTATCCCCGTCATGGTGTACCCGGAGCAAGCCGAGGTTCACATTTTGGAGGACGAAGCTGCTTCCAGAGCCTATATCGGGCAGATGTGGGCGGAAGCGATGGAGATTTATAAAAGCGGCAGGTTCAAGCTGGCTTTCAGCCCCGCCATGCAGCGGTATCTCAAAGAACACCAGCGGGATTTTATGCCGGAGGACACCAAAGCCGGGATGATACAGGCGTATCTTGATAAGTACACCGGGAGCATGGTCTGCTCCAAGCAGCTCTACAAGGAAGCCTTGAACCATGCCTTTGACGAGCCGAAGCAATGGGAAATCCGGGAAATCAACGAGATTATGAACCAGTGCATTACCGGCTGGCGGTACTTCCCGAACCCAAGAATGTTTTCCGAATATGGCAGACAAAAGGGCTGGGATCGAGAAAACCCGGCAACGGACTCCGGCAACCCGTCTGAAAAAACGATGGACGGTTTTGTGGAGGTCACAGAACAGATGGAGCTTCCATTCTGAAAATGACCGCCCGTTGCACCCCCTGTTGCTATCCCGTTGCCGAGCCGGTTGCCGGGAAAAACCCCTTATTTCCGGGCTTTTCTCCCTTATAACAACCAAAACAACAGAAAAATAAAAGAAAAGTATAAATAGTAACCATCGCCAGATTGAGATTGTTTGCAAGGTCTTTTGAAGCCCGTTGCCGGACTTCGTTGCCGACACCCTCTGTCTGGCTATTTTCATGCATGGAGGATAACTGCCTATGGCGAATAATAAGATGAATATTGAAGGAAAAAATTACTCGGATATTCCGGTGTGGCGTAGATATACGCTTACCATTGAGGAAGCAGCCAGATATTATCATATCGGCGAAGGAAAATTGAGAACGCTTATTGACACACATCCCAATGAGGATTTTTATGTGATGAACGGCAATCGTGCCCTCATTAAGCGTGAGAAATTTGAGAGGTATCTGGATCAGGCTACTGCTGTGTAAACAGAGCTGACAGATTTACCGATTTCACATGATATAACTATGCGGAGAGCTGGATTTGTGCTATGATAAGAGCGCAAGTCTGGCTCTCTTTTTTGAAAGGAGAGTTCACGATGAGTGAGAAAAGACGAGATAACCGTAATCGGATTTTGCGAGAGGGCGAGTACCAGCGTAAAGATGGGAGGTATCGGTTCTGCTATATTGATGAGGACGGAAAAGAGAAAAATGTATACAGTTGGCGTTTGGACAAGAATGACCCAATGCCAAAAGGGAAGAAGCGGGAGCCTTCCCTGCGTGAGAAAGAAAAACAGATTGAAGCGGATTTGTTTGACCGTATCGTAACCAACGGTGGCAACTATACTGTTTTGGAACTGGTAGAAAAGTATGTTTCATTGAAAACAGGAGTTCGTCACAATACGGTTGCCGGATATAAAATGGTCATCAATATGCTGAAAAAAGAGAGTTTTGGGAATCTGCGAATTGATAAGGTGCGTTTGTCAGACGCAAAGGCATGGTTGATTAAGCTCCAACAAATTGATGGGCGGGGATACAGTTCCATTCATTCGATCCGGGGAGTTCTCAGACCAGCATTTCAGATGGCAGTAGATGATGACCTGCTTCGCAAAAATCCATTTGAATTTGAGCTGGCATCCGTCATTGTTAATGATTCTGTTACCAGAGAAGCGATTACCCGAAAGCAGCAGAGAGATTTGCTGAAGTTTATTCAGGAGGATAAGCATTTCAGCAGATACTATGATGCAATCTATATTCTTTTTCACACAGGGCTTCGTATTTCAGAGTTCTGTGGGCTGACGATTTCGGAGATTGAGTTTGGAGAAATGCGTATTAAGGTAGACCATCAGTTACAGCGTACTGCACAGATGCAGTATGTAATTGAAGAACCAAAAACTGACAAAGGTATTCGCTATGTGCCGATGACGGAAGCTGTCGCAGCGTGTTTTCGCAGAATTATTGCCAACCGAAAGACACCAAAAGTTGAACCGATGGTGGAAGGATACGCTGGATTTTTATTTTTGGATAAAAACGATATGCCGATGGTTGCCCTTCACTGGGAGAAGTACATGGAGCATATCATTCAGAAATACAACAGGATTTACCGTATCCAGATGCCGAAAGTTACCCCTCATGTATGCAGGCACACCTTTTGCTCTAATATGGCAAAATCCGGGATGAATCCGAAAACCTTGCAGTATATCATGGGTCACGCAGACATCAGTGTAACCTTGAACACTTACACCCATGTGAATTTTGATGATGCAAAGGAAGAAGTATATCGGATAGCGAATAGTTAAAAAAGCCCGTTGGTAAGGACGCTTGCTTTACCAACGGATTTACCAAGATTGCAGGGAAAAACACAAGAAAATACGAGAAGATTTGAGAAGATACCTTGAAAAGAAAGGAAAACTCAAAAGTCGGAAAACCCTGAAATATCAAGCGTTTGAGAAGAAATACAAGACTTAAATGGAGATATAAAAAGATGATTAAAGTATTATTTATTTGCCACGGCAATATTTGCCGCTCGACTCTTGCTGAGAGCGTATTCACCCACAAAGTAAATTCCCTCGGCCTTGCCCACAATTTTGAAATCGACAGCTTCGCCACCAGCCGCGAGGAGATCGGCAATCCGCCGCACTACGGGACAGTCAATAAACTGCGCGAGGAGCACATTCCGCTCGTGCCGCATCACGCGAAGCAGATTACGTGGAAGGATTACGAGCGCGCCGACTACATCATCGGCATGGATACCGCGAATATCCGCAATCTGAACCGGATGCTGAAAAATGATCCGGATGGAAAGGTTTACAAATTTCTTTCCTTCACCGGTTCCGGCCGCGATATTGCGGATCCGTGGTATACGGGAGATTTTGAGGCGACGTACCGCGATGTCGTGGAGGGATGCAACGGCTTTCTGGCGTATCTGCGCCGGGAAGGAAAAATCTGAAAAACAAAAAGCGCCGAAAACAAGGCCAGCGCCCATTTGCAGAGAATGCGGCACTGGCCTTTTAATATAAGAAAATCCTATAGCCGCTCCAAAGAATTAGCAATTAGACGTAACCAGACAGATATGGTATGATAACTGCATAGAAAACATAGCGAAATGATAGGAAAGCAAAAGCTTTCCTATTTGAAAATTCATTCGATAGAACACGCGAAAGAGAGGCAGAAAATCAATGGCGAATTATGATTATGAGATTGTAAATGGAAGAAAAATCCGCGTAAGACCAAAAGAAACCGTATCGGAGATCGACAAAAACGGCTATTTCCGCAGACAGCCGAATCACTTCACGACTCCGTTCGGCGACGGTGAAAATGATCTGAAGGCAGAAGGTAATAAGAGATACCGTCTCGTCTGGGCAAAGCTGTGCCACTGGTCCAACCGCGCGGCGATCGTAAGAGAGCTGGAGGGCCTGGAAGATCAGATTTCCGTCAATATGGTAGAACATGCCCCGCATGAGAAAAACCTTGGCTGGGAATACGTTTACAATGAAAACAACATCGACCCGGTGCTCGGCGATCAGTTCCTCTCTGAGGCGTATTACCGTGCTGATGATGATTACCAGGGAAGAACGACCGTTCCGGCGCTGATCGACACAACGACGGGAAAGGTAGTCAACAACGATTACAACTGGCTGACCACTTATTTCGAGGTCAACTTCCGCCCATGGCACAAAAAAGGTGCGCCGGAGCTGTATCCGGTGGAGCTGCGGGAAGAGATTGACAAGATGAATCTCTGGCTCTTCGATAATATCAACAACGCGGTATACCGCAGTTCCTTCTCCAGAAGCAACGAAGGCCATTTCGACGGTGTGAACACCTTCTTTGCAGATTTTGCCGTGCCGCCGGCAGACGCCAAGGGAAGAATTGAGGGAGAGGAAGACGGCTTCCGCGCCAGCACACACTACGATCTGGCACTTCCGAAGATTGACTGGGATGCACAGTGGAAGGTTTCGACCGAGCGCGCCTACCTGTCCTCAGACCCGACCCATCCGATCTATCTTGGAAACAACCGCAGATTCGACATCGACCCGACCTGGTACGATCTGGGCGCAGAATCTCCGAAAAAAGAGGAGAAAGAAACGCCGCCGTCCTGCGGATGCTGCTGCGGCTGATCAAATCATAGATAAAAAATAGAAAACACCGTTTCAGAGGCAGATTTCCAAAAGGAAATAAACTTCTGAAACGGTGCTTTTTTTCGACGCACAAACTGCAAAAGGAAGGGCATGAAATCCGCTTACCGTCCGAAATGGAAAAATCCCTTTTTCTCATACGGCTCACTCGTATACGAAACCAGCTCATATCCGATGTCCTTGATCTGCTGTTTCAGATACGGAATATCGAGCGGTGCTTCGCTGATGACAACGGTCTCGCCGTTTTTTGCAGAAGAGTTTACTTTCTTTGGAGAGCAGCTCTTGCGGACTACATCATTCATATGGGATTCGCACATGCCGCACATCATACCATCAATTTTTAAGACTGTTTTAATCATACAATACCTGCTTTCTTCCGGGAATACAGCGAAACGAAAGCGTGCCGGACTGTATTCCTGGAGTTTGATGAAAAATTTGAAATCGCATACCCTATCGGGGTATCTAAAATATAGCGCGGATGAAAAGAAATGTCAATAAGCTGATAAAATATGATAATTATTATCATTTAAGAAGGAAAAATACGGTCATGGAAGGGCGATTCGCCGGCAGAACATGGAAACTTGCCGGAATCGCAAAGTTCGTGTTACAATCGGGACAGCAGAGCAAAACAAGAGAGGAGACAAAAATATGCTCTCACAGATGAATTACCGAAAAGAAACACAGCCCCACGGTGATGAGCTTTTTCCGCTGAGCATTCACGTTTTCGAGACAGACCTGCAGAGTACCGTGCGGGTGTACTGCCACTGGCATGAGGAAGTGGAGCTCTTTTATGCAGTAAAGGGCGAAGCTGTTTTTCATATGGATACCGAGACCTTTCTCCTGCGGGAAGGGGAGACCGCCTTTGTCAATGCAAACCGTCTGCATGAGGTAGAGGGAATCGACGGACAGGAATTTACGTTTCTTGCCGTTGTATTCCAGCCGCGTTTTCTGTCCGGCACATCGCTTGACCGGATCCAGCAGCAGTATATCGAACCAGTGCTGTCCTCCGAGATCCGTTTTCCATCCAAGACAGAGCGGGGGACACGCCTTGCAGAAAAAACGGCACAGGCCATGCAGGAGATCCGAAATCTGCAGGAAAGAAAAGAACCGGGCTGGGAGCTGCTGTTAAAAGCGGAACTTCTGAAAATCTGGCAGGGATATTACAGTGCGGCAGAAAAGAACGGCGGAAAAACGGATGCCTCGACGAATTACCGTGTCAGCAGAATGAAAGAGATCCTCACATACATGAATGCTCATTTCTGTGAGGATCTCGAAATCGCGGAACTGGCGAGCCAGTTTCATATGAGTGAGAGCGCTTTCTGCCGCTTCTTTAAGTCGATTATGCATATTTCCGCCGTGACGTATGTCAATAACCTGCGGATTGCCGAGAGCTGCCGGCTGCTGCTTTCCACCGAGGAGGCGATCAGCAAGATTGCGAGCGACTGCGGATTCCGAAATATCAGCTATTTTAACCGCGTCTTCCAGGAACGCATGCACCAGACGCCGGGGCAGTTCCGCAGTTTATCCGCAGAAAACCGTACTGCGATATAAGATTCGGAACTTATGCAGGCTTCTGCGATCGGAATGCACGCCGCAGGAAGAAAAGTCCGGTCATATCAGCCAGTGCCCAGCCGATCGGAATAGCGATCCAGATTCCGGCAACGCCAAGCGCCGTGGCGGAGAAAAGGTATGCCAGCGCCACACGCATGCCAAGCGAAATGACGGTCAGAACAACCGACATCTCGGCGCGTTTGACAGCGCGGTAATACCCGTACAGCAGAAACAGCCATCCGATGCCGAGATAGAACGAGCCTTCCAGCCGCAGGTACTGTACGCCGATCGCGATGACCTCCATTTCTGATGCTTTCACGAAAATCTGCATCAGCGGATGCGCGAACAGATTGACAAGCAGAGAAATGACGATGGAAAAAGCAGCGCTCAGTGCAAAAGCATCTTTCGTGCCGCGCCGGATCCGCTCGTGATTTCCGGCTCCGTAATTCTGTGCGGTGAAAGTGGAGTAGGCATTTCCGAAATCCTGCACCGGCAGATAGGCAAAGGTATCAATTTTCACCGCGGCCGCAAATGCCGCCATGACCGCCGGACCGAAGCTGTTGACGAGCCCCTGTACCATCAGAATGCCGAAATTCATGACCGACTGCTGAATGCAGGTCATCGAAGAAAGATTCAGAATCTCTTTTAAAATGGAATGGCTGAAACGCCATTCTTTTTTTGACGGCAGCCACATGCGGCAGCGGAGCAGCACATAGAGCAGAATACCGACGGCGGACACATACTGCGCAAGAACCGTAGCGAGCGCCGCGCCTGCGATGCCGAACGGCAGTACAGCGACAAAGAGCAGATCCAGTGCAATGTTCAGCACAGCAGAGACAGCGAGAAAAATCAGCGGCACAGAAGAGTTTCCGAGCGCGCGCAGCATACAGGAAAAGAAATTGTATACGGATGTTGCAATAAGGCCGGCAAAGATAATCAGAAGATACGTCCGCATGCCGGGACGGACTTCATCCGGGACGCGAAGAAACGTAAGGATCGGCTCGATGCCTGCATAAACAGCGAGATTCAGCACGAGCGTAACGGCAAGGATCAGCAGAAACGCGTGGAGAATCGAAAGTTTTAAAGAAGAAAGATCTTTTCGTCCCTGATAAATCGAAAAGAGCGCACCGGCGCCCATCGACAGGCCGAGAAAAATGGAAGTCAGAAACGTCATCAGCGTATAGGAGGAGCCGACGGCGGCGAGCGCATTGCTTCCGAGAACGCGTCCGACGATCAGGGTGTCGGCAATGTTGTAAAACTGCTGCAACAGATTTCCTGCGATCATCGGCAGGGCAAACAGGATAAGAGAGCGGGAGATTTTCCCGCGGGTCAGATCGTAATACATAAAGAAACTTCTTTCCGAACATAATTATTAATATTATAACATAAAAAATCAAAAAATGTCAATTTGCAGGATGAAGTGTACAAAAATGCAATTGTCAGAAAACTTCGAAAAATCGAAGTTTATAAAATTTTTACAGATTTTGGGACACGTTCTGTAAAAAAACGGAAGATTTTCAGTTGATTTTTTTGGCCTTTTATGTATAATTAGAGTAGAAGAGGCCGGCTGGTCCGGTTTCTTCTAAAGGATACCTTCAAATTTCTGCATTTTGCAGAATGAAGCAGTATTACTATCAAAGGAAAGAGGTTAATTACAAGATGGCACAGATCGATTTAACAAAGTATGGCATCACCGGTACCACAGAAATTGTGTACAACCCTTCTTATGAGCAGTTATTTGAGGAAGAGACAAAACCAGAGCTGGAAGGCTATGAAAAAGGCCGGGAGACAGAGCTTGGTGCAGTTAACGTTATGACCGGTATCTATACAGGCCGTTCACCGAAAGACAAATACATCGTTGTGGACGAGAACTCGAAAGATACTGTATGGTGGACTTCTGATGAGTACAAAAACGATAACCATCCGGCAACCCAGGAAGCATGGGCAGCAGTAAAAGAGATCGCCAAAAAAGAGCTCTCCAACAAAAGACTGTTCGTTGTAGATGCATTCTGCGGCGCAAATAAAGATACCCGTATGGCTATCCGCTTCATCGTTGAGGTAGCTTGGCAGGCACATTTCGTAACTAACATGTTCATCAAACCTACAGCAGAAGAGCTTGAGAACTTCGAGCCGGATTTCGTTGTTTACAACGCATCCAAAGCAAAAGTTGAGAACTACAAAGAGCTGGGTCTGAACTCTGAGACAGCAGTAGTATTCAACATCACAAGCCGTGAGCAGGTTATCGTCAACACATGGTACGGCGGAGAGATGAAGAAAGGTATGTTCTCCATGATGAACTACTATCTGCCGCTGAAGGGCATCGCTTCCATGCACTGCTCTGCAAACACAGACCTGAACGGTGAGAACACCGCAATCTTCTTCGGACTTTCCGGAACAGGAAAAACAACTCTTTCCACAGACCCGAAACGTCTTCTGATCGGTGATGATGAGCACGGCTGGGACGACAACGGAGTATTCAACTTCGAGGGCGGCTGCTATGCAAAAGTCATCAACCTGGACAAAGAGTCTGAGCCGGACATCTACAATGCAATCAGACGTGACGCTCTGCTTGAGAACGTTACCGTTGATGCAGCAGGCAAGATCGACTTCAATGATAAGAGCGTAACCGAGAATACTCGTGTATCTTATCCGATCAACCACATTGAGAACATCGTTCGCCCGATTTCTTCTGCACCGGCAGCTAAGAATGTTATCTTCCTGTCCGCAGATGCATTCGGCGTACTTCCGCCAGTATCTATTCTGACACCAGAGCAGACTCAGTACTACTTCCTGTCCGGATTTACTGCAAAACTTGCAGGAACCGAGCGCGGAATTACCGAGCCGACTCCTACCTTCTCTGCATGCTTCGGCCAGGCATTCCTGGAGCTGCACCCAACCAAATATGCAGAAGAGCTTGTTAAGAAAATGGAGAAGAGCGGAGCAAAAGCATACCTGGTTAACACAGGCTGGAACGGAACCGGAAAACGTATCTCCATCCGTGATACCCGTGGAATCATCGATGCAATCTTAAGCGGTGCTATCAACGAAGCTCCGACGAAGACTATTCCGTACTTCAACTTCGAAGTTCCGACTGAACTTCCGGGCGTTGATCCGGCTATCCTGGATCCTCGCGATACCTATGCTGATGCTTCCGAGTGGGAGACCAAAGCACTGGATCTGGCTGAAAGATTCATCAAGAACTTTGCAAAATACGAAGGAAACGCTGCTGGTAAAGCACTTGTTTCCGCTGGTCCGCAGAAATAAATTTTCTGAATTGACCGAAAGGAAGCCCCTGACATGAAAGTGTCAGGGGCTTCCTTTTATGAAAATATCTGGAGAAATAAAATAGTTCCCTGCCCGAAAGTACAGACTGAGGGGACAGGAAACTATTTTACAGCACACTCCAAAATAATGCAAAAAATTTCAGCACCACAGAGCGTGAATTGTTGCGTCACTGGTTTTCGCCGTACCCTGATACGCCTTCAAAATAGAAAATAAGGCAGATCAGCAGGACAAGAGCAGTTCACGTACCATTTCTGCATCAAAGGTAACAGAGGAAACATGGTTGACTTCTATCTGATATAACGCATTTGCTGCGATATGCTCAGCAGCCTGCTCAAGATCACGAATACCGCTTGTGTTTTCGTGGCAGGAGATTACGGCATCGAGTCCTTCCGGTGTCAGAATGCATTCATTTTCTTTCATACCGATGCGTTTTAATACCTTTGGAAGTGCATAGCGGGAGAAAATGATTTTCTTTTCTTCCGGTGTGTAGTCCGGAATTTCAATCACAGCGAAGCGGGACATCAGCGGAGCACTGATCTGGTTCTTGTCGTTTGCGGTTGCAATCGGGTATACACCGACGGTCGGGATCATACATTCGATATAGTTATCGGTAAAACCAAGATTATCAAGAAGGGTCAGCAGAACATCTGCCGGGTTTCCGTTTCCTTTGCCGGAGGCAGCCTTGTCGAGCTCATTGATGATAAAGACGAGGTTGGATTCACCAGCCATGGAAAAAGCATCCATGATGATTCCCGGTTTTGCGTTTGCGTAGATGCGGGAACTTCCGGTCAGCTGTTCCGGGTCATTAATCGAACTCATATCGAGTGTTGTCCACGGTAATTTTAAGATACGCGCAACGGCATAAGCAATCTGCGATTTTCCGGTTCCGGCAGGACCGATCAGTAACAGACCATAGGCCGGCAGCGTATGAGTCCGGTTAATCTGAATGATGGTTTCGATAATTCTCTGCTTCACGCGTTCCATGCCATACAGTTCTTCATCGAGGATCCGGCGTGCTTCCACTGGATCAATGGCTTCAAAATAGTTGCTTTTCCATTGAATATTCATCATCATGGAGAGGGCGCGCTGTGCGTGACGACGTTCTTCGGGAGAGACTTCGTGGGAACGGGCAACAGCGAGGTTTCGACGAGCCCAAAGGCGGATATTGTCCGGCAGCGTTCTTCCGGCACAGTTCATAAAATCAGTGATGGATTGGATGCTGGTGAGCTTCATGCTGTCACCGGTTTCCTCCTGATCCTCATCCTCAACTTCTTCTTCCGGTGCATTGCTGGCGAGGAGACGCTCAATCATAAACTGTAAAAATCCATCCTCAGCCGAAAGCTTTGCGCCGCCACCGAAAGCGATCTCGCGGATTTTGTAAACTTCATAACCGTCGGATGTTTGTGTGCCGGAAAGGCGGACATTGATATGGTTTTCACCGAGCCATTTTAAAAGGCTGACAAAACGGGCATCAATCTGGAGAATATCGGCGATGAAGGTTTCTTCTTCATCTTTAAATTCAAACGAGGTCCGTTTGGATGGGTTTGTGAAAATACCGCAGGGATGATGCGGGAAAGCCTTCTCTTTCGTATCCAGAATAAGGATCGGCTGATCCGGAGAAGTAAACGGTGCGTTTGTGCGGAAAACAGTATACGTACATTCGGAAACTTTTGCTTTTTCCGGGGAATTGCTGAAATCAAAAACGGGCATGACAGAACCTCCTAATAAAATAAGTGCTTATTGGTACAATAAAAACAGTGTAGCACGAATTAAAAAATCCTGCAATCAATATGCAGAATTTTGTATTTTTATGCTATGAAAATATTGGGCAAGCGGATATTCGAAATGGAAGCAGGTGACTTACTTGATTCGGTTAAATTTTCGGATGGCATAAAAAAGCCCTCCGGACAGGATCACACTGCGGCGGAGGGGAATTATGTCATCAAAGCAAGCTGCCGTAAGAAAGAAGCTCGCAAAACAGAAATCTTTCTTACACTGAAAAAGGAATAACATCAGGAAACAGCGTTGGCTTTGTGAAAGTTCGGAAGCTGTACCAGCACGATCGCTGCAAACATCAGAATACAGCCGGAGAGCTCGCGAGCGGAGAGAGCCTGATGAAGGAGAATCCAACCGGCAAGAACAGAAAAAACGGATTCCAGGCTCATAAGCAGAGAAGCTGTGGTAGGATTTAATCCTTTCTGCCCGATAATCTGCAGGGTATAGCCGACACCGGAAGAGAGAATTCCGGCATAGAGAATCGGCATCCAGGCGTGCAGAAGATCGGAGAAGTTTACAGTTTCAAAGAGAACCATACAGACAGCGGACAGGATCGAACAGGTAAAAAACTGAATGCAGGACATTTTGATACCGTTGACAAGCGGAGAAAAATGATCAATGACCAGAATATGTATGGTAAATCCGAGTGCACAGGCAAGCACAAGAAGATCGCCCTTCTGCAAAGAGAAGGATCCGTCTGTCATGCAGAGCAGATAGAGACCGGCGACGGCAATGAGAACTGCGAGCCAGACCTTCGGCTGTACTCGTTTTCGGAGGAACAGGCCGCAGACCGGAACAAGTACGATGTAAAGTGCGGTGATAAAACCGGCCTTTCCGACTGTTGTGTACTGGATGCCGATCTGCTGCAGGGTTGAGGCGACAAACAGTGCGATGCCGCAGAGAATACCGCCCGCCCAGAGCGTTTTTGGCTGTGTGCCATTTTCTGACGAAGCATCTGGCGGTAGGGTTCGCTTTTTACGCGAGGAGAAAAAGACAATCAGCGGAAGAAGCGTAAGTCCGCCGAGCAGGTTTCGTGCCGCGTTGAACGTAAAAGGTCCGACATAATCCATACCGGTCTTCTGTGCGACAAAGGCAGAACCCCAGATCGCAGCGGTCAGAAGCAGAAGCGCTGACTGTCGGTACTTATGAGAAACAGTATTCATAATAGAAAAAACCTCCTGAAATTGATACGATATTCATCATAGCACAAAGAGATGGAAAAAGCGAACGGAAAAATGTCAGAAAAGACGGAAAAATGGCACAAATAATCATAATGACGAAAGAGCGCAGATGTTGCGAAAATGGATATGTGAAAAATGAGCAGAACAAAGGGAATTAAAAAGAGCAAAATGAGCGATTTAACCAACACAAAACAAAAAAAGAACACCAAAAACAAAAAATAGACACTGTTTTTCTGACAGCCTTTGTGTATAATGAACTCATCAAGCAAGAACGAAAACCTTAAGGAGGTAAAAAGTATGAAAAAGCGTAACATGAAAGTCCTTGCGCTGTTAATGACAGTGACAATGGCAGGAACGATGCTTGCCGGATGTGGAGACAGCGGAAGCACAAGCACTAGTTCAAGCGGAGGAGCAACAGCATCCTCCAGCGGAACAGCAGATGCATCAAGCGATACCACAGCAACATCTTCCAGCACAGCAGATGCTTCCAGCGAAGATACCACAGGTTCAGATGATGTGGTAGGAGAGCTTCCAAGAAATGAAACTCTTTACTTCGCAGGACAGCAGTGGGGTACCGTCAATGATTACAACCCAATGTCCGCAAACTCAAACAATGCAATGGTTATAGCACAGGGCGATGCTTCACGTGTACTTGTTTATGAAACTCTTTATATGTGGAATCCACTGGATGCAAAAATGTATCCGTTGCTTGCAGACGGAGATCCAGTATGGAACGACAGTCGTACCGAGATCACAGTGAAAATCAAAGCTGACGCAAAATGGAATGACGGCACACCGGTTACTGCAAAAGATGTAGCAGCTACCTATCATGCGCATGTGGATTACAATTCTTCTACCGGCGCTGAAATGAAGAGCTACATTGCAGATGTTGTTGCACAGGATGACAGTACCGTAGTCTTCAAACTGACAACCGATGACTCCGGCGAAGCAGTTAACCCGGTTCTTGCGGAAAGATATCTTCCAATGCTTTATATCATGCAGGAAAACTATCTGAAGACCGTAGCTGACAGAAACAACAACGATGCTGAAGCAATTAAAATGGATAAGATGGACGATCTGGTAACTTCCGGACCGTACAAAAAATACTTTGACAATGACCAGAACGTAGTTCTGATCCGCGATGATAATTATTGGGGACAGGCAGATTCCATGTGGGGTAAGCTTCCGGTTCCGAAATATATTTCTCACCCGATCTTTAAAGATAACGCAGCAGCTACCACCGCATTCCAGAATGGTGATATTGATGTGGCACAGATATTCATCACAGACCTTCAGAAATTGTGGTTAGAGCAGGATCTTCCGATTTCTACCTATGTTGATGAAGCACCGTATCAGCTGTGTATGACAATGCCTACCCTGTTCTTTAATACAGAAGTAGAAGGACTGGATCAGGTAGCTGTTCGTAAGGCAATCGCTATGGCAGTTGACTACGATCAGGTTATTTCTTCAGCAATGTCCGGACAGTCTCCTACCTTCGCAGATGTTCCGCGTTCTGTCATGAACCCGACCGATGCTGAGCAGGCTATGGTGGATCAGGATGCCTTAAAAGAGTATCAGTGGTCCAATGCCGATGTAGAAGGTGCTAAGAAGCTTCTGGACGATGCCGGAATCGTAGACACCGACGGAGACGGAATCCGTGAGTACAACGGAAAGAACCTTTCCTATAAGGCTGAGTGCCCGACAGGATGGTCTGACTGGAATGCAACCCTTGAAATCGTAGCAGCAGCAGGAAAGAATATTGGTATCAACATTGAGACCTACTTCCCGGAAGCAGCAAACTACAGCACGGATTACAGTACCGGAAACTTCGAAATCACCATGCAGTCCGGCCCTGGTACATCGGTTGCCAACCCGTACATGAGATGCCGTTTCTTCATGAGCTCTGATTACAACGATCTTGAGGTTAACTTCAGTGGTAACTTCGGTCATTATCAGAACGACCGTGTAGATGAAATCCTTGCAGCAATTCCTCATGAGACCGATGATGCAAAACTGAAAGATTACTATACAGAACTTTCCAAGATTATGCTGGAAGATTGCCCGTGTGTACCGCTGATGTACAGACCGCAGGTATTCCACGAAGTAAACGAGTCCGTATGGACCAACTATCCGCAGAAAGACGATGGAACCAATGTTCCTCCGATGGACTGCACCGATGGTTATGGCGTAGCAGCACTGTACAATCTGGAACTGATTGACGGCTGATTTGCCAAACAGAAAGAAAGCACACACTGAATTGTAACAGAGGCGGCCGGAGCCGGGGTGCTCCGGCCGCTTTTACAAAATCAGAAGGAGGGTTCCTCTATGAAAGGAATGAAAAAGTATTATACGCAGAAGATCATGTGGTATCTTTTGACGTTAGTCTTTGCAGTGCTGCTGAACTTCATTCTTCCGCGTCTGATGCCGGGCGATCCGGTTTCAACTATTGCGTCCAAATCGGTAGAAGGTATGACCGATGCGACTGCAATTCAGAAAGTATATGAAGACTATGCAGCGAAATTTGGTATTAACAAACCAATGTATGTCCAGTTTTTTACTTGGGTAAAAAATGCACTTCGCGGTGATTTCGGCATTTCTTTCAGCCAGTATCCGCGTACCGTATCCGATATTATTTCCAGTTCGGTTCTGTGGACCATATGTTTACAGCTTCCGGCCATTATTGTTGGATGGATTCTTGGTAACCTGCTTGGTGCAATTGCAGCTTACATGAAAGGTGTTTTCGACAAGGCAATCCTTCCGGCATTCCTGTTTATCAGTAACGTACCTGCCTTTGGTATGGCGACCGTACTTTTGTTTATTTTCTCACTGAAATTACATATTGCACCTGCAGCAGGCGGCTATGCGAGCAGTATGATTCCGCATATGAGCCTTGCTTTTATGAAATCTGTGCTTTCACATTACCAGTTGCCATTCTGGTCTATCGTAATCATCACGATCGGCGGCCAGGCGATTGGTATGCGTTCGATGTCAATTTATGAATTGAATGCTGACTATGTAAAATACAGTCGTTTCCTTGGTATCAAGGATCATACG
This sequence comes from Blautia sp. TF10-30, assembly GCF_003481245.1. Classification (NCBI taxonomy): domain Bacteria; kingdom Bacillati; phylum Bacillota; class Clostridia; order Lachnospirales; family Lachnospiraceae; genus Blautia; species Blautia sp. TF10-30. The sequence goes on from NZ_QUKM01000011.1 coordinate 26,839, forward strand.
ATTGTGAAATATGTGTTCCGTAACGCAATGCTTCCGCAGATCACCGGTCTCGCAATGTCCCTTGGTACCATGATCGGCGGCAACCTGGTAGCTGAGATGGTATTCAGTTACCCGGGACTTGGAACGACAATGCTCTCAGCAGTTACCGGCCAGGATTATCCGCTGCTTTCTGCCTGTACGTTAATCATTACCATCATGGTTCTGCTGGCCAACCTGCTTGTTGAACTTCTGTATGCAGTCATTGACCCACGTGTCAAAGCATCCCAGCAGGATTAGAAAGGAGAATACGCTATGAAAAATACAATCAAACAGATTTTTCATTCAGGAAAATTCGTGACAGGATTTGTAATCTTCTTGGCAATTCTCCTGACCATTATCATCTATCCGTTTGTTGTGGCAAAAGATCCGCTGGCAATGATCGGAAACGGAAACTTTTTCAAACCGGGTACCTATCTTTCGATTCAGGACACCGTAAATTCCGGCAAAACGTATAAGATGAATGTTGATGCAACCGCATCCATCGTTGAAAGCAAACTGACAATGGACAACCGTTCTATGATGGCAGAATGGCTGGAAAAATACGGCGGTGTAGATGCCAGTGAAATCGATGTTACCGACGCAGAAGGTCTGATTGCGCTTTGGGAGGAAAAATATGACCCAAATGCAGAACAGAAAGGCCTTATCGCAGCAAAAAAGAAAAAATATCAGCGTCTCGACAACGAAATCGACGGTATTTTAGAGGATGTTCCAACCATTATTGCCGAGAAAAATGAAGAGACCGGTGAGCTGGAAGAGGTTCAGAGCATCGACAGCAAGCAGTACATCAATGAAAAAGATGTCATTAACCGTCAGACCTTCGTGCTTGGTACAGATAACTTTGGTCGTGATGTTTTGACTGAGCTGATCTCTGCAACAGGTTCATCCCTGAAAATTGGTCTGGTTGCGGGAATCATTGCAACCGTGATCGGACTGTTCCTCGGACTTCTTGCAGGTTACCTTGGAGGTTTTGTGGACAACCTGATTCTGTTCTTTACCAACTTGTTCACCGTTATCCCATCCTTCGTTCTCTTGATCCTCATCTCCTACAGCGTAGGTGAGTCTCAGAGGGGAATCATGATGGTGGCACTCCTGATCGGAATTACAGCATGGCCGTGGACAACACGTTCCGTACGTTCCCAGGTTATTTCTCTTCGAAACCGTGACCATGTAAACCTTTCCAAACTGTCCGGCCACAGCATGCTGCGGATTGTCCTTACCGACATCCTTCCGTACGTTGCATCCTACGTTGTTATGGCCTTCATTCTCCAGATTTCCTCCGGAATTCTGGCAGAAGCACAGCTTTCTATGATCGGACTTGGACCGGCAACCACAAAGACTGCAACACTTGGTCTTATGATGCAATGGGCAACCCAGTACAATGCACACTTAAACGGTGCATGGTGGGCATATTTCCCGGTCATTCTTGTAATCGCACTTATTTCATTCTCTCTTAACCTGATGAACACCGGTCTTGACCAGGTATTCAACCCGCAGTTAAGAGACTAAGGAGGCAGCTATGGGAAAAGTAATGCTGGAAGTAAACAATCTGAAAACGAAATATGTGACTCGTTTTCATGAAGATGTATACGCCGTAGACGGAGTCTCCCTGAAGATTGAGGAGGGAAAATCCCTCGGTGTAGCAGGTGAGTCCGGCTGTGGTAAATCGACGCTGGCGCTGTCACTGATGGGCTATTATTTCGCACCGCTTCACTACATCAGCGGCGATATTATCGTAGATGGAAGAAAAATTTCCGGAATGAAACCAGACGATGTCCGGAAAAATATTCTGGGCAATGAGATCGCCTACATTCCGCAGGCAGCAATGAATGCTCTGAACCCGACACAGAAAATCATCCGATTTGTAGAAGACGTTATTCATGCGCATGATCCGAAAATGCCGAAAAAGGATATTTATGATCTGGCAAAAGAACGTTTTCAGATCTTAGGCCTGCCGGCGGAGGTACTGCAGAAGCATGCGGTTGAGCTTTCCGGAGGTATGAAACAGAGAACCGTTATCGCAATTTCGACCATTCTTTCTCCGAAGGTACTGATCGCCGATGAGCCGTCATCCGCGCTGGATGTAACTTCCCAGAAAATGGTTATTAAAATGATGCGTGATCTGATGGAAAAAGGATTTATCAAATCCATGATCTTCATCACACACGAGCTGCCGCTTCTTTACAACGTAACCGATGATATTATGGTTATGTATGCTGGACAGATTGTAGAAAAAGGTACCGCAAAAGAAATGGTATTCGATCCGCTGCATCCATATTCCAAAGGTCTGATGGGATCGATCATCGTTCCGGAGGAAGGTGTAAGAGAACAGAAGCTGACTGCAATTCCGGGAACTCCGCCAAACCTGAAGCATCCGCCGGAGGGCTGCCGTTTCGCAGACCGCTGTCCTTATGCACAGCCAACCTGCCGCGGTATGAAACCAGAGGTCATCGAACTGCCGAACGGAAGAGAGTACCGCTGCCTGATGTCTGAGAGAAAGATTCGGGAGGTGTATGCAAATGCGTGATGGTAAAGAATTAAAACCATGCCTCTCCGGAAGAGGCGTAACGAAAGTGTTTGGCTTTGGCGATGCAAAAACGGTCGCTGTAGACCATGTTGATTTCGATTTTCATGAAGGTGAATTTGTTTCTATCGTAGGAGAATCCGGATCCGGAAAAACAACCCTTTCGAAGATGTTGCTCGGGCTGATCAGCGTAACGGAAGGCGAAATTGATTTCCAGGGTAAACCAAGAGACATCTCGAACGGAAAGAAGAAAAAAGAGTACTGGAAGGGAATTCAGGCGATTTTCCAGGATCCGTTCGCTTCCTACAATATGTTCAAACGTGTAGATTCTGTTCTGCTGGATTGCATTAATATGCGCGGTGACAAAAATCTGCCGAAAGAAGAAAAAGAACGTCTGATGACAGAGGCCTGCAGCTTTGTAAACTTAAAATACGCAGAACTGACAAACAAATATCCATTTGAGCTGTCAGGAGGCCAGATGCAGCGACTGATGATTGCACGTATTTTCCTTCTGAAACCAAAGATTCTGCTTGCCGATGAGCCGACGTCTATGATTGATGCCTGCTCACGTGCAACAATCCTGGATATGCTGCTGAAGCTGCGTGATGAGATCAATATGACGATTATCTTCATCACCCACGATATTGGTCTTGCTTACTATGTATCCGATAATGTTTATATTATGGAGCATGGAAAATTTGTGGAATCGGGACCGGCAGAAGAAGTAATTCTTCACCCGACAGCAGCGTATACCAAACGTCTGATCAGCGATGTTCCAAAGATTTATGAACCGTGGGATCTGACAACAGTATAACAATGGTACGAAAGCTGTTTCCCTGGAATCATGCTTTGCGTCATATATGAGTCTTGCGAAAAGAGAGACGGTACACGGAAAAAAAGTGTACCGTCTTCTCTTTTTGTCAATAATTTTTCTGAAAAAATTGCTTTTTGAAGAGAAAACTGGTAAAATTAGTAAAGTTACAGAACCGAAAAGAAAACTGGGGGATAAAAAATGGGAAACTGGTTTCGCGGACTGAAACTGAACCAAAAATTTACCGTAACAACGTTGATCTTTATTTTTATTCCACTTTTTGGCATGATGTGCTTTGGATTTAGGAGTATCAAAAAGAATGCCATAGATCATGGGGTAAATGAAGCAGTAACAGCAACAGATCTTACCTGTGCGGAGGTGAATGCAAAAGCGAATGCCTGCTCAATGGTTGTAGATACGCTGCAGGAGTATGAACCGTTGGAAAAATATCTTCTTCATCTCAGGAGGGGAGAGGAGATCTCGGAGATCTATTATCAGCAATTTCGGAATAACAGCATCAGCATAATCGACAAAATGCAGGAGGCAATGCCGGATCTGTACCAGATCCATATTTTTGCCATGGCAGATGGTTTTCTGGAGCAGCAGCCGATCCTGTACCAGAAGGAAAAGATGAAAAACTGCGCCTGGTACCGAAGCTATCAGGGCGGAGGACAGTGGTTTTTTGACGTACAGGAAAAAAATATTATCTCCGGTACAAAAAAAGAAGGTTCCCATTTGATGACTTATGTACGGGAGCTGCGGGATCAAAGCGGAGGAAGGCTTGGCGTGATCGAGGTATCCATGCGTATGGCAGACATATTTCCTGAAATCTATCGATCCGGTGACAGCAGCTGGGCCTGTTTTGTTGATGAAAATTGGAATTTATATGACTGCGGGAAGACAGCGGCAGCCTGCAAATGGCAGTCCTATCGGGGGCTGATTCTGTTCCGGGCAGGAATCCGTGACAAAAAAGAGAGTCAGCAGAGCGCGGTGATTGACCGGAAAAACGTTGCAATTGTGCTTCGGAAAGTCGATAAACTCAATGGAATGTTTGTAACACTGATCAATTTGGATGATGCAACCGGAAACATGATCAAACAGCAGCAGAGAATGCTGCTTGAATTTGCCGGCTTCGGACTGCTTCTGATTGTGGTGGTCAATCTGATTGTGCGTGGCCTGCTGAAGGAGTTTTATGACGTCCTGGGTGAGATGCGTCAGATTGACAATGGAACAACAAAGATAAAGGTTTGTTACAGCGCAGAAGAGATGCGGGAAATGAGCTATGGTATCAACGGAATGCTGGAGAGAATTCAGAAACAGAACGAGGAAAGCATCAAAAGGGAGGCAGCGCTGAAAGATACGGCAATCCGGGCAATGCAGAACCAGATTAACGCTCATTTTATTTATAATGTTCTGGAATCCATTAAGATGATGGCTGAGATTGATGAAGAGTATACGATTTCCGATGCGGTAACAGCACTTGGTGAAATGCTGCACTACAATATGCGCTGGAATAAATTTCTGGTAACCGTTCAGGATGAGATGAATTATATTCAGAACTATGTGGAACTGATGAATCTGCGGTATGATTTCACAATAACACTGTCCGTTCAGATACCGGAAAATTTATATCGGCAGGATATCCCCAAGATGTCTCTTCAGCCGATTGTGGAAAATGCAATCACACATGGAATTGAGGAGCTGGATGCAGACGCCGTCATTGAAATCAAAGGAATAGAGCATGAAAAGAGCTTTGAGATTGAAATCACAGATTCCGGAACAGGCATGTCAGAAAAGCAGCTTGCAATTCTGAGACGTAAACTAAGAATGCGCCTGAATTCAGATACACAGCCGAAACATGGAATCGGGCTTCGGAATGTACAGGACAGAATCCACATTCAATTTGGAACAGAGTATGGACTGTCAGTTTATACAAAAGAGCATTGCTATACGAAGGTGAGTATTCATCTTCCCATCACGAGGGGGAAATATTCTCTGATGGATCAAGAGGGTGACGAGAAAGAGGAAGAAAAAGAAAATGAATACACTACTGGTTGTAGAAGATGAAAAATTGATTCGACAGGGAATCGTGGCGATGATCCGGCGAAGCAGCGTGCCGGTGGAGGAGATTCTGGAGTGTCGAAACGGAGAAGAGGCATTGGAGATTTTGGGGAAACAGAGGGTGGACGTCATGTTCACTGATATCCGTATGCCCAAAATGGATGGTCTGACACTGGTCAACAAAATGGAGGAGTTATCACAGAAACCTGTTGTTATTGTTTTAAGCGGCTATGATGAATTTTCCTATGCGGTTGAAATGATGAAACATGGAGTTCGGGACTATATTTTAAAACCGATCAAGCGGGAGACGATAGAACAGCTTCTGGAAAATCTGAAACGAGAGCTTTCGGAGACCCGGGAAACGGAAGAAGAGGAAGAACGGTGCTTTTTAAATCAGCTCCGTTATCTGATGATGAATGCAGAAATGGCCGAAGAAAACGAATGGATGGATATGGAAAGCAGGATCCGGCGATACATCGGAAACGACAGCTTCCGGATCCTGCTGACCAGCAAGGCAAATGGGGAACGGTTTTCGAAATGCAGCGGAATTCTGCTGGAAGGCGTAGAAGGAGGAGTTCTGTATCTTCTGCCGGAACCGGAGGCAGAGCGGATCATGAAAGAAAAAGATGAGAGATTTTGTCTCGGAGTGGGAAAAGAACATCATTCTGTGATGGAAATTCCAGAGGCATACCAGGAAGCACTGCTGGCCAGGGAAATGGCATTTATACAGAAAAATCCTGTGGAAGAATATCAGAAAAAATGTTTTGAGGAAAAGCCGGAACTGGCACAGTTTCAGGAAAAATTTATTCTGCAGGTGCCAACGGACCGGGCAGATACTGTGCTGCGAAAAATGCGGAACTGGTATTTTGAGGCAGCACATCAGAGGGTTTCCCCCTATCAGCTTCTGGCAGTAACAGAAGCAATCTGTAAAGAGCTGGATCTTTTTCATCGAGTGGCGGAAAAACAGGAAAAATGTCCGCGCCCTCTGCAGTACCGTGATGCAGATCTGTTTCTGGATGCGTTTGAAAAATGGATACACGTTTACAGGGAAAGCCTGAAAAGTCAGACAGCCGGAAAAGAAAAAATGGAAGAGGCAATTTCATATATTCGGGAAAATTATGCAAAAGATCTGAATATGGCAATGGTATCTAACCATATTTGTATGAATTATTCGCTGTTTTCAGCAGCGTTTAAAGAACATACCGGTGTGAATTTTGTGAACTATCTGAAGGAGATCCGCATTGCGGAGGCAAAGCGTCTGTTGATTCAAACAGAAGATAAAATTACGGAAATTGCCAAACAGGTTGGATTTGAAAATGATAAGCATTTCATGAAATCATTTAAAACGGCATGCGGCGTATCACCGTCTGAGTTCCGAAAAGATTACAAAATGGTTTCCAACGGAAAGGGAGGACAGGATGAGTAAAGAAAAAGAAACCGGAAAAGAGAAGAGAAGAATCCGCCAGCTGGCGCGGTATTACATTCCATATAAGGGATTGTTTTTTACCGACATGTTTTTTGCAATGCTTGGAGCAGCCATTACACTGGTGATTCCACTGATTGTACGGTATATTACGAGTACGGTTGTGGAAAAGCCGCTGGAGCAGGCAACGGGTGAGATTATCCGCCTCGGTATTCTGATGATTGCTATGGTTCTGGTTGAAATGTACTGTAACTTTTATATTGCCTATTACGGCCATGTGATGGGGGCGCGGATTGAGCATGATATGCGGAACGAGATCTTCGGCCATTATCAGAAGCTTTCGTTTGCTTTTTTCGACAACCAGAAGGTCGGCCATCTGTTGTCGCGCATCACAAGCGATCTGTTCGATATCAGTGAGCTTTTACATCATGGGCCGGAGGATATTGTCATTTCGTTTATCAAACTGATCGGTGCGATGATCATCCTGTTTGTGGTAAATCCGATGCTGGCATGTGTGCCGCTTGTGGTTATTGTGGTGATGCTGCTGTTTGCGTTAGTGATGAACAGCCGCATGAAGAGTGCATTTAAGGAAAACCGCCGCAGAATTGCGGATATCAACAGTCAGATTGAGGACAGTCTTTCGGGGATCCGTGTTGTCAAATCGTTTGGAAATGAGACAGAAGAGATGCGTAAGTTCAATGCGGGAAATGACCGTTTTGTCGATTCGAAGAAGGTCAGCTACCGCTATATGGGAATTTACAATTCGGGAATGGGAGCCTTTTCGACGCTGATTACCGTTATTTCGCTGATTGTCGGCGCATTGCTGATGACAGGCGGGAAGCTTGGGGCGGCGGATCTGGTTACCTTTCTTCTGTACATCAATAACTGCACAGATCCGGTGAAAAAGCTGGTGAACTTTACGGAGCAGTTCCAGAATGGTTATTCCGGTTATGAACGTTTCCTGGAAATTATGAGCATCGCACCGGACATCCAGGACAAGCCGGATGCACTGCCACTGAAGAATGTGCAGGGAGAAGTAACCTTTGAAAACGTTTCGTTCCATTATGAGGAGTCGAAGGAGAATGTGTTAAGCAATGTGAATCTGCATGTCCCGGCAGGAGACTATGTGGCGCTGGTGGGCAGCTCCGGCGCCGGAAAGACGACACTCTGTTCTCTGCTTCCGCGTTTTTACGATGTGACAGAAGGAAGGATTCTGCTGGATGGAAAGGATATCCGCGATGTGAAATTGAAGGATCTGCGCGATGAGATCGGTATTGTGCAGCAGGATGTGTACCTGTTTGCGGGAACGATCATCGACAACATCCGCTATGGCAGACCGGATGCGACCGACGAGGAGGTCATCCGCGCAGCGAAAGCGGCCAATGCACATGAATTTATCATGGAACTGGCGGACGGCTACGACACCGATATCGGCCAGCGCGGCGTAAAACTTTCCGGTGGCCAGAAACAACGGCTTTCCATCGCCCGCGTATTCCTCAAAAACCCGCCGATCCTGATTTTCGACGAGGCAACCTCAGCGCTCGACAACGAAAGCGAAAAAGTCGTCCAGAAATCTTTGGAACTTCTGGCGAAAGACAGGACAACCTTCGTGATTGCGCACCGGCTGTCCACAATCCGGAATGCAAAGCGGATTCTGGTGCTGACGGAGAATGGAATTGCGGAGGAAGGCACACATAAGGAACTGCTCGCGAAAGGCGGGATTTATGCGCATTTGTATGAGATGCAGTTTTGATGAAAATTTCATTAGTATGACAGAAAGGCAGTGGAAGAGAAACCGCTGCCTTTTTTGACACTTTCTTATTTTCTTCATACTCTATAAAGAACAGAAAATGAAAGAGGAACATGGTATGGATTCATCCCGTATGAATCGCGGCTGCTGCGGTGCGAACAATATGCAGAACCGCCGCGCCGCTTCAAACAATATGGAACTGAAGATGGAATCAAGGAATTTCCCGCGGAAAATGCAGCATGTAGATCATATGATACCTGCAATGGCGTACGTTCCGATGCAGCGGTTTGAACAGATCTATGATCTTTCCGCTGCATTAAAAAATGGAACCTTATTCCCGGAACTCTGTAAACCATTCTGTGGAAAGGGAGGAGGACAGTGCCTATGATGCCGCAGATGCCATCCCGCGAAAAGCTGCTCGCCTGGATTGATCAGGTCAGCTTTGCTGTTGTTGAAATGAACCTTTACCTCGACACCCACCCGGAGGATGAAGATGCACTTGCCTTTTTCCGGGAAAAAGTGGAGCTTCGAAAAGAAGCACTGAAACAGTACGCCGAACAGTACGGCCCGCTCACGATCGATACCGCCAACGACCGCATGAGCCGTTCTTTCGAATGGGTTATGCAGCCATGGCCGTGGGAAGTCAACCGGAAAGGAGGGTGCTGACGGATGTGGAATTATGAAAAACGCCTCGAGTATCCTGTAAACATCACGACACCAAACCCTAAAATCGCCCAAATTATCATGAGTCAGTATGGTGGCCCGGATGGAGAGATGGGCGCATCCATGCGGTATCTCTCTCAGCGTTTCACAGCACCGAACCGAATTGTAGCGGGGGTGTTGAATGATGTTGGGACAGAAGAACTCGCACACCTTGAGATGGTTTCAACGATCGTTCATCAGCTCACCTGCAATCTTTCTCTGGAAGAAATTCAGAATTCCGGTTTTGCTAATTACTATGTAGACCACACAGCCGGAATCTGGCCGCAGGCGGCTGGCGGAGTTCCGTTTAATTCCTGCGAATTTCAGTCGAAAGGCGATCCGTTAACAGATCTGTTCGAAGATCTCGCTGCAGAACAGAAAGCCCGGTCAACGTACGACAACATCCTTCGCTTGGTAAAAGATCCGGAGGTAGCTGATCCGATTCGTTTCCTGCGGGCGCGTGAAGTTGTGCATTTCCAGCGTTTTGGTGAAGCACTGCGTTCTGTACAGGACGAATTGAATTCGAAGAACTTTTATGCGTTTAATCCGTCGTTTGATGCAAAGACTTTCTGTGCGGCACCGCAGCCAGGGGCAGGTCAGGGGAATTGCTGCACAAGATAGTAAATTAAAAATCAAAGAACAGCACACCACTGGAAAATCCCATCTGAAAAACAGGTGGGATTTTTTTGGTTTACAGTAAGAAAATCTTATCCAGTCGTAAATCATTATCCCATCATAATATAGAAAAAAGACTTTCAAAAACAGAACAGTCAGAAAGGATGTTCCATGGAAGCAATGAATTATGTAAAGCCCGAACTCATCGTCGTTGCGTTCGTGCTGTATTTTTTCGGTGTTGCTTTGCGGCAGGCACCGGATGCGGACAGCAGGATGGAAAAATCAGTAAGCAGCCCATCCGCCATGGTAAAAAAACTGCAGAAGTGGTGCAACCAGAAATAGAAAAAAGAATACTCAAAGACCCGGTTTTGTGTTATACTGGAAGATAGTTTAAAATGAACAGAAAGAAAAGAGCTTCAAAAAAGACTCGAAGTGTCAAATGTAAAATACAAAAGAGAAAAAATAAAGGTAATTTTTGCATACAGATTCATCGGGGGGAATTGCGGCTGACAGGAGAGAACAACAGCAGATGAGAAAAAAGGCAGTAAAAAATGCAGGAATGATACGAATTTATCTGAATATGGCATGGAAACTTTTGCAGAAAAACCTGCTTAGCATCGTGATATTTGAGACGGTCTACCGCCTGTTTTCCAGCCAGCTGGTTTCAAGACTCGCCAATGCGGCGATCAACTTTTCCTTAAAACAGCTGGGAACGAGTTATATGACATCGGAAAACTTCAACAAGATCATGCTGCATCCGCTGACCCTTCTGCTGATTTTTGGAATTCTGCTTGTTTTCTTTTTCTGTATGCTGCTTGAAATCTATGCTGTCATGGCGGCTCTGGAGGCCTCCTGGAAACGAAAACGGATTTCCGTTCCTGTCATGATGCTTGCCGGCGGAAGAGGAGCTGCACAGTTTGTGCGTGCCCGCCCGTGGACCTGGTTTTTTTACATGGCAGCGAGCTTCCCGTACCTTTGGCTGCACAGCAGCTACAGCGCCATCCGCAGTATGAAACTGCTTCAGGTTTCCCTGACGAAGATTTTCAATGCCTTCCCGGCATACTGGATCCCGGTGGTGCTGACGATTCTGCTTGTCGCGTTCTCGTTTGTGTTTTCCTACACCATCCCGTTCCGGTGCATGATGACGGAAAAAGAGAAAAATACCCATTTGCGGGTGCGCCAGACACTGGAAAAACGCGTGCTGCGTGAGCTTGGCATCAACGTCTTTTTCCAGGTGCTGATTTTTCTGATTACGTGGGTTTTGTATCTGATTTTCGGAACGGCTGTCGTTGCCTATGCAAAGCTGGTGAAAACGCCGTCTACCGTTGTCAGTACCGTCATCGTCTACGGTGACTGGGTCAAATCGACGATGAGCCTGATCGGCGGAGCGTTCGGCCTTGTCGGAAGCATTACGTATCTGTATCTGATTTTTATTCGTTCCTCCCGAAAGGGCTACCAGAAGAGCCGGACAACGAAAAAGCCGAGCTCGAAGCTGGTACGCACCTTCTGCGGTCCGGTAACGGCGGTGATTCTCACGATCGCCATGCTGGCGGGAGAAACGGTTTATCTTGTATATGCCATGCGCGCAACACGTGCAGAGGCAACGGCTTCCTCCCAGTATATTTCGGTGTCAGCGCACCGGGGCGGAGCCAGAAAAGCACCGGAAAATACGATGAGCGCGATCAAATATGCAGTGGACAGCATGTCGGATTACGCGGAGATCGATGTACAGGAGACGAGTGATGGTGAGATTGTCCTTATGCACGACACAAATCTGAAGCGGACAACCGGTCTGAATGCCAGCATCTGGACCCTGACCTACGATGAAATCAGCCAGCTCGATGCCGGTGTACGATTCAACAAAAAATTCCGCGGCGAGCAGATTCCGAAGCTGGAAGAAGTCATCGCGTACGCGAAAGGAAAAATCAACCTGAATATCGAAGTAAAATACAACGGCCACAACCAGAATATTGTCAAAAAAGTGGTGAAAATCATCGAGGACAATGACTTTGTGGATCAGTGTGTGCTGACTTCCATGAACTACAATTTTCTCAGGCAGGCAAAGAAAATCAATCCGGATATCAAGACCGGGTATACGATGAAAATGTCGTACGGAGGCCTGGAGGATATGGACGCGGCGGACTTCTTTTCTGTAAAATATACGTACATTACAGAAGGCTTCGTAGAGCATGCACACAGTCTTGGTAAAGAAGTCTGTGCCTGGACGCTGAATTATCAGGGAGATATGCAGCGGATGGTCAACTGCGGCGTGGACAACATTATCACGGACGATCCGGAGCTGGTGCGTAAGGTTATCCTCGGAACGACCGACCGAAATCCGGGCTTTGTCAGTCTGCTTGGCTATGCACTGAAATAAATGGAGTAAAACAATGGAGGTGGAAACTTCATGGCAGAGAAAGTAAACATGCCATCCCAGAAGAAAGAAAAGAAGAAAAAGAGGAAGAAAAAACTTCCTTCGGATTTTTATGATTATAACCTGCTTGCCTGCACGATTTTGCTGGCCAGCTTCGGACTGATTATGCTGTACAGCGCGAGCGCCTACGAGGCGGCCAGTACATTCAAAGGAAATGATATGTATTATTTCACGCATCAGGCGGGGCTTTCTGCTATTGTTCTGGTGGGGATTGTGATATTGTCGAAGTTTGTAGATTATCATAGTGTATGGTTCCAGCGGATTGCAGCACTGGTATACTGGGGAAGTCTCCTTCTGATGGCAGCGGTAAGGTTTACGCCGCTTGGTTATGAAGCCTACGGGGCGAGAAGATGGCTCCGGATCGGCAGTGTCAGTCTTCAGCCTGCGGAGATTGGAAAGCTGGGGCTGATTCTGTATTTGCCATACATTATCCTGAAGATGGGAAAAAATATGCGTACCATCCGCGCAAAAGCAATTGTCCTCGGACTTGGCGTGCTGCAGGCGCTGGCTGCGTGGATTCTGACGGACAACCTGAGTACCGCCATTATTCTGGGACTCATCGCCTGCGTCATTTTGTTTCTGGCGGACCCGGAGGTAAAATTTTATGCGCGTGTGATTCCGGGCGCGGCGGTAATTGGCGTTTTTGCGATTATCATTTTAAAAAATAATCTGCAGATCTTTGAAAGAATAGGCGGTGACTTCCGGTCGAACCGTATCTATGAATGGCTTTCCGGAGGCAGCTATCAGATTCTGCAGGGACTTTATGCGATTGGATCCGGTGGATTTCTCGGAAAAGGACTTGGCAACAGTACGCAGAAGATTACAACAATTCCGGAAGCACAGAACGATATGATCTTCTCGATCATCTGCGAGGAGCTTGGAATATTTGGCGCGATTCTTGTATTGCTGCTGTTTGGCTACCTGCTGTACCGTCTGTTTGTGGTTGCACAGAATGCGCCGGACGCGTATGGAATGCTGATGGTGAGCGGCGTTTTTGCACATATTTCCATTCAGGTTATTCTGAACCTGTGCGTTGTTCTGAAACTGATGCCGGCAACGGGAATTACCCTTCCATTTATCAGTTACGGAGGAACATCGGTGCTCTTTATCCTGACGGAAATCGGCATTGCCCTGTGCGTCTCCCGCTTTATTGTGTTCCAGGATGGAAAGAGCGGAGAAGGAGAGGCACAGGCGGAAGAACAGTAAAAGTAGAAAAATCTATTGACAAATGCCGGAATAACAGATACACTTTTTTCGAAAGAAATACTGGCTGCCGGGTAGAGGCAGGAAGGAGCAGGACAATGTTAGAAAAGATAAAAGAAATTTTAGTAGAACAGCTCAACTGTGATGCAGACAGCATCAACGAAGATACCTCTTTTAAAGATGACCTGGGTGCAGATTCCCTGGATCTCTACGAGATGGTTATGGCATTAGAAGACGAGTATGGAATTGAAATCGACACCGACGAACTGACAGACCTTTCTACCGTCGGCGACTTTATGGAATATTTGAAACAGCACGGCGTAGAGGTCTGAAAAAGAGCATTGCCGCTGGCAAAAGTGGAAGGATGGTGCAGCTCGGAAGAAACGCCGGGCTGTTTTCCATTCTAAATAAATGGTGGAAGGAAACAGACAAAAGGATTGTTCCAGAAAAACCAGAAATCAGGAGAAAAGAAAAATGAGCAATGTAAAAACAAGATTTGCACCGAGCCCGACAGGCCGGATGCATGTAGGAAATCTGCGTACTGCCCTGTATGCGTATCTGATCGCAAAACACGATGACGGAACCTTTATGCTCCGTATCGAGGATACCGACCAGGAGCGTTTCCAGGAAGGCGCACTTGATATCATCTACCGTACCTTAAAAGAGACCGGCCTGGTACACGACGAGGGACCGGACAAAGACGGCGGCTGCGGCCCGTACGTACAGAGCGAGCGTAATGCAGCAGGTCTGTACCTGAAATACGCAAAACAGCTGGTAGAGCAGGGTGACGCTTATTACTGCTTCTGTGACGCAGAGCGCCTGAGCCAGTGCAAGCGTAACGTAGGCGGAAAAGAAATCTCGATCTACGACAAACACTGCCTTGGTCTTTCCAAAGAGGAAGTAGAGGCCAATCTGGCAGCCGGCAAACCGTACGTCATCCGTTTCAATATGCCGACCGAAGGAACCACAACCTTCCACGATGAGATCTACGGAGACATCACCGTAAACAACGAGGAGCTGGAAGACCTGATCCTGATCAAATCCGACGGATATCCGACCTACAACTTCGCAAACGTCATCGACGACCATCTGATGGGTGTAACCCACGTTGTCCGCGGTAATGAGTATCTGTCCTCATCCCCGAAATACAACCGTATTTACGAGGCATTCGGCTGGGAAGTTCCGGTTTACGTACACTGTCCGCTGATCACCAACGAGGAGCATCAGAAGCTGTCCAAACGCTGCGGCCATTCTTCTTATGAAGACCTGATCGATCAGGGTTTCTTAAAAGATGCCATTGTCAACTTCGTAGCCCTTCTTGGATGGAGCCCGGAAGGAAACCGCGAGATCTATTCTCTCGAGGAGCTGATAAAAATCTTCGATTACCACCACATCAGCAAATCTCCGGCCGTTTTCGATATGACAAAACTCCGCTGGATGAACGGCGAGTACATGAAGGCAATGGACGACGAGAAGTTCTATGAGATGGCGCTTCCGTATATCCAGAAGACAGTCCACCGTCCGCTCGATTTTAAGAAAATTGCAGCCATGGTAAAAACAAGAATCGAAGTATTCCCGGATATTGCAGACCTCATCGACTTCTTCGAGGAAGTTCCGGAGTACGACGCTTCGATGTACACTCACAAAAAGATGAAGACAAACGAGGAGACCTCCCTTGCACTTCTTCAGGAAGTAAAACCGCTGCTGGCAGCGCAGGAAGATTTCAGCAATGATGCTCTCTTTGAGATGCTCAGCGCATTCGGAAAAGAAAAAGGATACAAGACCGGTTATATTATGTGGCCAATCCGTACCGCTCTTTCCGGAAAACAGATGACACCGGCCGGCGCAACGGAAATCCTTGAGGTTCTGGGAAAAGAGGAGTCTCTTGCCCGCATCGACAAAGCGATTGAGAAATTATCCAAATGATATATAATAATTCACAGAAAAAAGCGGTGATGCATACCACCGGCCCCATGATGGTCCTTGCCGGACCGGGGTCGGGGAAAACCGCAGTGATTACGGGGCGGACCTGCCAGCTTGTAACGAGCGGCATTTCCGCCTCTCGTATTCTTGTCGTAACATTTACGCGTGCGGCGGCAAAAGAGATGAAGGAGCGGTATTTGAAGGCGATGGGAAAGACGAGTACCCAGGTCACCTTTGGAACGTTCCACGGGGTATTCTACGCGATTCTGCGCCATACGTACCGCATGTCCGGCAACAATATTTTAAGCGAGGAAGAGAAAAAGCGGCTGATGCGCGAGCTGGTCAACCACTATGCCAGAGACCTGGAGGAAGAGGATCTCGAGGAAAATCTGGCGCGCGAAATCAGCACTGTGAAGAACAATCAGATCCCGCTGGAACATTACTATTCCGCCTGTATGCCGCAGGAAAAGTTCCGCGAAATCTATGAGGCGTATGAGAAATGGCGGAAGGAGAACAAAAAACTCGATTTCGACGATCTGATGGTGCAGTGCAAACGTCTCTTTCTGGAGCGGCCGGAGGTCCTCCGCGCCTGGCAGCAGAAATTTCAGTATATCCTGATTGACGAGTTTCAGGACATCAGCCCCGTGCAGTATGAGATTGTGCGGATGCTGGCGCTGCCGGAAAATAACCTCTTTATTGTCGGGGATGACGATCAGTCGATTTATCAGTTCCGCGGGGCCAAGCCGGAGATCATGCTGAATTTTCCGAAAGATTACCCGGGCGCGGCGCAGGTAGTGCTCGATAAAAATTACCGTAGTACGGAATTTATCGTGAAGCGGTCCCAATGCCTGATCCACCACAACAAAAAGCGGTATGAAAAGGCGATTTCCACCGACAACGAGAAAGGCGCTCCGGTTGCAATCCGGGGATATAAGAACCCGCGCGAGGAGATGCGTGCCGTTGCCGAGGAGCTGCGGGAGGCGGAGAAAAACGGCTGTCCGTATGAAGAGATGGCGCTTTTGTTCCGCACGAATCTTGGCTGCCGGACAGCAGTAGAGGAACTGATGGAAGCACAGATCCCGTTCCAGATGCGGGATACCCTGCCGGATCTCTATGACCACTGGATTGCGAAAGATCTGCTGACGTATCTGAATCTTGCGATGGGAAGCCGGAAGCGCGGCGAGTTTTTAAAGATTGCCAACCGCCCGAACCGTTATCTGTCGCGGGATGCCTTTGAGGAGGCGACTGTTTCGTTCGATGCACTTCTGGAATATTACGAAGAAAAAGACTGGATGTGCCAGCGGATCCGCAAACTGGAGCAGGATATCACGACACTGACGCATTTATCGCCGTTCGGCGCGGTCAATTACATCCGCTATGCGATCGGCTATGAACAGTATGTGAAGGAATATGCTGCATACCGCCATCTGAAAGAGGATGATCTGATTTCCGTTTTGGACGAGCTGCAGGAGGCGGCAAAGAGCCAGAAAAGCATCGAGGGCTGGTTTGCACATATTGAGGAATACCAGCAGAAGATGAAGGAAAAACAGAAGCAGCGCGCAGAGAGTGCGGAAGGAGTTATGGTTTCCACCCTGCACAGCGTCAAGGGACTCGAGTACGACAAGGTCTATCTTCTTGACGTCAACGAGGGTGTAATGCCGTATCAGAAAGCAGTCCTTGCGGAGGCGATCGAGGAGGAGCGGCGGATGTTCTACGTCGGAATGACGCGCGCCCGGAAAGAGCTGACGCTCTGTTATGTGGAGGAACGGTTTGAAAAGAAAGTCGAGCCGTCCCGGTTCCTGGACGAGGTGATCCAGTAAATTTGTACTGTTGTGAAAGATGTTGAAAATAAATTTACTAATTGATAAAATTTTAACAAATAATACATTGACAAAGTTTTAACAATGAAGTATAGTAATACCTGTAAGCGGGAACAATAAGATGACCGCAAAGCGAGGAGGAAAAACATTATGAAAATTTTATTTTACGATACCCAGAGCTACGACAGAGAATCTTTCGACCGAACCAAAGAGCAGTTTCCAGAAATTGAAGTGGAATATTTAAAAACCGGCCTTGCTGCAAGAACCGCTTCCCTGGCAAAGGGCTACGATGCCGTGTGCGCCTTCGTAAACTCCGATGTCGGAACAAAAACCGTAGAAGCACTGCATGAGGCAGGCGTCAAGCTGATCCTAATGCGCTGCGCAGGCTTCAACAACGTAGATTTAAAGACAGCTGCAAAATACGGCATTGATGTACGCCGTGTACCGGGTTACTCCCCGGAGGCTGTAGCTGAGCATGCGATGACACTGGCCATGACGGTAAACCGCCACATGCACAAAGCATATACGAAAGTAAGAGAAAACGACTTCAGTCTGGGCGGACTGATGGGATTTAACTTCTATCAGAAGACCGCCGGAATCGTCGGAACCGGAAAAATCGGTGCGGCTATGGCAAGAATCTGCCGCGGTTTCGGCATGAAAGTCATTGCTTACGATGTATACCAGAATGAATCCTTAAAAGATTTTGTTACGTACGTAACTCTTGATGAACTGCTGGCACAGAGTGATCTGATCTCCCTGCACTGCCCGCTGATGGACAGCACATACCACATGATCAACCGCGAGAGCATCAAAAAGATGAAAGACGGCGTGATCCTGGTCAATACGTCCCGCGGAGGTCTGGTAAAGACAGACGACCTGATCGAGGGAATCCGTGCAAGAAAATTCTTCGGCGTCGGCCTTGACGTATACGAGGAGGAAACCCCGAACGTATTCGAGGACCGTTCCGATGAGATTCTGGAGCACTCCACCACAGCACGTCTCCTGTCCTTCCCGAACGTTATGATCACTTCACATCAGGGATTCTTCACCGAGGAAGCACTGCGTGCGATTGCAGAGACCACACTGCAGAATGCACTGGATTTCGAGGCAGGAAAAGAGACCCCGAACATTGTCCGTGTATAATGGAAATCCACTAGAAAACAGTTATCTTATAAGAGAACAAGAGACAACCCATTTTCGGCGGGTTGTCTCTTTTAAATTATGAGAAAATAGTGTATGATGGTAGATAGCAGAAAAAACGGCCAGAGGAAAACACTGGCCGGATACAAAAGGAGAGCAGGATTTTATGGACTGTAAAGAAGCAGAAAAATTAATACAGCCATACGTGCAGGGAAATATGCCGGAGAAAGAGATGGAACCGTTTATTTCCCATATCCGGAAATGCCATACATGCCACGAGGAACTGGAGACATATTTTATTGTGAACCGTGCGATGGCATATTTCGAGGATGACGCGCCCGATTCCTACAATCTGACAGGACTTCTGGAACGCGATCTGGAGAAAAAAGAGGAAGAAGCGAGACACCGCCGGTACAAAGATACGTTTTTCCGGGTGCTGATGCTGATTCTCGTTCTGTTTCTGGTGCTCCTGGCTCTGCACTATTTTGAAGTGATAGAATTACCCTGGCTGAAAGGATTATTATGAGTGATAAAATCGTATTACTGGACGGACACAGTATTCTGAACCGGGCTTTTTACGGCGTACCGGATCTGTCCAATGCAGAAGGACTGCACACGAACGCCGTATATGGATTCCTGAATATTCTGTTTAAAATTCTCGATGAGGAGCAGCCGCAGTATCTTGCCGTGGCGTTTGACCTCCATGCACCGACATTCCGCCACAAAATGTATGACCAATACAAGGGAACGAGAAAGCCGATGCCGCAGGAATTGCGCGAACAGGTCCCGGTGATCCAGGAAGTGCTCGCAGCAATGGACATTGAGATTGTCACAAAAGAGGGCTATGAGGCGGATGATATCTTAGGAACGCTCGGCCGCAAATGCGAGGCGGAAGGGATGGAAGTTACGATCGTATCCGGAGACCGCGACCTGCTGCAGCTTGCAACGGACCACATTCTGATCCGGATTCCAAAGACCGTAAAGCGTGTGACGACGATTGAAAATTACCACACGGCAGAGGTGCTGGAAAAATACAGTCTTCTCCCTAAACAGATCATCGATCTGAAAGCGCTGATGGGCGATACCGCAGACAATATCCCGGGTCTGCCGGGTGTCGGCGAGAAAACCGCGACGAAAATCCTGCTGCAGTACGAGACACTGGAAAATGCGCATGCACATTTCGAGGAGATCAAACCGAACAAGGCAAAAGAAGCGATGCGTGATCATTATGATCTGGCGGAATTAAGCAAAAAACTTGCAACGATTGATACCGATGCGCCGGTGGAGCTCGACCGTGAAAAAGCGGCACTCTCGAATTTTTATACACCAAAAGCGTATGAGATGTTCAAACGTCTGGAGTTTAAGAACCTGCTGGGCCGCTTCGAGGAGACGAATGCAGAACCAGAGGATGCCGTCTTTCTGCGCACCGTAACGGATTTTTCCGAGGCGGAAGAACTCTTTGAAACCATCGCGAAGGAGGAGAAGGCAGGAGCCGCTCTTCTGACAGAAGAAACCCCGAAGGACGGACCGATGGCAGATCGGAGCCGTTCACTTGTCGGTATGGCAGTTGCGTATGGAAGCGGAGAGCCGGATGTTGTTTACTTCCCAGCAGAAGGTTTCCTGACCGGAGATTATTTAAAAGAAAAATTGACTGAGCTGCAGAAGCAGATTTCGGTTTTCTGCGTCATGGACGGAAAAGAATTTCTGAAGGATATGCCGGACGCCGATGAAGCCCATCTGTTTGATGCCGGAATTGCCGCGTATTTATTAAATCCATTGAAATCACAGTATTCGTACGATGATATCGTAAAAGAGTACGTACACCGCTATGTGCCGGCAGTGGAAGAGATCTTCGGCGGAAGCAAGATTCCGGCCGCAGGAAAGATGACGCCGGAACAGCAGGAGTCGTATGCAGGTCATCAGGCGTATGCTGTATTTGCCGCACAGGAAAACATGGAAAAGCTGCTGAAGGAGCAGGGCATGTGGGATCTGTACCGGAATGTGGAGATTCCGCTGGTGTTTACGCTCCGTCAGATGGAAGCGGATGGAATCGCCGCAGAAAAAGAAGCACTTTCCGTTTACGGAGCTGAGCTGGCGGAGCGGATCGGAGAGCTGGAGGCACAGATCTACGAGGAGGCCGGCGAGGAGTTCAACATCAATTCCCCGAAGCAGCTCGGCGTGATTCTGTTTGAAAAGCTGCAGCTTCCGGGCGGCAAAAAGACCAAGACGGGTTATTCCACCGCCGCCGATGTGCTCGAAAAGCTCGCACCGGATCACAAACTCGTTGCCGATATTCTGGAGTACCGCCAGCTTGCCAAACTGAAATCGACGTACGCCGACGGTCTGCAGGCCGTGATCGGGAAAGATGGAAGAATCCATTCGACATTTAACCAGACCATCACCGCGACCGGCCGCATCAGCAGTACCGATCCGAATCTGCAGAACATTCCGGTGCGGATGGAGCTTGGCCGTCTGATCCGGAAAGCCTTCGTGCCAAAGCCTGGCTGTGTCTTTCTGGATGCCGACTATTCCCAGATTGAGCTCCGCGTGCTGGCCCATATGTCGGGCGATGAAAACCTGATCGAGGCGTACCGCGAGGCGGAGGATATCCACCGCATGACGGCATCGAAAGTGTTCCATGTGCCGCTTGAAGAGGTAACACCGCTGCAGAGAAGAAATGCGAAGGCGGTCAACTTCGGTATCGTATACGGCATCAGTTCGTTCGGTCTGGGCCAGGATCTCGGCATCAGCCGGAAAGAGGCAGAGGCCTATATCCAGCAGTATTTCGAGACGTATCCGGGTATCCATGAGTTTTTGAACCGCTGCGTAGAGGATGCCAAAGAAAAAGGCTATTCCGTGACGATGTTCGGACGCAGACGGCCGATGCCGGAGCTGAAATCGAGCAACTTTATGCAGCGGTCATTCGGCGAGCGCGTTGCGATGAATGCGCCGATCCAGGGAACGGCGGCGGATATTATTAAAATAGCGATGATCCGCGTGGCGAAACGGCTGAAAGAGGAGCGGTTAAAGACCAGACTTCTTCTTCAGGTACACGATGAGCTGCTGCTGGAAGTGCCGGAAGACGAGCTCGAAAAGGCAGAACAGATCCTGGAAGAGGAGATGACCGGGGCAGCACATCTGGCTGTCAAACTCGAGATCGATATGCACACAGGAAACAACTGGTACGAGGCGAAATAGTGCACTCATACCAGGAGCGAAAGGATACAAAAGAATGAAAGTTTTTGGAATTACAGGCGGCGTGGGCGCCGGAAAAAGCGAAGTGCTCACGTACCTTGGACAGAATTATGATGCAACGGTGATCCAGGCGGACGAGGCAGGTTACCTTGTGATGCTGCCGGGCGGCGAATGCTATGGAGAGATTGTGAAGCTGTTCGGCAGACAGATCACCACAGAGACCGGCGAACTTGACCGGAAACGGATTGCTGAGATCGTTTTTCAGGACGAAGAAAAGTTAAAAGCCCTGAATGCGATCGTTCATCCGGCGGTAAAACGGTATATCAAAAAAGCCATTGCAGCCGCGGAAAAAGCAGGGACGGAATACGTCTTTGTGGAGGCCGCACTCTTAATCGAAGAAAAATATGATGAAATTTGTGATGAACTGTGGTATATTTATGCGGATGAAGAAGTCCGGAAGGAGCGATTGATCGAAGGACGCGGCTATTCCGAGAAGAAAGTACGCGAAATCATGGCAAATCAGCTCTCCGAGGATGAATTCAGCAGCCACTGCGATTTTGAAATCGACAACAGCGGCGATTTTGAGGAAACAAAAAAACAGTTAGACCATAGGATGAAAAAATATGAAACTTTGTAGTATTGCAAGTGGTTCGAGCGGAAACTGCATTTTCGCGGGAAGCGAGACCACAAGCCTTCTGATTGATGCGGGCATCAGCGGAAAGCGCGTGGAGGCGGGACTGGCTGTTCTCGACCGCAGCGCGAAGGAGCTGGACGGCATTCTCGTGACACATGAGCATTCCGATCATATCCAGGGCCTTGGCGTGCTGGCGCGCCGGTATGGTATTCCGATTTACGCAACGGATGGAACAATTCAGGCGATGCAGCAGACGAAGAGCCTTGGAAAGTTTCCGGAGGGGATTTTTCACACGATTCACGCGGATGACACGTTTACACTGGGAGACATCGCCGTACATCCGTTTACGATCTCCCACGATGCGGCAGAGCCGGTCGGCTACCGCATGGAATCCGGCGGGAAATCGATTGCGATTGCGACGGATCTTGGCGTTTACAGCGATTACACGGTTCAGAATCTGACCGGGCTGGATGCCGTTTTGCTAGAGGCAAATCACGACGAGAACATGCTTGCGGTCGGACCGTACCCGTATCCGTTAAAACAGCGGATCGCCGGGGCAAAAGGCCATTTATCGAACCTGGCGGCAGGCCATCTCCTCTGCGAGATTCTGCACGACAATCTGCAGGAAGTGCTGCTCGGCCATCTGAGCAAGGAAAATAATTATGAGGCACTGGCCTTTGAAACCGTGGCCTGCGAGGTCACAACGGGTGATAATCCGTATCACTCGGGTGATTTTCATCTCGCTGTCGCTAAAAGAAGCGAAGTATCACCGTTAATTGAGGTTTAAATATACATTTTTAGAGCTACATACCATGTTTTTCGCAAGGCCGCCATTACCGGTTTTTCCGGGGCTTTGACATAAAACCAGAAAAAGGAGAATGGAAACATGAAGAAGACAATTATCACTGTCGTAGGCAAGGACACCGTGGGCATTATCGCAAAGGTATGTAATTATCTGGCAGAGAACCAGGTAAACATCGAAGACATTTCTCAGACGATTGTGCAGGGATATTTCAACATGATGATGGTAACGGACGTCTCCAAGAGCGAGAAATCCAACGCAGAGCTTGCAAAAGATCTGGAGGAGCTTGGAAGTTCCATCGGCGTTGTCATCCGCTGCCAGCATGAAGATATTTTCAATATGATGCACCGTATCTAAAGCGAAGGAGAAAAACGACATGATAAATCTGTTTGAAGTAAAGGAAACGAACGAGATGATCGAAAAAGAGAATCTGGACGTTCGTACCATTACCCTTGGAATCAGTCTTATGGACTGTATCGACTCCAATCTTGACAAGCTGAACCGCAAAATCTACGACAAAATCACGACGACTGCCAGAAATCTGGTTTCCGTAGGTGAGGAGATCGAGGGCGAGTTCGGTATTCCGATTGTAAACAAGAGAATTTCCGTTACCCCGATTGCCTTAGTCGGCGCAGCAGCCTGCAGAACGCCGGAGGATTTCGTGACGATTGCACAGACTCTGGACCGTGCGGCAAAAGAAGTCGGCGTCAATTTCCTCGGCGGCTATTCCGCTCTGGTAAGCAAAGGTATGACGACAGCAGATGAGCTTCTGATCCGTTCTATCCCGAAGGCACTGGCTGTGACGGATTTTGTCTGCAGCTCCATCAACCTTGGCTCCACTAAAACCGGTATCAACATGGATGCTGTCAAACTGATGGGTGAGATCATCAAGAAGACGGCGGAGGCAAGCAAAGAGAACAACTGCCTTGGATGCGCAAAACTCGTTGTTTTCTGCAATGCACCGGACGACAACCCGTTCATGGCAGGCGCTTTCCACGGCGTAACCGAGGCGGATGCCATCATCAATGTCGGCGTTTCCGGCCCTGGTGTTGTCAAACATGCTCTGGAAAAAGTACGCGGCGAGAACTTTGAGGTACTCTGCGAGACGATCAAGAAGACGGCGTTTAAGGTAACGCGTGTCGGCCAGCTCGTTGCACAGGAGGCTTCCAAGCGGCTGAACATTCCGTTTGGTATCATTGACCTTTCCCTGGCACCGACTCCGGCGATCGGAGATTCCGTTGCGGATATCCTTGAGGAGATCGGCCTCGAGCACGCAGGTGCACCGGGAACGACAGCGGCGCTGGCACTTCTGAACGATCAGGTGAAAAAGGGCGGTGTTATGGCATCTTCCTATGTCGGCGGTCTCTCCGGCGCATTCATCCCGGTTTCTGAGGACCAGGGTATGATCAACGCAGTCAACGACGGTGCGTTGACCATCGAGAAGCTGGAAGCTATGACTTGTGTCTGCTCTGTAGGCCTTGACATGATCGCCATCCCGGGAGACACGAAAGCATCGACCATCTCCGGAATCATCGCAGATGAGCTTGCCATCGGTATGGTCAACCAGAAAACAACGGCAGTCCGCCTGATCCCGGTCATCGGAAAAGGCGTGGGCGAGACCGTAGAATTCGGCGGCCTCCTCGGCTATGCACCGATCATGCCGGTCAACAACTTCTCCTGCGAGGCATTCGTCAACCGCACCGGAAGAATCCCGGCACCGATTCATTCGTTTAAAAACTAAAAAGACAGCTGAAAAGCCGGCAGTGATCCTGGATGGAAAGGATCGCTGCCGGCTTTTTTTACTATCTGCGCAAATAAAAATAGTAATTTTAAGGAATGTATAGTATGATATATTACATACTGATAATTTTACTTGCAACCCATAAAAAGTGTAAGAAAAAATGAATTATTACGGGGAACTTCAGCGGTAGCAGCCGTTGTTCTAGCAATACCTCTGCGGATGTGGATGTGAAGGCCGCCATAGAAAACACAAAGTATTATTTGAACAAAAACGGCAAAATGCAGACTGGCTGGCAGAAGATCGGTGGAAAATGGTATTACATGGATAAGAACGGAGCGCTGCAGGAATCTAAATGGATCAGCGGAATTTATTATGTAAAAGTCGATGGGCAGTCCGTTCGTCTGATGAAAGACCGGAAAGCTTTCCTTCCTCCCGGTAAATCGCACGGATCTGGTTCATGATGAGGTACAAAACAGACTGTTTCCTCAGATCTTTCGGTATGACCTCCAGTGCCTCATGGAACTTGCGCCTGTAATGTACCCAGCACCCTGCGATCTTCAGATCTCCAAAATATGATGTTCCTCAACTTCGACTTTTCAGGCACAAAGCGGTAACATCTGGATATGGCATCTGGAAGCTGTTTTCATTCTTTTTGCCGATCTGTTTTTTCTTTTTGGCTGCTCTTATTGGACAGCACGATCTGTTCCATCATCAGCTGCATCTTATCATTGCGGGTCTGTGTCTGTTTTGTCAGTTCCTCCATCTGATCCTGAAGACAGAGAAACAGAAGAAAATATATCTGCCGAAAGTCCATTTCCGTTTTTGATACACATCACTGGAACTTCGGGCACAGTTGCTGTTCTTTTTTTGCCTTTTAACGCTAAAAGGTAATGTTTTTCTTGTGTGCAGTAAAGTGTTAGAGTATAATAAAACCAGTTTTTTGCATAAGTTTAGGCGGAGAATCCTGCCGTAGCAGGATCCTTTCTTACGGTGTTATTTCACAGACGTAACCATAATAGTTTTACTGCAGGGGGGATAGAAAATGAAAACAAAAGAGATTCAGGAACTCTATCAAATAAAATTACATAGTATGGACACGATCCTGCATCAGATATCGCTTATGGATCAGGTGGAAAATGAGCAGGAGCTGTCAGAAATTATTCACTCTTTGTTGCAGGCGATTGGAAACTATACAGGGGCAGACCGGGTATATGTTTTTGACTGGGAAACCGATCAGAAGGACAGTCTGAGCAATGCATTTGAATGGTGTGCCGATGGAGTGGCACCAGAGATAGATAACCTTCAGGCAATCCCGGTCAGTTCGATGCCGAACTGGGTGAAACGATTTGAAAACAAGGAAGTAATCGTGATTCATGATCTGGAAGCGACAAAAAATTCTGAACCGGAAGAATATGAATTGTTAAAAACACAGGAAATATGTTCCTTGATTGCGGTGCCGATTTATGCCAATCATCAGATGAATGGATTCATCGGGGTAGATAATCCTGATTTGAGGCAGAATGAGATTTCCATTACACTGCTGTCTGATGTTGGCGGACATCTTGGATGTGTGAGGGAAAATCTGAAAAGTACGGTACTGTTGAAAAAGGCTCTTGATGAGGCGACAAAGAGGTCAGAGATTATTGCCGCAATTGCTACGTTGTATGTAACAATCGTACAAGCCAATGTTAAAGAGCGGACATATGAGCTTTTGAAAGGTCATGACCTTGTGCAAAAAATCCTTGGACAAAAGGGGAAAATTGATGATGTTATGGAAAGACTTCCAACAGCATTTGCCGCCCAGGAAGAGAGAGAAAAATACCGGGAGTTTCTTGACTTTGATACATTGACAGAGAGACTTCGTAATACGAATTCTGTTTCGATTGAATTTATGGGAGTAAACGGAGAATGGCGGCTGGCCAGATTTATTGTAAAGAGCAGAGATGCACATGGAAACGCTGTGGATGTGCTTTATGTCGTACGAGATATTACGGAAGAAAAATCACGGGAACTCATGTATCAGAAACAGCTTAAGGAAAGCATGGAAGATGCTCATCGCGCGAATCTTTCAAAAACAGCCTTTCTCCGGCGTATGAGCCACGATATCCGTACACCGCTAAACGGAATCGTGGGGATGATCCATATCGCTGAAAAATATAACAATGATGTGGTCAAGTTAAGGGAATGCAGGAAGAAGGTACTTCAGTCCGCCGATTATCTGCAAAATCTGATCAACAATGTCCTGGATATCGGCAAACTGGAATCCGGTTCCCTTGTGTTGGAACATAAATCCTTTGATCTGGCAGAACTGTTAAGGAATAATCTGACGGTTGTTGCAATGAGTGCTTATGAGAATGGTGTAAGATTTGAAGGCGGCGTGGAAGCAAGCACAATCCGCCACAGATATTTGATTGGAAGTCCGGTACATCTGAGCAGGGTTTTAATGAATCTTTCTTCCAACGCGATTAAATACAATCATTTTCATGGAACAGTGAATGTTCATTGCGAAGAATTATCGGATGATGGGAATATAGCTGTTTTTCAGTTTGTATGTTCAGATACCGGTCTTGGTATGAGTGAAGAATTTCAAAAACATGCGTTTGATGCTTTTGCGCAGGAAGGCAAACAGTCAACTACAACATTCAGTGGCTCCGGTCTGGGACTTTCGATTGTCAAAGATATTGTTGAACGGATGGGTGGAACGATAGAACTGGAAAGCGAAGAAAATGTAGGAAGCACGTTTACGGTTACGGTTCCATTTGAAATAGATTATTTGGCTGAAAATAATGATTCACAGAAGGACAGCTACTCACAGGACAGGGATCTGTCAGGAAAACGGGTGCTTCTTGTTGAAGATAATGTCATTAATATGGAGATAGCCCATGCAATCCTGGAGGAGGAGCATCTGAACATTACAGAAGCGAAAAACGGAAAAGAGGCATTTGAAATATTTCAGAATTCCAGGTTGGATGAGTATGATGTCATCATCATGGATGTGATGATGCCGGTCATGGATGGGCTGGAAGCAACAAAAGCAATTCGTATGCTGGAACGTGAAGATGCCAAAAAGATTCCAATCATTGCCATGACGGCAAATGCTTTTGAGGAAGATCGGAAAGCATGTCTGGAGGCCGGGATGAATGAACATATTGGAAAGCCGATTGATATTCCGCAATTAAAAAGAGCGATCACAAAACTGCTGACAAAAAGGGGTAGTAAACGCAAAAACATAATCATTCATTGAAATTAAGAAGAACTATAGTAATTGGAATTTTAGCAGTCACCGTGGCAGGGTGCAAAAACACAGATAACACGAAAGAAGAAACCGAAAAGCCTGTTATTACTCTCGGCTGCGACAGCTATCCACCATACAATTATCTGAATGAGGATGGTGTACCGACAGGAATTGATGTAGAACTGGCTACGGAAGCATTCAAAAGAATGGGATAACAGGTGAAGGTTGTCCAGATCAACTGGGAGGAGAAAAAAGAACTGGTGGAGAGCGGCGAGATTGATTGTATCATGGGCTGTTTTTTCTATGGAAGGACGTCTTGACGATTACCGCTGTCCAGTCCACAACCAAACCGAAAAGCATCTTTCTGAACCGGACGGATGAGAGGATCCCAAAGCTGGGAAATCTGATCATCCTGGGACACCGGGAGCTGATCTATACGTTTCTGGGAAAAGGATATGTAGATGCGGTTGCTGCACACGAGGAATCTATCGTTCAGTATAGGAAGGATTATGATGCAAGCTGCCGTATCCTGGAAGAGCCTCTGATGATCACCGGAATAGGCGTTGCTTTTGCAAAAGAGGATGACAGGGGAATCTGTGAGCAGATGGGCCAGACACAGGAAGAGATGCGTCTGGATGGCACATCCCTGAAAATCATTGAAAAATACCTGGATGATCCCCAGAAGTATCTGGAGGTGGAGAAAAACGGATCCAGCTGCTCGGCGGTCTGATAGGAATCTGTGTAGCTGTAGTCTCTCTGTTTTATTTCTTCCACGCAGAAAAAGCAGAAGCAGAGAAAAGAATGGTGGAGATTGTAAACTATGTGAAAGTGCAGTGTTCCACTACACCCATTATAATGAATCTTCGGAATCCAAAAGTCTCCTCCGTGCCATTGAAAGTGCCAGACAAATGAGTACAAATATTAAAATGGAAACAGAAAACGGCGGGCAGCTAAGAGAGGATTTCCTGAAAGAAAAAAGGTGCCGACGTGACAAAAACATGGGATGGTCAGGAAGCTGTTGAACTGTTCAGAAATAGTGAACCTGGTGAATTTGATGTCATTCTTATGGACATTATGATGCCGGTCATGAATGGTTATGAAGCTACAAAGATGATTAGGTCTCTGGACAGAGAGGATGCAAAGAAAATACCGATCATTGCAATGACAGCAAATGCGTTCACGGAGGACAGAATAAGGGAAAAAGAAGCAGGGATGAATGAACATGTTGCTAAGCCTGTTGATGTGGAATTACTGATGAAAGTAATTTATAGCGGGAGTGCTATGAAGCATTAATAGTACATGAGAAAACAAGGAGGAATTCAGTTGTTGGAGAAAGCGGTTCAGGCTGCAATATATGAAAAAGCTCTTAAAAATCATTATATAGAAATCCTGTACATTGATTTTGAAGATACTCATGCGTTATGCATCTGGCAATATAGATGATCTTAATCGGATAAAACAGCAGATGACGATGGAAGCAATCACACAGGGAACAGCAGAACACATCATGCATCATGTTATGATCAATTTTATACTGAATGGTGAGATGCGTTTCATGCAGTTTGACTTTACAAGAGAAAGTGCAGATACAAAAAATGTTTTCCTGTTTGTGGAGGACTATACAGTTCCACAGCAGCAGATGATGCTGCTGCTGGAAAAAAGCTGGTTCTATAACAGAACCAGCTTTTTTGTGTATTCATGGACGAACTGTGTCCCTGTTTTGTGAGAACGGACAGTCTCGTAAAAAAGAGAGGCCTGTATATCGCTCTCAAAGGCGGCAAGTGCATCGCCGGTAAGAAGCCGCGGGGCGTCGGCTGCCTTGGCAATGAGCGGCAGAGAAGAACGTCTTCTAATCTCTTTTAACAATGCACCGGCACTTTTTCGGAAACCGAGAACACGGTTATAGCCGGCCGGGTACAATGTTTTCTGGTTCAGAAGCAGATGCATCAGGGCACGGCTGATGCGGGTGTAGGTCATCTCTTTTGTTTTGAGCTGCAGGGCGAACTCCGAGAATGAGGAGCATGCGTGGCGCTGGCGGAGGATGCGGTTGGCAAGATCCGGCGAAAGATCAAGATAAGAGGAAAGGGATTCCTTCGTTTCTGTGAGGAGCCGCGCGGCGAGGAGCAGGCTGAAATCATCGCTGGAAAGCAGGCCGTGTGCGGTGACGGCGTCCTGGAAAGCGGGATAGACTGCTTCCGGCATGCAGGAGGCGAGCGCGGACAGTTCCGGATCCTTATGCGGATTGGAAAAAAGAAGATTCCGCATTGCTGTAGCAGAAGGGAGTGCCTGTGTGAAAAGCGCTCCTTCGTGGTAGCCGCTGCCCTCCCGGCGGATCGTTACCGGCCGAATGCGGCTTTGTGACAGCAGAAGTGCCTGGACATATTCAATGCCTAAAATATTGTTTGGTTCTTTTAAAAAGGTATCAAGTTCTTCTTTTGAAAGCGAAGAGAAGGAAGCGCTGTCAGAAAAATAAGCGGAAAGTGCCTGTGCGCGCGCCGTCGGGAAGGAAAGTCCGTTCCGAAGCAGACCGGAGAGCAGCTCGCGGTATTCCTCCGGCTCGTGGAGCAGAACATCAGCGAGTTCCAGAAACGGCGCCGTGTCTCCATATTCACTGCCAAAGCAGAGAAAATCGACGCAGCCAAGCGCAGTAAGAAGCGATACCGCCCCGCGTGCGAAATGCTGTGCACTGCCGAGTGCAAAGTGACACGGAAGCTGTAAGATAAGGTCCGCGCCGCCAAGAAGCGCCAGCTCCGCACGGTCATGTTGGTCAAGAATCGCAGGTGCGCCGCGCTGGACGAAATCGCCGCTCATAATCACGACAAGATAGTCCGCCCCGGTCAGTTCCCTGGCTTTTGCCAGCTGATAAGCATGGCCGTTATGAAAAGGATTATATTCTGCAATGACTGCGGTAATGGTCATAAAACGTACCTTCTTTCGAAAAAAATAGCACGATTCCAAACAGAGAGGAACCGCGGATCACATAGCCCTATCGTAACAAAAACAGAAAAGGAATGCAAGAATTCCTCCGTTTTGGATTTTTTGTCCAGTTGTTTTGAATTTTATACTTGCGAAAGGGCAAAAAGCGTACTACAATGAGAATATCGAGTAAATTTATCGAAAGGAGTCAAAAGATCATGGGATTTATTGACACAATTAAAGCAAGAGCAAAAGCAGACAAAAAAACAATTGTACTGCCAGAGTCAGAAGACAGAAGAACATATGAGGCTGCTGCACAGATCCTGAAAGAGGACCTTGCAAATCTGATCATCATCGGAAGCGAAGAGGCAGTAAAGAAAGGCAGCGAGGGACTGGATGTCTCCAAAGCTACTATTGTAGATCCAGAGAAAAACGAGAAAACACAGGCTTATGTAGATAAGCTGGTAGAGCTTCGTGCAAAGAAAGGCATGACTCCGGAGAAAGCAAGAGAGACCATCCTGAATGACTATACATATTATGGCGTTATGATGGTTAAAATGGGAGATGCAGACGGACTTGTTTCCGGTGCCTGCCATTCTACCGCAAATACCCTTCGTCCATGCCTGCAGATCTTAAAGACCAAACCGGGCACAAAACTCGTATCCGCATTCTTCCTGATGGTAGTTCCGGACTGCGAGTACGGCGATGACGGTGTATTCGTATTCGGTGACTGCGGTCTGAACCAGAACCCGAATCCGGAAGAGCTGGCTGCAATCGCAGAGTCTTCCGCAGAGTCCTACCGCATGCTGACCGGAAACGAGCCAAGAGTTGCTATGCTTTCCCACTCCTCCAAAGGAAGTGCAAAACATGCTGATGTAGACAAAGTTGTTGAGGCTACCAGAATTGCAAAAGAAGCAAACCCGGATCTCGCTCTCGACGGCGAGCTGCAGCTTGATGCAGCAATCGTTCCGAGCGTAGGTGCATCCAAAGCTCCGGACAGCAAAGTAGCAGGAAAAGCAAACGTTCTGATCTTCCCGGATCTGGATGCCGGAAACATCGGATACAAACTGGTA
The DNA here is from genome assembly GCF_003481245.1 of Blautia sp. TF10-30. Classification (NCBI taxonomy): domain Bacteria; kingdom Bacillati; phylum Bacillota; class Clostridia; order Lachnospirales; family Lachnospiraceae; genus Blautia; species Blautia sp. TF10-30. Next base: position 58,877 of record NZ_QUKM01000011.1, read on the forward strand.
CAGAGACTGGCAAAAGCAGAAGCATACGGCCCAATGACGCAGGGTATCGCAGCTCCAGTCAACGATCTGTCCCGTGGATGCTCCGCAGAGGATATCGTTGGTGTTGTAGCAATCACTGCTGTACAGTGCCAGGCACAGTAAGCACGAAATAAAACCAATTACAAGCGGTTTTCTGGCCGGCTGCGGAGAACAGGCCGGCCAGAAGTTTTAATAAGACTTTTAAAATAGGAGAATTTAGAAATGAACGTATTAGTAGTAAACTGCGGAAGTTCCTCTCTGAAATTCCAGCTGATCAATTACGATAACCGTGACGTCCTGGCAAAAGGACTCTGTGAGAGAATCGGTATCGACGGACGCCTCGTTTATGAGCCAAAGAACGGCGAAAAAGAGGTAACAGAAGCAGCAATGCCGACACACGTAGAGGCAATCCAGATGGTTCTGGACGCTCTGGTAAACGAGAAGAGCGGCGTCATTAAGAGCCTGGAAGAAGTAGATGCCATCGGACACCGCGTTCTGCACGGCGGAATGAAGATCACAAACTCTGTTATCATCGATGACGAAGTAATCAAAGTTATCGAGGAGTGCGCTGACCTTGGTCCTCTGCACAATCCGGCAAACCTGATGGGAATCAATGCCTGCATGAAACTGATGCCGGGCGTTCCAAACGTAGCAGTATTTGATACCGCATTCCATCAGACCATGCCTCCGAAAGCATATATGTACGGTATTCCGAAAGAGTACTATGAGAAATACGCAATCCGTAAATACGGCTTCCACGGAACTTCTCATAAATTCGTATCCAAGAGAACCGCAGAGTTCCTTGGCAAAGACTACAACGATCTGAAGATCATCGTATGCCATATGGGAAATGGTGCTTCCCTTTCCGCTGTAAAGAACGGCAAATGTGTAGATACCTCCATGGGCCTTACCCCGCTCGAAGGTGTGATCATGGGAACCCGTTCCGGAGATATCGATCCGGCTTTTGTTGAGTATCTGTGCAACAAAGAGAACCTGACCGTATCCGAGGTTCTGAACATTCTGAACAAGAAATCCGGTATGCTCGGCATGACCGGCATCTCCAGCGATTACCGTGATGTATCTGCAGCAGCAGAGGCAGGTAATCAGGATGCCATCAACTGTCTGGAAGCATACGCTTACCGCATTATCAAATACATCGGTTCCTACATCGCAGCTATGGGCGGCGTAGATGTGATCACCTTCACCGCAGGCCTTGGAGAGAACGCTATTCCACTTCGTGAGACCATCTGCAAAGCATTTGAGTTCATGGGTCTGGAATTCGATTCTGAGGCAAATAACTGCCGCGGCGTTGAGAAGATCATCACCAAAGAAGGCTCCAAGATTACAGCATGCGTGATCCCGACCAACGAGGAAATCGCAATCTGCGAGGAGACTGTAGAGTTAGTAAAAGGAAAATAAAAAATAATTCAAAAAGCAGTTGACAATTCTTACCTTCCCGGGTATAATTGGTAAAGTGTGATTAGGAGAACAATATGAAAATCAGTCTGACCAAGTTATTTGCGCAGGACGGAAAGTCCGAAAAGTATGAAATTCCGCTTACATCCGAAACTTTTTCGATCGGCGGGCAGGACTATCGGGTAATCGAAAAACATCCTGTTATCCTTGGCCTTACGCATGAAGGCAATCGTGTGATCACGATCACCGGCAGCGCAGACCTTACAATGGAGATTCCATGTGCAAGATGCCTGACACCGGTAGCGACTCCATTCCAGCTCGAGTTCGATCTGCAGATTGATCTGAATCTGTCAGAGGAAGAACGCGAGGAAAAAGAAGAGGACTCTTCGTTTGTGGAGGGAGACGAGCTCGATGTGGAAGAACTGGTTCGTAATGAGCTCATAGTCCAATGGCCGATTCGAGTGCTGTGTAAAGATGACTGTAAAGGAATCTGCAGCCGTTGTGGTGCGAATCTGAATATTCAGACCTGTGATTGTGATACCACAGGGCTAGACCCCCGAATGGCTGCAATCAAAGATATATTCAGCAAATTTAAGGAGGTGTAACTATGTCCATTTGTCCTAAGAATAAATCTTCCAAAGCAAGACGCGATAAGAGAAGAGCAAACTGGAAAATGTCTGCTCCGAACCTTGTAAAATGCAGCAAATGTGGTGCTCTTATGATGCCGCACAGAGTTTGCAAAGCTTGTGGTTCTTACAACAAAAAAGAAGTCGTTGCAATGGACTAATATTCATAAATCGGAATCAGTTCCGATGTGCAATGCAGCAAAAGGCTCCCGTCACCGGGGGCTTTTTTGTTGTCTCTGCGGGTTGTCTGGAAGCGTCATATAAAAGATTTGACGTGGTGTGTCGTGATGTGCTATAATGGTCTCGGTGAGAATTGAAACAATATTGCAACATTTTCGTAACAATTATAAAAAAGGAGTGCAAAGCATATGAAGAATAGACGAATCATATTTCTGGCAGCATGCATGTGCAGTGTAGTATTCCTCTCAGGATGTTCCACAGACAGTCTGATGGATAAAATGATGGGAACTGAGACGACGGTTTCGTCTTCGGCCAGTGTAGATATTTCAAAAGAGGACAGCGATGCTGTTCATGTAGATGCCAATCTGGAAAAGCCGGTTTTTTCGGTAAATCCGGTGGAGAGCCTGCAGATTCCCGTTGGAAATACATCTGGAAAGCTGACTTGTGAGGCAGGAATAACGGGAGAAGGCACAGTAACATATCAGTGGTATAAGAACAACGTAAATTCCAACGGCGGAGGAACGCCGATTGAAGGCGCAACAGAAGTGACATACCAGGTCGATACTTCGGCGGAGGGCAAAGATTACTATTACGTTGTGGCAACAAACACGGTTGGAAATACCGTTTCCATGGCGACGAGTACAGTAACAGAAGTTACGGTAATTCCGGCAGGGAAATGGGTTCAGAATGAAAACGGATGGCAGTATCAGAATAATGATGGAAGCTATGCAACCAATACCTGGCAGAATATCGACGGCTACTGGTACGTGTTTGATGAAAATTCATACATGGTGACAGGATGGTACTGGAGCGGAGAAGAATGGTATTATCTGGCGGACAACGGTCAGATGCAGACCGGCTGGTTCACGCAGGATGGTGAGGAATATTATTTGGATCCGGATACCGGTGTCATGGCACGGAATACAACCATAGACGGTCATGAGATGAATTCGAGCGGAGTCAAGGTTTCTTAAGAAAAATAAGATAAAACAGAGCGGGTGGATTTTGGAAAGATAAATCCACCCGCTTTTTTGGAATACAGGAGAAAGCGCGGATGGGCATTTGTGCTTGATTTTTGCAAAGGAGTTTAGTATAGTTAATACAGCACTTGCATGAGTGCTTTTAGAGCGTGGTTGAAAACGGTTTTTTGAAAGAAAAAGAGTTTTCAAACGCGCTTTAGAAAAGAGAAAAGAGGAAAAAACATGAGTGACTTAGTCAGAGTTGCAGTGGACGCGATGGGCGGCGATTATGCGCCTGTGGAGCCGGTAAAAGGCGCCGTTGAGGCCGTAAACGCAGATGAACGTGTCAAAGTCCAGCTGGTCGGCCAGGTGGATGTCATCGAAAAAGAACTGCAGAAATATACGTACCCGAAGGAGCGGGTTGAGATCGTTCCGGCAACCGAGATCATTGAGACGGGAGAGCCGCCGGTCAATGCGATCCGCCACAAAAAAGATTCTTCGATCGTTGTCGGCATGAAAAAAGTGCGCTGCGGAGAGGCAGACGCGTTTGTCTCCTCCGGAAGCACCGGAGCAGTCCTGGTCGGCGGACAGACGATCGTAGGACGCATCAAGGGCGTAGAGCGCCCGCCGCTGGCTCCGCTGATCCCGACGAAAGACGGTGTATCCCTTCTGATCGACTGCGGTGCGAATGTTGATGCAAGACCGTCCCATCTGGTGCAGTTTGCCATGATGGGTTCCATCTATATGGAACACGTTGTCGGCATTAAAAATCCGCGTGTGGGAATCGTGAATATCGGTGTGGAAGAAGAAAAAGGAAACGCGCTCGTCAAAGAGACGTATCCGCTTCTGAAAGAAAACCCGTATATCAACTTTGTCGGCAGTATCGAAGCAAGAGAAATTCCAAACGGAGCCGCAGACGTTGTTGTCTGTGAGGCGTTTGTCGGAAACGTTATCTTAAAGCTGTATGAGGGCGTCGGCGCGACCCTGATTTCCAAGGTAAAACAGGGCATGATGACATCTCTGCGCAGTAAAATCGGAGCCCTTCTTGTGAAACCGGCGCTGAAAGAGACACTGAAGTCTTTTGATGCCAGTGAGTACGGCGGAGCACCGCTGCTTGGCTTAAAAGGACTCGTTGTAAAAACGCACGGAAGCTCAAAAGCCAACGAATTTAAAAATTCCATTCTCCAGTGCATTTCATTTAGCGAGGAGAAGATTCCGCAGAAAGTGCAGGAGCATCTGGCAGACTATAAGAGCAGCAGGGAGGCAGCGAAAGATGGAATTTGAGAAATTACAGGAGATCATTGCGGATGTATTAAACGTAGATCCGAATGAAGTAACCATGGAGACAACCTTTACAGATGATCTGGGAGCGGATTCCCTGGATGTATTTCAGATTGTGATGGGAATTGAAGAAGAATTTGATATCCAGATCGAAGCAGAAGAAGCAGAGCACATCGTATCGGTTGAGGATGCGGTGGAAGCGATCAAAAAGAAACTGGCAGAATAATAGAAAATGGCGAAGGGGCTGTTTGCTACAGGACAGCCCCTTTGTTACCGTCCGCAGAACACCTGCAAACGGTAACTATGAGGAAGGACAGGCTTAAAACAGGTTATGAATAATATTGATAAACTCGTGGATTTGGAAAAGAAGATCCAGTATAAATTTCAGGATTTCGGACTGCTGGAGATGGCGATGCGCCATTCTTCCTACGCAAATGAGCACCATATGGAGCGCCTGGAGTGCAACGAGCGTCTGGAGTTCTTAGGAGATGCCGTGCTGGAAGTTGTATCCAGCGAATTTTTATACAAGACATTCCCGCGTCTCCCGGAGGGCGAGATGACGAAAAAACGCGCCAGCCTCGTCTGTGAACCGGCACTGGCATTCTGTGCCCGTGAGATTGACCTTGGCAGCTTTCTGCTCCTTGGAAAGGGCGAGGAGGCAACCGGCGGCCGTCACCGCGATTCCATCGTTTCGGATGCTATGGAGGCAACGATCGGTGCGATTTTCCTGGACGGCGGCTTTGAACCGGCAAAAGCGTTCGTTCTGAACTATATCTTAAACGATATCGAACACAAACAGCTTTTCTACGACAGCAAAACGATTCTGCAGGAGCTGATCCAGGGTGAGACGGATGAAGAGATTGTTTACACCATCTTAAAAGAAGAGGGACCGGATCACGACAAGAGCTTCTGGGCACAGGTCAGCGTCGGAAAGAAAGCGCTCGGTACCGGAAAGGGCAGAACGAAAAAAGCGGCAGAACAGGCAGCGGCATACGATGCAATTCTTGCCAGAAAAAAAGCGTAGGTGAATTATGTATCTCAAATCCATTGAAATGCAGGGATTTAAGTCGTTTGCCAACAAAACCATTCTGCAGTTCCACGACGGTATTACCGGCGTTGTAGGGCCGAACGGCAGTGGAAAGAGCAATGTTGGCGATGCGGTGCGCTGGGTGCTCGGCGAACAGAGCGCCAAGCAGCTCCGCGGCGGAAATATGCAGGATGTTATTTTCTCCGGAACCGAGACGAGAAAGCCGCTCGGCTACGCGTCGGTTGCAATTACACTCGACAATTCCGACCACAAGCTGAATGTCGATTTCGAGGAAGTCACGGTGACGAGACGGCTCTACCGCTCCGGTGAGAGCGAGTATCTGATGAACGGCGCATCGTGCCGGTTAAAGGACATCAACGAGCTGTTCTACGATACCGGTATCGGAAAAGAAGGCTATTCCATCATCGGACAGGGTCAGATTGATAAGATTTTAAGTGGTAAGCCGGAAGAGCGCCGGGAGCTGTTTGACGAAGCGGCAGGAATTGTCAAATTCAAGAGAAGGAAGGCCGTGACCGAAAAGAAGCTGGCGGAAGAGCAGCAGAATCTGGTGCGCGTCAACGACATTCTCTCGGAACTGACAAGGCAGTTAGAGCCGCTGGAACGCCAGTCTGAGACGGCAAAGATTTATTTAAAGAAGAAAGAGGAATTAAAGCTCCTCGATATCAATATGTTTCTGCTCGAGATGGAGCGCATCCGGAACGATCTCGCGAAAGTAGAAGACCGGTACCGGATTACAGAAGAGCAGTTAAAGAGCACGAAAGAGGCTTTTGAGCATACGAAGCAGGAGTATGAAAAGCTGGAACAGGAGCAGGAAAAACTGGACCAGACGATTCTTTCTGCGCGCGATCAGGCGGGGGAGAATGCACTGAAACGTCAGCAGCTCGAAAACCAGATCGAGGTGTTGAATGAGCAGATTCATGCATCGGAGAGGAACAGCGACACATTAAGAGAACGTCTGGAGGCGATCCGCGCGGAGAGCCGCACAAAGACGGCAGAAAAAAATACATATCAGGCAGAAAAGGACGGGCTTCATGAAGCACTTCTTGCGTCAGAGACGGAAAAGAGTGAGAAAGAGGCCGCTCTCTCGGAATGCCAGGAGCAGATCCAGGCAGTCGAGCTGCAGAGTGAACAGGATAAGAGCGAAGTCATCGGCCTTCTGAACCAGCGGGGTTCCACGAAGGGAAAAATGCAGCGCTACGATGCGATGCTCGAGCAGATCGGCATCCGAAAGGCAGAATTAAGCCAGAGGGTGCTGCATTTAAAGACGAGTGAGTCCGAACAGAACGGGCAGATGGAAGAACTGCAGAACGCGTTTGAAGCGCTCGAAGAGACGGTAAGCAGCCTGAAACAGCAGTACCAGGAGGCAGATCAGAAGATTACCGCGCTGACGGCGGATCTCTCGAACCAGACGAAAGAGATGGAAGCCGGCCAGACCAATTACCACAGAGAAGCGTCAAGGCTCGAATCCTTAAAGAACATCACCGAGCGGTACGACGGCTATGGAAACAGTATTCGGAAGGTCATGGAGCAGAAAGACCGGAATCCCGGCATCCACGGCGTTGTGGCGGATCTTCTGCAGGCGGAGAAAAAGTACGAGACGGCGATCGAGACCGCACTTGGCGGTAGCATTCAGAATATTGTCACCGACAATGAGGCCACGGCGAAATACCTGATTGAATACCTGAAACGGGGCCATTTCGGCCGTGCGACGTTCCTTCCGCTCACCAGTATGCGCGGGAAAAAAGCGCAGGTGAATGAGGATGCGGCAAGAGAAACCGGTGTGCTCGGTGTGGCAAATGCACTTGTTTCGTACGACCCGGTGTATGAGGGCCTTGTGGCACAGCTGCTTGGAAGAACGCTGGTGGTCGACACGATCGACCATGCCATTGTGATCCAGCGGAAATACCGTCAGACGCTCCGCATGGTAACCCTCGAGGGCGAGCTCTTGAGCCCGGGCGGTTCCATGACAGGAGGTTCGTTCCGGAACAACAGCAATCTGCTCGGAAGACGGCGTGAGATTGAGGAACTCGAAAAGAGCGTACAGGGTCTTGCGAAGGAACTGCGGGAAATCCAGCAGGAACTTGAAGAGAAGAAAAATAAGCGGAATGAAATCCGCGATCTCCGCACCGAGCTGAATGAAAAACTGCAGCGGCAGTACATCGAGCAGAATACGGTGCGCCTGAATCTGGAAAAAGCGCGCGAGAAAAAGACGGAAATCCGTCTGGATTTTGAAGCGCTTCAGAAGGAGAGTCTCGAGATTGAAAATCAGATCGCCGAGATTGAGCGGAACCGGAAAGTCATCGGTCAGGAAATGCAGGAATCGGTGGAGCGGGAAAGCACGCTGCAGGAGAATATCCAGAAGGCGCAGGAAGCGCTTACAGGGCTTCGCCGCCGGGAAGCAGAATATACGAAGGATCTTGAAGAAATCCGGTTAAATTACGCAAATCTGTCCCAGAAGGATGGATTCCTTGCCCAGAACATCCGCCGTCTTGAGGAAGAGACGGGAAAACTGGAAGCGGAAAGCCGCACCATGCTGGAAAAAGCGGCGGAGGAAAAAGACGATGTCAAAAGGAAACAGCAGGACATCGTGGAGATCCAGAAGACGATTGCAGCAGCAGTGCAGGCAAAAGAAGAGGAAGACCGCCGGATTGTGGAACTGCAGGAGAAAAAAGAAGCATTAAGCGCAGATCACAAAGAATTTTTCGAGAAGCGGGATCAGCTCTCCGACCAGATTTCCCTAATGGACAAAGAGTGCTTCCGTCTGAACAGCCAGAAAGAAAAGCTGGAGGAGACAAAAGAGGCACAGACCTCGTATCTCTGGGAAGAGTACGAAGTGACACCGGGCCACGCAAGAGAGTTCCAGATGGAGGAGATTCCGGAGCGCAGTGAATTAAAGCGGCGTGTGCTGGAAGTAAAAGATGCGATCCGGAAGCTTGGCTCTGTCAATGTGAATGCGATTGAGGAGTACAAAGAGATTTCGGAGCGCCACGCCTTTCTCGATGCACAGCACACCGATCTTGTCAAAGCGGCAGAGACACTGCAGGGCATCATCGATGAGCTGGATGCCGGTATGCGCAAGCAGTTCACGGAAAAATTCGAGGAGATCCGGAAAGAGTTTGACCGCGTGTTCCGCCAGCTGTTCGGCGGCGGAAAGGGAACGCTGGAGCTCGAGGAGGACACGGATGTACTCGAGGCAGGTATCCGCATCATTTCCCAGCCGCCGGGAAAGAAACTGCAGAATATGATGCAGCTCTCCGGAGGCGAGAAGGCACTGACCGCGATTGCGCTGCTTTTTGCAATCCAGAACTTAAAGCCGTCCCCGTTCTGTTTACTTGACGAGATCGAGGCGGCGCTCGACGATTCCAACGTAACGCGTTTTGCGCAGTATCTGCACAAGCTGACAAAAAATACCCAGTTCATCGTCATCACCCACAGGCGCGGTACGATGACGGCGGCAGACCGTCTGTACGGCATCACGATGCAGGAGAAGGGTGTTTCTACCCTTGTTTCTGTCGATTTGATTGAGGGAGAACTGGACAAATAGAAACGAATAAGATACAATACGAAAGAAGTAAGATAGAAAAGATAAAGGGAGGCGAACGGTATGGCGGAGGAGAAAGTAGGCTTTTTCAAACGTCTTGTCAACGGTCTGACGAAGACCCGAGACAGCATTGTAGCTGGAATTGATTCTATTTTCAGCGGCTATTCCAATATTGATGACGATTTTTATGAGGAGATCGAGGAGATTCTCGTCATGGGAGATATCGGCATCAATACAACGACCAAAATTATTGACCACTTAAAAGAGCGGGTGGCAGAAGAACACATTACCGATCCGGCAGAGTGCAAACAGCTTCTGATCGAGAGCATCAAAAAACAGATGGATGTAGGCGATACAGCCTATGAATTTGAAAACCGGAAATCGGTAGTGCTGGTGATCGGTGTCAATGGAGTCGGAAAAACGACCTCCGTCGGAAAGCTGGCCGGCCTTCTGAAGGATCAGGGCAAAAAGGTTGTTCTTGCGGCAGCAGATACGTTCCGTGCAGCGGCAGGCGAGCAGCTCACGGAGTGGGCGCACCGTGCTGGCGTGGATATCATCGGCGGACAGAACGGAGCAGATCCGGCGTCCATCGTGTACGATGCAGTCGCAGCGGCAAAAGCCAGAAATGCGGATGTGCTGATCTGTGATACGGCAGGAAGACTTCACAACAAGAAGAACCTGATGGAAGAGCTCCACAAGATTTACCGGATTCTGGAAAAAGAGTACCCAGAGGCATACCTGGAAACGCTGGTGGTGCTGGACGGTACCACGGGCCAGAATGCGCTGCAGCAGGCAAGACAGTTTGCAGAAGTGGCAAATGTCACCGGTATCATTCTGACGAAGCTGGACGGAACTGCAAAGGGCGGTATCGCCGTTGCCATCCAGTCCGAGCTTGATATTCCGGTCAAATACATCGGCGTGGGCGAGAGCATCCACGATCTACAGAAATTTGATGCAGACCAGTTTGTAAATGCACTGTTCCATACATCCGAAGAGAATGCTTAAAAAGACAACAAGGAGAAAAGACTATGGCAGAAGAAATGCTGACACTCCCGAAATTTGAGGAAGCGTCTGAAATCGTAAAAAAAGTAACACAGGAGACCAAACTGGTTTACAGCAAATATTTCAGCGAGCAGACGGGAAATAAAGTCTACTTAAAACCGGAAAATATGCAGCTGACCGGCGCCTATAAGCTGCGCGGTGCCTATTACAAAATCAGCACCTTAAGTGAAGAGGAGCGCGCAAAAGGACTGATCACCGCATCTGCAGGAAACCATGCACAGGGCGTTGCGTATGCGGCAAAATGCTACGGTGCAAAGGCTGTCATCGTAATGCCGACTACCACACCGCTCATCAAAGTAGAGCGTACCCAGAGCTACGGCGCTGAGGTTGTTCTGTACGGAGATGTGTACGATGAGGCATGTGCAAAAGCATACGAGCTTGCAGCAGAGCATGGCTATACCTTTATTCACCCGTTTGATGATCTGACCGTTGCAACCGGCCAGGGAACCATCGCTATGGAAGTGATTCAGGAGCTTCCGCTCGTAGATTATATCCTTGTTCCGATCGGAGGAGGCGGACTGGCTACCGGTGTTTCCACACTGGCAAAGCTGCTGAAACCAAACATCAAAGTCATCGGTGTTGAGCCGTCCGGAGCAGCCTGTATGAAGGCTTCTTTTGAAAAAGGCGAGGTAACGACCGTATCTCCTGTCAGCACAATTGCAGACGGTACTGCAGTACAGACACCGGGATCCAAGATTTTCCCGTATGTAAGACAGAACCTGGACGAGATCATTACTGTGGATGATGATGAGCTGATCGTAGCATTCCTTGATATGGTAGAAAACCACAAGATGATCGTTGAGAACTCCGGTCTTCTGACTGTGGCTGCATTAAAGCATCTGGATGTCAAGGGCAAAAAGATTGTTTCGATCTTAAGCGGCGGAAATATGGACGTCATCACCATGTCTTCCGTGATCCAGAACGGACTGATCCAGAGAGACCGTATCTTTACTGTATCCGTTCTTCTGCCGGATAAACCAGGCGAGCTGGTACGCGTTTCCCAGGTGATTGCAAACGAGAACGGAAACGTCATCAAACTGGACCACAACCAGTTCTTCACAACGAACAGAAGTGCTGCAGTAGAGCTCCGCATCACAATGGAGGCATTCGGCACCGATCACAAGAACCGTATTGTCAAAGCACTGGAAGAGGCTGGCTATACACCGAAGATTGTAAGACCGAACCTGTAAAAACAGAAATTGCAGAGAAAATTCTGAAAAAAAGAAAAATAAGAAATCAGAGGGATCCGGAAAGGAATTTCCTCTGATTTTTTTTGAGCAGGAAAAAACCCTTGCATGCACAAGGGTTTTCATTCTGCGGAAGATGGGACTTGAACCCACACGATCGCAATGACCACCAGATCCTTAGTCTGGCCTGTCTGCCAATTCCAGCACTTCCGCATGTTATGTAGTTTTTTAAATTTCATGCGGAAGATGGGACTTGAACCCACACGATCGCAATGACCACCAGATCCTTAGTCTGGCCTGTCTGCCAATTCCAGCACTTCCGCATGTTCTTTAAGTTTTTGTCATCTCGCTGACGACAAGATGTATTATAGCACCAGAGTTGTAAGCCGTCAACACTTTTTTTGAAAAAATTTGAAAAATTTGAAAAATAAAAAAGGAAATCGGAATCGGGCACCGAATATAGGAAATAGGAGGACAATGAAAAGAACTGTTACAGGCATATTACCGGGAAAGAGGTGGTCTTCGTTTGAACTTGAGAGAATCGTTTGAAGAACGGGAATTTCAGGAGCTGAGTCCTTATGCGGCGCACAGCCGGAATTCCAGAGGAAGGGACCGATATGAACCGGAGTGTGACATCCGCACCGTCTACCAGAGAGACCGGGACCGGATTCTCCACTCCAAAGCCTTTCGCAGGATGAAAGACAAAACACAGGTGTTTCTTGCTGCGCAGGGCGATCATTACCGGACCCGCCTGACGCACACACTCGAGGTGTCCCAGATTGCCCGCACGATTGCGCGGGCGCTGAATCTGAATGAGGATCTGACCGAAGCCATTGCGCTTGGCCACGATCTCGGACACACGCCGTTTGGCCATTCCGGGGAAGCGGCGCTCAATGCGGTGCATCCCGGGGGCTTCCGCCACGCGGAACAGAGCGTCCGTGTCGTGGAGGTTCTAGAAAAGGAAGGACAGGGCCTGAACCTGACCTGGGAAGTGCGGGATGGAATTCTGAACCACCGCACGGCGGGAAAGCCGTCGACCCTGGAGGGACAGGTTGTGCGTCTCTGCGACAAGATCGCCTACATCCACCACGATATGGACGATGCCATCCGTGCCGGCATTTTAAGCGAGGATGACATCCCGATTACGATCCGCGTCGTCCTTGGCGATACATGCCGCGAGCGGCTCAATACGCTGATCCACGACATTGTGGAGCAGAGCCGCGGAACGGAGTATGTGCGCCAGTCGGCGGAGATTGCCGAGGGCATGCGCATGCTGCGGGAGTTGATGTTCGCGAACGTCTACCGCAACCCGGAGGCGAAAAAAGAGGAGGAGAAGGCAAAAAAGATGCTGATTTCCCTCTACACCTACTACCAGGAGCACCCGGAACAGATGTCCCGCGAGTACCGGAATCTGATCGGGTGCGGCGAGGACAAGACACAGGTAGTATGCGATTACATTGCCGGTATGACCGATCAGTATTCCATGCACAAATACGAGGAGCTGTTCGTGCCGAAAGCCTGGGCGGTTTATTAGATACAGGGAGGAAAAAATGCGATATTCCGATGATTTAGTGGAAGAGATTCGTATGAAAAATGACATCGTAGATGTGATATCCGGCTACGTAAAGCTGACAAGAAGAGGAAGCTCTTACTTCGGGCTCTGCCCTTTCCACAATGAGAAGTCCCCTTCCTTTTCCGTCAGCCCAGGAAAGCAGATGTATTACTGCTTCGGATGCGGAGCCGGAGGAAATGTTTTCACATTTTTGATGGAATACGAAAACTTCACGTTTGTGGAAGCCTTGAAATTTCTGGCCGACCGGGCCGGGGTGGAGCTTCCGCAGATGGAGTATTCGAAAGAAGCAAAGGAGCAGGCGGATTTAAAGAACACGCTGCTGGAAATCAACAAACAGGCGGCGAAATTCTATTATTACCAGCTCCACACCGAACGCGGAAAACAGGGCTACGATTACCTGAAGGGGCGCGGCCTTTCGGATGATACGATTCGAAAATTCGGCCTTGGCTATTCAGATAAGTATGGAAGCCTGCTGTACCGTTTCTTAAAAGAAAAAGGGTATGACGATGAAATCCTGCGTCAGTCGGGCCTTTTTCTGGCGGACGAGGTGCATGGCATGCAGGACAAGTTCTGGAACCGTGTCATTTACCCGATCATGGATGCCAACAGCCGTGTCATCGGCTTCGGAGGCCGTGTGATGGGGGATGGAAAGCCGAAATACCTGAATTCGCCGGAGACAAAGATTTTCGATAAGAGCCGCAATCTCTACGGGCTGCATCTGGCGCGCTCTTCACGGAGAAAAAATCTGATTATCTGCGAGGGCTATATGGACGTCATCTCCATGCACCAGGCAGGATTCAATAACGCGGTAGCTTCTCTTGGAACAGCACTCACATCGCTGCAGGCGGGGCTGATGAAACGGTATACCGACGAGGTTCTTGTGATCTATGACAGCGATGAGGCAGGCGTCAAAGCGGCGCTTCGTGCGATTCCGATGCTCAAAGGGGTTGGTCTTACAACGCGTGTCGTCAATTTGAGACCGTATAAGGACCCGGATGAGTTTATCCAGCACGAGGGCTGCGAAGCGTTCGAAAAACGTCTGGAAGAGGCGGAGAACAGCGTTTTGTATGAGATCCGCATGAAGGAACGCGATTTCGACCTTGCCGACCCGCAGGGCAAATCCGATTTCCTGCATGAGGCGGTGCGTCGTCTCGTTGCAATCGAGGATGAGATCGAGCGGAACAGTTATCTTGAGGCAGTGGCAGGAAAATACGGGATTGCCGTCGAAGTACTGCGAAAGCAGGTCGGTCAGATGGCACTATCAGGAGCCGGAAGGACGGAGCGTGTCAAGCCGCGGAATACAGCCGCAAACAAAAAAGAGAAAGAGGGCGGTGTCGAAAAAGCACAGAAGCTGATGCTGACATGGATGACCTCTTATCCGGCGCTCATTGGAAAACTGGAAAAATATATTACGCCGGAGGATTTTACCACACCTCTTTACCGCCAGATTGCAGAGATGATTGTGCTGCAGTATCACGAGGGCGGGGTGAATCCGGCAAAGCTTTTGAATCAGTTTGTTGATTCCGAGGAGCAGAAAGAAGTTGCAGGCCTTTTTAATGCCAGAATCCCGCTGGAGACAGAGGAGGAAAAACGGCGCGCGCTGCATGATGTGATCTGCAATATGAAAGAAAACAGCATTGCGTATCAGTCGGCACATATGAATGTGACCGATATGGCGGCGCTGCAGAAGCTGATGGCGGACAAAAAGAGCCTGGAGCGGTGGAAAGCAGGGGAACTTCCGGATTTCGCTTTTTAAGGAGGCCTGGATACCAAAGAAAAACCCTGGAATCTTCTGTTCTGCGTGTTTAATTTCGCAGGGCAGGGACAGAATATATACAAGCTATGGAAGGATGGACAGTCAATGGAGTTCGATAAAGCAAAATTTATGGAAAAATTAAAAGAGCTGGTAGCATACGGCAAAAAGAAAAAGAGCGTCCTGGAATATCAGGAAATCAACGACTTTTTCCGCGATATGCCGCTGGATGCGGAGCAGATGGAGAAGGTATTTGAATACCTGGAGGCAAGCGGTATCGACGTACTGCGCCTCTCCGATATGACCGAGGATCCAAATGCGGCAGACCGCGATCTTCTCCTTCTGGACGACGATGACATCGACCTTTCCGAGGAAGAAGAGATCGATATGGAAAACATCGACCTTTCCGTTCCGGAAGGCATCAGCATTGAGGACCCGGTCCGCATGTACTTAAAAGAGATCGGTAAAGTGCCGCTTCTTTCCGCAGAGGAAGAGATCAAGCTGGCACAGAGAATGGAAGAGGGCGATGAGGATGCGAAAAAACGTCTGGCAGAGGCCAACCTTCGTCTCGTTGTTTCCATTGCAAAACGTTATGTCGGCCGCGGCATGCTGTTCCTGGATCTGATTCAGGAAGGTAACTTAGGCCTCATCAAAGCGGTTGAAAAATTCGATTACCGCAAGGGATACAAATTCTCTACGTATGCAACATGGTGGATCCGCCAGGCAATCACAAGAGCGATTGCAGACCAGGCGAGAACGATCCGTATTCCGGTTCATATGGTAGAGACCATCAACAAGCTGATCCGCGTTTCCCGTCAGTTACTGCAGGAGTTAGGCCGCGAACCTACTCCGGAAGAGATCGCAGAGGAGATGCACATGTCTGTAGAGCGTGTGCGTGAGATCCTGAAAATCTCCCAGGAACCGGTTTCACTCGAGACACCAATCGGTGAGGAAGAGGACAGCCACCTCGGTGACTTCATCCAGGACGACAATGTGCCGGTACCGGCAGACGCGGCAGCATTCACCATGCTGAAAGAGCAGCTCGAGGATGTGTTAAGCACGCTGACTGACCGTGAGCAGAAGGTTCTGCGTCTCCGTTTCGGACTCGATGACGGCCGTGCGAGAACCCTCGAAGAGGTTGGTAAAGAGTTCAACGTTACAAGAGAGCGTATCCGTCAGATTGAGGCGAAAGCGCTCCGTAAACTGCGCCATCCGAGCCGTTCCAGAAAGCTGAAAGATTACCTGGACTAATCTGCGAGGAAGAAAAGGACGACAGGAAAATGCAGTTATCAAAAAGACTTTCCGCGGTAGCGGAGTTTGTCACCCCGGGCGGCTGCCTGGTCGATGTGGGAACAGATCACGGCTATGTGCCGATTGCGCTGCTGGAACAGAAGAAGATTTCCTCCGCAATCGCCATGGATGTGAACCGCGGACCGCTGGAGCGGGCCAGGGAGCATATTGCGCAGTACCAGATGGGGGACTACATAGAAACAAGACTTTCCGACGGACTCCATGCCCTGCGTGCGGGAGAGGGTGATTCTCTTCTCATCGCGGGCATGGGCGGCGGGCTTACCATAAGAATTTTAAGCGAAGGTGAGCCGCTGCTGTCCGGTTTTCGGGAGCTGATCCTGGAGCCGCAGTCGGATATCGACCGCGTGCGTGCATGGCTTCTGGAACACGGATTTTTCCTTGCACAGGAGAATTTTGTAGAGGAGGATGGAAAATATTATCCGATTCTGCGGGCAGTGCCAGGGGAAAAGGAGAATCTGAAGGCGGAGGAGCTTTTCTATGGACCGCGCCTTCTGGAAAAGGAAAATCCGGTGCTGAGGGAATACCTTCTGAAACAGCAGGAGCAGAACCAGACGCTGATCCGCCAGCTTTCGGATCACTCCAGTGAAAAGGCAGCACAGCGCCTTTGGGAATTAAAAGAAAAAGAGGCAGTACTGGAATCTGCGCTTGCGCGTTTCCATACGATGTAACGACAGCGTTTGCACAAGAGGGGCGTGTCTGAAAATTTCAGCAGTTGTAATTTTCGGGCGCGCCTTTTCTGTCACTTCTGAATTTTCAGAAAGTTTTGCAAGAAGGAGGAATTACAATTGATTCAGGTAACAATTGATGGAAAAGGATACGAATATCCGGAAAATTGCTCTTATTATGAGATTGCAAAGGATTTTGAAAAAACAATGGACGCGCCGATTGTCCTTGTGAAAGTGGACGGACGGCTGCGGGAGCTGCACAAACAGCTGAAAAAAGACTGTGAACTGGAATTTGTGACAACGGAGGATGAGATCGGACATAAAACGTATCAGAGGAGTCTTTCTCTTCTGCTGGTAAAAGCGGTGTATCATGTGGGAGGCTACGATAAGATCCGCCATGTGATGCTGCATTTTTCGGCGGGTTCGGGCTTTTTCTACACGGTGGACGGCGATATCACGCTGAATCAGGAGTTTTTGGACGAAGTAAAAGCGTATATGCATGAACAGGTGGAAAAGGCGGTGCCGATTTATAAGCGGAGTGTCGATACGCACGAGGCGAGAGAACGGTTCCGGCTGCATGGCATGACGGATAAAGACCGCTTGTTCCGTTACCGCCGTGTCTCCCGTGTGAATCTGTACAGTCTCGGGGATTTTGAAGACTATTATTATGGATTTATGACGTATGATACGAGTTATCTGAAGTATTTTGATCTCTATTTATACGATGACGGCTTTGTGCTGCAGATGCCGGAGAAAAAGGCGCCGGAGACGGTGCCGGCGGCGAATCTCTCCCCGAAGGTGTTCCAGGTGCAGCGGGAATCGGAGCGCTGGGGTGAGCAGATGGGAATTTCCACGGTTGCCGACTTAAATGAACGCATCACGAAGGGCAATATTCAGCAGATGATGCTGATTGCGGAGGCGCTGCAGGAGCAGAAGATTGCGAAGATTGCGGAGCAGATTGCGGAAAGAAAGCAGGTTAAATTTGTGCTGATTGCGGGGCCGTCTTCCTCCGGAAAGACAACGTTCTGCAACCGGCTTTCCATCCAGCTTTCAGCGCATGGTCTGACGCCGCATCCGATCAGCCTTGATAATTACTATGTGAACCGGGTAGATACGCCGCGGGATGAAAACGGCGATTATGATTTTGAATGCCTGGAAGCACTGGATATCGAGCTTTTGAACCGGGATATGACAGCACTTTTGAACGGAGAGCGTGTGGAACTGCCGTATTTTAATTTTAAGACGGGCAAGCGCGAGTACAAGGGGAATTTTATTCAGATGAAGGAGACCGATGTGCTGGTGCTGGAGGGAATTCACGGGCTGAATGAAAAACTGACGTGGTCGCTTCCTTCGGAAAGTAAATTCCGGATTTATATCAGTGCGCTGACGCAGATTAATGTGGATGAGCACAACCGGATTCCGACGACGGACGGACGTCTGATCCGGCGGATGGTGCGCGACAGCCGGACGCGGGCAACGTCGGCGAAGGAGACGATTGCGATGTGGCCGTCGGTGCGCCGCGGCGAGGATCGGAATATTTTTCCGAACCAGGAGAAGGCGGATGTGATGTTCAATTCAGCGCTGGTGTATGAGCTTTCGGTTCTGAAGCTGTATGCGGAACCGCTGCTGTTCCAGATTGAGGAGGGAGAGCCGGAGTACCAGGAGGCAAAGCGGCTGTTGAAGTTTTTGGATTATTTTGTCGGAGTGCCGATTGAGGATATTCCCAAGAATTCGATTCTGCGGGAGTTTGTGGGGGGAAGCTGCTTTGATGTGTGAAAGGCTGTTTTGTATGGATTTGTGGGATCTGCGATTTGGGGATGGACAAGAAAGAGAGTTTGTGGTAAGATTATTAACTGTCTGATGTTCCGTTTTTGACAAAGTAAGATATGTAATCGCGGCTGGCAGGACCGAAAGGGGCCAGGTGAGGAAAGTCCGGGCTTCGCAGGGCAGGGTGCCGGATAACGTCCGGCGGAGGTGACTCCAGGGATAGTGCAACAGAGAGATACCGCCAGGTTTTTCCTGGTAAGGGTGGAAAGGCAGTGTAAGAGACTACCGTTTCTCTGGTAACAGAGAAAGCCATGTAAACCCCATCCGAAGCAAGACCGAATAGAAAACGTATATGGCTGCCCGTCATGTTTTCAGGTGGGTCGCTTAAGGGGACTGGCGACAGTTCCATTGGATAGATGATTACACACGACATAACCCGGCTTATCGTTTTGCTTTGCTTAAGACGGAAATTCAGGCATCTGGATAAAATAAGTACGCCGGGAACGGACACGAGTGGATTGTGTTCGTTCCCGGCGTACTTATTTTATCCGGCCATCCGGCGCAAGCCGCACATTCCCGCGGATCGCTGCATGGTGTGAAAAAAATGCATGTCATGAAAGAAAAAATAAAGGAGACAGCAGGATGAAAGTGATATTGGCTTCGGGGTCACCCAGAAGAAGAGAGTTGATGGAGATGTTGGGAATACGGTGTAAGGTTCAGGCTTCAGGGGCGGAAGAAGTTGTGACGTCTGCGGAACCGGAGATGGTTGTGGAGGAGCTTTCACGGCTGAAATGTCTGGATGTTGCGGAGATTACCGAAGGGGATGCCGTTGTGATCGGGGCGGATACGGTTGTGGCTTTTGAAGGGGAGATCCTTGGCAAGCCGAAAGGGATAGAACATGCCAGAAGCATGATGCAGCAGTTGCAGGGAAGGGTGCATCAGGTGTATACTGGAGTTACGATTGCGGTAACAGAGGGGGACGCAAAGCGTGTGGTATCGTTCTGTGACCGTACAGATGTAGAGTTTTATGCGATGACAGAGGAGGAGATAAACGGGTATCTTGCTCTTGAGAAAGAGGGGGAGGCTCCTGTGTGGTCGGATAAGGCTGGAGGATACGGAATTCAGACGGTGTTTGGGACAAAGTTTGTGAAAGGAATCCAGGGAGACTATTATAATGTGATGGGACTGCCGGCGTCCCGGGTTTATCATGAGTTGAAAAATCTGGGCGTTCTGGAATAGAAGGAGGTAAGAGAAGATGAAAAAGTTTTCGGAAATTGAATACGTAAGGCCGGACATGGAGGCAGAGCAGGAAAAAGTAAGAGCGTATACGAAGGCGCTCAAAGAGGCAAAATCATATGAGGAGCTGCGCGGACTTTTTATGGAAGAAAAAACGCGCGAGGATGCCTGGGCGACAATGGCGGAAGTGGCGCAGGTAAGATATACGGTGGACACCAGAGATTCGTTTTATGAAGGAGAGGTTCAGTTCTGGAATGAGACGATTCCGGCGATCCATCTGCTGATACAAAAGGCAGAGAAGGTGATTCTGGAGTCTCCGTTTATCAAAGAGTTTGCAGAGGAGTTCGGGGAATTTTTTGTGAAGAATATGGAGGTTGGCCAAAAATTAGCGGACGACTGTATCGTGGAGGATCTGATCGAAGAGGCGAATCTGACGCAGCAGTACAGTAAAATTACGGCGAATGCTTCGACGGAATTTAAGGGCGAAACGTGTAATTTTTATGGACTGCTGAAGGCGATGCAGAGTACGGACCGCCAGATGCGGAAAGAGGCGATGACGGCATGGGGAGATTTGTATGAAGAGATTTCCGGGGAGCTGGATGCGCTGTATGACAAGATGGTTCCGCTGCGCGATAAAATTGCGAAGAAGCTGGGATTTTCTTCTTACATTGAATTTATTTACCTGAGCTATGGAAGATACGATTATACGGCGGAGGATGTTGCAAAGTTCCGTGCGCAGGTGAAGGAGAAGATTGTACCGCTCTGCCTGGAGCTTCGGAAGGAGCAGGAGAAACGGCTTGGAGTGGACAGGCTGCATTATTACGATGAGGAGCTGATTTTCCCGGAAGGAAACGCGGTTCCGGAAGGAACGACGGAGGAACTGGTTGCGAAGGCGCAGAAGATGTACCATGAGCTGTCGAAAGAGACGGGTGAGTTCTTTGATTTTATGGTGGAGCATGAGCTGTTTGACCTGGAGACGAAGCCGGGAAAACAGACAGGCGGTTACTGCACATTTCTGAATACGTTCAAGGCGCCGTTCATCTTCTCCAATTTTAATGGTACGAGCGCGGACGTTGATGTTCTGACTCATGAGGCGGGCCATGCGTTCGAGGCGTATACAGCGGCAAAACAGATTCCGTTTATGGATATGGTATTCCCGACAAGCGAGGTGGCGGAGATTCACTCGATGACAATGGAGCATTTCGCATACCCCTGGATGAATGCATTCTTTGGAGAGAAAGCAGATGATTACCGTTATGCGCACCTGATGAGCGCGCTGGAAGTGATTCCGTACATGGTATGTGTGGATGAGTTCCAGCATAAGGTATTTGAAAATATCGGCATGACGGCCAAGGAGCGCCGTGCGATCTGGCATCAGTTAGAGCTGACCTATATGCCATGGAGAAATTATGACGGCCACAAGTTCCTCGAGGAGGGCGGTTTCTGGATGCAGAAGCAGCATATCTTTGTGAACCCGTTCTATTATATTGATTATGCGCTGGCACAGATCTGTGCTTTCCAGTTCTTTGAGCGTTTCAAAAAAGAGCCGGAAAAGGCGTGGGGCGATTATTACCGTCTCTGCCAGGCAGGCGGAAGCAAAGGATATTTTGCACTGCTGGAGCTGGCCGGACTGAAGAATCCGTTCGTGGATGGAACGGTGGAAGAAGTCGTTGCGGGACTGAAGCCCTATTTAAAACAAAAAGTAAAGTATACGATCCGTCCGGTAAAAGAGGAAGATCTGAAAAAGGTAGCCGAGGTGGAGGCGCTATGTTTCCCGGCTGCCGAGGCGGCAGGTTATGAAGACTTCATGGAGCGGTACAAAACCTGCAAAAACAGCTTTTTTGTAGCGGAAACTGAAGATGGCGAAATCGCAGGCTTCTGCAATGGCTGCTGTGCGGATACCGATTATCTGGCGGATGCACTCTACCATGACGCCACGCTGCACAACCCGGACGGCGATTATCAGATGATTTTCGGACTGGACGTCAATCCGAAGTTCCAGAAACAGGGCATTGGAGAAGCACTGATGCGTCATATGGTAAAAAGCGCAGGAGAGCGTGACAAAAAAGCCGTTGTTCTTACATGCAAGGATCATATGATTCCATTCTACAAAAGGATCGGATACGAATATATCGAACTTTCCGACTCGACGCATGGCGGTGCAAAATGGCATAAGATGATGTACCGTTTGTAAAAAAAAATGGAAAGCAAAAAGGGCAGAACAGGTAGATACGAAATTTCTCTGTTCTGCCTTATTTTTCAAAAAAACAGGGCCCTTAACGAAGGCTTTTTCTCAGTAACGGAGTAAATTTCAGAAAAAAATACAAAAAAATAGTAAAAAAGCAGTTGACATCTAACGTACGTTAGCATATACTAACAACTGAAATAGAGATGAAACTCATTATCATACACAGGAGGTAATTGACTATGCCTTTAACGATGGCAAATCCAGGCGAATGTTACACAATCAGAAAAGTTGGCGGAAAAGAAGAGACCAGAAGATTTCTTGAAAATCTTGGCTTCGTCGTTGGCGGAAACGTGACAGTCGTATCGGAAATCGACGGCAATCTCATCGTGAATGTGAAAGATTCCAGGGTAGCCGTTGGAAAAGATATGGCAGCCAAAATCCTGATTTGATAGGAAAGAAGGAGAGAAGATGAAGACTTTAAAAGAGACTTCCGTAGGAGAAACCGTTAAAGTTGTAAAACTCAACGGTTCCGGTCCGGTCAAAAGAAGAATCATGGATATGGGAATCACCAAGGGTGTTGACGTATTCGTGCGCAAAGTTGCTCCGCTCGGCGATCCGGTCGAAGTAACCGTCAGAGGATACGAATTATCCTTAAGAAAAGCAGATGCCGAAATGATTGAAGTAGAGTAAATTTTTTTGTCTGCTTGTTAGCGGATGCTAACAAAAGCAAGCTGTAGCCAATATTGGTAAGGCTTGTGAAGTTATTAAAATCAGTAAAAATCAAAGAAAGAGGGGCATGGGAAAAATGGCAATTAAGATTGCACTCGCAGGAAACCCGAACTGCGGTAAGACAACATTGTTCAATGCACTGACAGGCTCCAACCAGTTCGTAGGAAACTGGCCAGGTGTAACCGTCGAGAAAAAAGAAGGAAAGCTCAAAGGCCACAAAGATGTCACCATCATGGACCTTCCGGGTATCTATTCTTTATCTCCGTATACACTGGAGGAAGTGGTAGCCAGAAATTACCTGATTAATGAAAGACCAGATGCGATTCTGAACATCGTAGATGGTACCAACATTGAGCGTAACCTGTATCTGTCCACACAGATCATGGAACTTGGTATTCCGGTGATCATGGCTGTCAACATGATGGATATTGTTGAGAAGAACGGAGACAAAATACATATCGACAAACTGGCGAAAAAGCTGGGCTGTGAAGTTGTAACCATCTCTGCTCTGAAAGGAACCGGAATCAAAGAAGCTGCTGATAAAGCAGTGCAGATTGCACAGAAAAAAGGTGCTGCTGTACCGGTTCATGAGTTTGACAAGGATGTGGAGGCAGTCATCCGCACCGTTGAGAGCAAACTCGGAAGTGATATTGTAAATGAGCAGAAACGCTTCTTTGCAATCAAACTTCTGGAGAAAGATGATAAGATCACAGAGCAGATGAAATCCGTTCCGGATGTATCTGCCGAGATCAAACAGCTGGAAGACAAATTTGATGACGATACCGAGAGTATTATTACAAACGAGCGTTACGTTTATATTTCCAGCATCATCGGTGACTGTGTCACAAAGAACAAGAAAAACGCCATGACAACATCGGATAAGATCGACCGGATCGTAACTAACCGCTGGCTGGCACTTCCGATCTTTGCAGTTGTTATGTGGGTTGTATATTATGTATCTGTCACAACAGTAGGTACTTTTGTAACGGACTGGACCAACGATGTACTCTTTGGAGAGATCATTCCGCCGGCCATTGAAAATCTGCTGAACGCGATCCACTGCGCTGACTGGCTGCAGGGTCTGATCCTGGATGGTATTGTTGCCGGTGTTGGTGCCGTACTTGGATTCGTACCGCAGATGCTGGTACTGTTCCTGTTCCTGGCATTTCTGGAGTCCTGCGGTTACATGGCGCGTGTTGCATTCATCATGGACCGTATCTTCCGTAAATTTGGACTTTCCGGAAAATCCTTCATTCCGATGCTGATCGGAAGTGGTTGCGGTGTTCCTGGTATCATGGCTTCCCGTACCATCGAGAATGACCGTGACCGTAAAATGACCATCATGACAACAACGTTTGTACCTTGTGGAGCAAAACTTCCAATCATCGCCCTGATCGCAGGCGCTCTGTTTAATGGAGCTTCCTGGGTTGCACCAAGTGCTTACTTCGTTGGTATCGCAGCAATCATCTGCTCCGGTATCATCCTGAAACAAACAAAACTGTTCGCTGGCGATCCGGCTCCGTTTGTTATGGAGCTTCCGGCTTACCACTGGCCGACGGTAAGCAACGTTCTCCGCAGCATGTGGGAGCGTGGCTGGTCTTTCATCAAAAAAGCCGGTACGATCATCCTGATGTCTACCATCGTTCTGTGGTTCCTGATGAACTTCGGATGGGTTGACGGATCCTTCGGAATGCTGGAAGCTGAGCAGTTAAATGACAGTATCCTGGCTTCCATCGGAAGCGTGATCGCTCCTCTGTTTGCACCTCTTGGATGGGGCGACTGGAAGATGGCTGTTGCAGCTGTTTCCGGATTGATCGCAAAAGAGAACGTTGTTGGTACCTTCGGTATCCTGTTCGGCTTTGGTGAAGTTGCAGAAGACGGTGCCGAGATCTGGGGACAGCTCGCAGGAAGCTTATCTACGGTAGCAGCTTATTCCTTCCTGGTATTCAACCTTCTGTGCGCACCGTGCTTCGCAGCAATGGGTGCAATCAAACGTGAGATGAACAATACCAAATGGTTTTTTACTGCAATCGGATATCAGACACTGCTTGCCTATGTTGTATCCCTGTGCATTTATCAGATCGGTAACCTGTTCATCGGCGGCGGTTTTGGAATCGGAACGGTAGTTGCTGTTCTGCTCATCATTGGATTTGTATATCTGCTGGTAAGACCTTACAAAGAGAGCGCAACTCTGAGCGTTTCCACCAACAAAATGTTCAGCAAATAATTGCTGTGACAGATAGAGAACATGTATCTGATGAAGAGTCCGTATCCGGCATCCGCTGCAGGATGCGGACTCTTTTGAAAAGAAAGGAGTTGTTTCTATGGGAACTTTTATCACACTTGTAGTCGTTGTTGGTCTGGTAGGACTTGCAGTACGCAGTATGATTAAAGATAAAAAAAGTGGCAAGGGAAGCTGTGGTGGTAACTGCGGGCAGTGCAAGGGACATTGCGACTGACAGGACAGGAATCATCATCAGGAGGTAGAACGTATGCCGCAGGAACAGACAAAGCATGAAGCCAGAAATTATCACAGAACACAGATGAAGCGAGAACTGATTATTCAGAAGCTCCGGGAACAGGGATGCAGAATAACCAGACAGAGACGGATTCTGCTCGATATTATCCTGGAAGAGGAGTGCTCCTGCTGTAAAGAAATTTACTATAAAGCTCTGCAGAAAGACAGCAGCATCGGGCCTGCTACGGTGTATCGCATGGTGAATACACTGGAGAGCATCGGTGCAATCAGCCGCAAAAATTTTTACAAGATTGCCTGTGGAGAAGAATGCTTCAAAGATCAGGGCTGTACCGTAGAACTGAGCGATCATACCATCTGCCGCTTAAGCGGAGAGATGTGGATGGACGTGATGAAATCCGGACTGAAGGCAAAGGGCTATATTCAGAATCAGGATATTGAAAATGTGATTGTTTCAGCGGTGGAAGGCTGAAAAACGGGGAAAACGGGTGAAAATTCCTTCCGTTTTCCCTGTTTTAATGAAAATAATTATCAAAAAGAACTGTACGTATTGTCTAACCGAGCAGGTGAGTGCTATACTGTGAACCACAGCGGGGGAAAATGTAAAATTCAGGAAAAATTTATTTTAACAATAGGAGGAAATGTAATATGACAATCAAAGATTTAAAACATCCAGGACTTTTCGCAGCAGGAGTATTATTCGGAACAGCAGGTATCAAAGCACTGTCCAGCAAGGATGCGAAAAAACTTTACACCAACTGCACCGCAGCTGTTCTTCGTGCAAAGAAAGTTGTTATGGATACGGTAACGACCATCCAGGAGAATGCGGAGGACATCTATGCTGACGCAAAACAGATCAACGAAGAGCGTGAAGCAGCAGAAGAGGCAGTAGAGGATGTAGCTGAAGAGACAGCAGAGGAAGCTGTTGAAGCAGAAGCAGAGGATACGGTTGAGGCATAAGCTGTACACAGCAACATCTGATTTACGTCGTATTCATACGGAAAAAACAAAACGCCTGCAGAATTCTCTGCAGGTGTTTTTCTAGGAGGCATAAGATTTGAAATTTTATATTAAACACGAAAGCAGAGGCAGAATCCGAATCCATCTGGCACAGAAGCGCATGTCCTCCGTACAGGCAGAGACACTGCTGTACTATCTGCAGAATCAGAACCAGGTATCTTTCGCGAAGGTATATGACAGAACCGGCGATGCCGTGATCTGTTACGAGGGAGAACGAGCCGCTGTGATTCGGATGATACAGCTCTTCCACTACGAGGAAGTAGAGCTGCCGACCGGACTGCTTGAGAGCTCCGGCAGAGCGTTAAACAACGAATATCAGGAAAAGCTGATCAGCAAAGTGATTTACCACTTTGGAAGAAAATGGCTTCTTCCGGCACCGATCCGTGCCATCTATACTACGGTTGTTTCCGTAAAATATATCTGGAAAGGAATCCAGACACTGGCACAGGGAAAGATCGAAGTTCCGGTTCTTGATGCAACCGCAATCGGTGTTTCGATGCTCCGCGGCGACTATGGAACCGCAGGCTCTGTCATGTTCCTGCTCGGCGTAGGAGAGCTGCTTGAGGAATGGACGCATAAAAAATCCGTCGGAGATCTGGCACGCAGCATGTCGCTGAACGTCGGAAAGGTATGGCTGAAAAAAGACGGCCAGGAAATTCTCGTTCCGTCTGAAAAAATTGTTGCGGGCGACGAGATTGTCGTACATATGGGAAATCTGATTCCATTCGACGGCGAGGTATCCAACGGCGAGGGTATGGTAAACCAGGCTTCTCTGACCGGAGAATCTGTTCCGGTACGCCGTACCTTAGGTTCCGTTGTCTATGCGGGAACGGTTCTTGAGGAGGGCGAGCTTACCATTCTTGTGAAGCAGACCGGCGGATCCAGCCGTTACGAGAAGATTACCGCGATGATCGAAGAGTCCGAGAAACTGAAATCCGGACTGGAGAGCAAGGCAGAGCATCTGGCAGACCGTCTTGTACCGTATTCCCTTGGCGGAACGGCGTTGACGTATCTTCTGACCAGAAATGCAACGAAAGCACTCTCTATTCTGATGGTAGACTTCTCCTGTGCGTTAAAACTTGCCATGCCTATTTCCGTTCTCTCTGCAATCCGCGAGGCAAACCAGCACAAGATCACCGTAAAGGGCGGTAAATTCCTGGAGGCTGTGGCGGAAGCGGATACGATCGTTTTCGATAAGACCGGAACACTGACAAAAGCGCAGCCGACCGTAGCAGAGGTGGTATCCTTCAGCGAAACAAAGAGCCCGGATGAGCTTCTGCGCATCGCAGCCTGCCTGGAAGAGCATTTTCCGCATTCCATGGCAAAAGCCGTAGTAGACGCGGCAAAAGAGAAACATCTGGATCATGAGGAGATGCACTCCAAAGTAGAATATATCGTTGCACACGGTATTTCTACAACGATCAATGGCGAAAAAGCGATTATTGGAAGTTATCACTTCGTATTTGAGGATGAGAACAGTATCATTCCGGAAGGAATGGAAGAGAAGTTCCGTCATCTGCCGGAGGAGTATTCTCATCTCTATCTTGCCTTAGAAGGTGTACTTGCAGCAGTTATCTGCATTGAGGATCCGCTTCGTCCGGAGGCGGCCGAAATTATCCGTCAGCTGAAAAAAGCAGGTCTGAAAAAGATCGTCATGATGACCGGAGACAGCGAGCGCACGGCAAAAGCGATCGCGAAGAAGGTCGGCGTGGACGAGTACTATGCTGAGGTACTGCCGGAGGATAAGGCAAACTTTGTGGAGAAAGAAAAAGCAGAGGGACGTAAAGTCATTATGATCGGTGACGGTATTAACGATTCACCGGCACTTTCTGCCGCAGACGTTGGAATCGCCATCAGCGAGGGCGCAGAGATTGCGCGTGAGATCGCGGATATCACCGTTGCCGCAGACGATCTGGCAGAAATTCTGGTGCTTCGTATGCTGAGCAACCGTCTGATGAAACGGATTCATAAGAATTACCGCTTTATCGTTACGTTCAATGCCGGACTGATTCTGCTCGGCGTGGGCGGCATTTTACAGCCAACCACTTCCGCACTGCTTCACAATACATCTACTCTTTACATTGGCTTAAAGAGTATGGGTAACCTGCTGGACGAGCCGGTATAAAAAACAGAACAGAATAGCAACGGGAAAGCCGCTGGAGTCTTCTTCTTAAGATTCCAGCGGCTTTTTAACAAAAGCAGGGAAAGCCTCTGCTTCCATTGCGAATATTCTTTCACCAGCGTGATGTGAAAAAGAAAATGATACAATTTTCTCAAGAAAAGCCGGAAAAATTTGCAGGATATCCTTGACAAAATCCGACAAAAACGGTATGATATACCCAACAGTTAGATGTAGCTAACTAAAGTACAACGGATAAAACCAAAAATCATACGGGATCCCGGTAGAGGGATTCTTTCTTAAAACACAGGAGTTAGAATAAACTAATTTCAAGTAGCATAAGATAACAACAGAAAGGCAGGTAGAGAAGATGAGTGTCGTAATTATCGGTGGAAATGAAAGAATGGTGTGTCAATATACAGATATCTGTAAAGACTATGGATGTAAAGCAAAGGTGTTCCCGAAAGAGCATGGCTCCGTTAAGAAAAAAATCGGGAATCCGGATCTGATGATTCTCTTTACCAACACCGTATCCCACAAAATGGTGATCACTGCTTCCCAGGAAGCAAAGAAAAACAATATTCCGATCGCAAGAATCCATACCAGCAGTGCCACCGCACTTCGCTCGGTATTAGATGAGCACTGCGCAGCAGCAATGTAAGAAGGAGACGTAAAAGGCATGATTGAGAGATTTCTGATCGAACACTGTTCGGCAACGCTGGCTTCCATCAAAGCCGCAAATTTATGTAATATGACATTTTCATCCAAAGAAGAACTGGAAGATCAGATTTCATACTGGAGTGCCTGTCTGGAACCAAAAGGAATTCGCATCTTTGTATTGCGGGAGCATGAGACGAGAGCACTGGTCTATGTGTACCGTGAAGGGCTTCTCCAGAAGGAGCTGGAAAATCCGGAGAATGCAGCGTTTTTAAAATCCTATGGATATGAAAATACAGACATTGCTTATGCACTGAATCGCCTAAAAACCCGGGTGGCAGAGTGTAAAGAAGGATTTCCGCATGAGATCGGTGTGTTTCTCGACTATCCGCTCGGTGATGTGATCGGTTTTATTGAGAACAAAGGCCACAATTATAAATGCAAGGGATGCTGGAAGGTCTATTGCAATGAGTGCGAAACACAGAAAACATTTCAGCGCTATCAGAAATGCAGAAACGTGTATCTGCGTCTCTGGAAGCAGGGAAGAAGCGTTTTACAGCTCACCGTAGCTGTTTAACATAAAATCCTGCATACCATAAAAAGGGCAGTAGGATCGGGGAAAGAAAAATCCCCCGGAATCAGAAAATAAAGAAAGAAGGATTTGAAACATGAGCAAAGTAGCAGTAGTTTATTGGAGTGGAACCGGCAACACAGAAATGATGGCACAGAAAGTAGCAGAGGGAGCAAAAGAGGCAGGCGCAGAAGTTTCTGTTCTGACTTGCGCAGATTTCTCTGCGGATGATGTAGATGCATACGATGCAATCGCTTTCGGATGCCCGGCTATGGGGGCAGAAGAGCTGGAAGATACCGAGTTCGAGCCAATGTTCTCCGCATGTGAATCCAAACTCTCCGGAAAGAAAATCGCTCTGTTTGGCTCCTATGGATGGGGAGATGGCGAGTGGATGCGCACCTGGGAAGAAAGCTGCAAAAATGATGGCGCCGAGCTGGTATGCGACAGCGTGATCTGCGCAGACGCGCCAGATGATGAAGCTGAGGCAGCATGCATTGCACTTGGAAAAGCACTCTGCTAAGCATAAATAAAAGGAAGAAAAAGCGGCAGCCCTTTTGTCTGGGACTGCCGCTTTTTTTTTCGGACAATGAGAAAGACTCGCTGTCATTTGGCTGTTAAAATTCGGTATCATCCGCATCGGATGGCCGTGACGGTTTTAAAAGAATTCCGTTGATTTCCACTTCATCGGCTGCCTCGATCAGAATATACGGTGTTCCGTCGATCGTACGGGTTTCGATGAGCTGGGCCTTTTCCGGGCTGACTTTGATGATAACATCCGGGGTGCGGATCTCGTAGTTCCGTGTACTGGCCACGTTCGAGGCAACGAAGCTTGCTTTCTCATCCGCAATGGATTCGTACTTCTCGTCGAACTCGTCAAGCTGTTCATTCGGTACGCCGCTGCTGGCGAGCAGACGTTTTACCTCGTGTTTATCGAGCACCACCGGTTCCGGATCGTCTTTCCGCTCTTCAATCATGGTATTTAAGTTCTCCTGAATGGTCATAACAGTAGAAAAATCACAGGCGGAATCGAGAGTTTCTTCTATAATAGACTGAAACGTTTCTTTCTGGGATTTCGCGGAGAGTGGCGCCTGACAGCCTAGGAAGTGGTCGAGAAAGTCCGGCTGATCCATCTCTGCGTTTTTCGTGAAATACAGCAGATTGTGGATATCCGTGTTGCGGTCTGTGAAGGCCGGGAAGAGAAAACCGTTTTCCGGTGCGCCGACCACCCAGTCCTGCACGCGGTTTTCAATCGTATTGTGGGACACATTGTAGCAGAGACCCGGTTTGTCGAGTTTTACCGGGCAGATGCTGCAGAGGATAAATTCATAGACGTAATCGGAAGCATCGTCCATATCCAGATTATCCGAAGCGCGTCCCGGTACATCGTAGGCACCATGGATCAGAATAATATAGTAGTTTTCCGGATAGAGATAATCCGCCATCACCTTTTCATAAAATTCATCAATCAGCGCTTCGTCCTTCAGCTCACTGTTGCGGAGTTTTAAGAGAAACTCCTGTGTGCCGCCCTCACTTTCCTGGGAGAGCGGGAACTCCATATTCAGCAGATTCTTTCCGATGGTACCGGAGAGGGTGCTTTTAAAAATCTTAAAATACTTAAACATTTCTTCCTCTTCGAGAGAGAGAAACGCTTCTTTTAATTTTGTCTTAATATTCTTTTCCGCATCCACATAGCATCCGCAGATTCGCGTGATCGCACAGTGGGATGGGGTAAACAGTTTTTTAATTTCGGCAATTTCCTTTTTGTTCATATAGAATGCTCCTTTATCAGCAATTTCGTATCTTAGACAAGTACTTTCTATTATAGACCATAGGGAAGGGAAAAGGCAAGAAAGAAAATGGCGACTATATCTTTTTACACTTTAAATATAATTTCAAAAATCTTGACAGAGGTACCGATTCTGTTATACGATTAGGTCTAATAAAGGGGAGTAATTTGAGTTTGAAAATTTGCGTTTGCAAGTTTTCCGATTATTCAGCTACTTAAATGGATACGCATGAAATTAAGAAAAAGAGGAGAATGATAGTGGATATAAGTAAAAAATCTGTAAAAAAAATCCGGGAACTTATTGTGTTTACAGCATTTCTTGTGGTCGCACTGTGGAAGTTTAATGTGGTACTCGATGTGTTGAAAGCAATATGGGGGATCGTATTTCCATTTGTACTTGGCGGAGCGATCGCATTTGTGACCAACGTGCCAATGAGCTTTTTGGAAAAGAAAATTTTTGGAAGGGCAAAAAAAGAAAATAAGATCGTCGAAAAACTGGCAAGACCGATAAGCCTGTTCCTCACGATCGTATTTGCGGTTGGCGTGATTGTACTGGTGATGTTTGGTGTGATTCCGCAGCTTACGCGGACAATAGGAACCCTGATGATGAGTATCGCTGATTTTATTCCGCAGATGCAAAGCTGGATCCGGGAGTTTTCCCATAATAACCAGGAAATCATGAAGCTTGTAGATCAGGTACAGTTTAATCCGGATCAGGCGATCAAGTGGGGGATAAGCCTGCTTGGAAATGGTGCAGGAAATATGATGAATATCACAATGTCAGCAGTGGGTTCCATAGTTAGTGGATTGGCAGCCTTTTTTGTTGCATTTTCCTTTGCCTGCTATGTCCTTTTTCAGAAGGAAACGCTGCAGGTGCAGATTCGAAAAGTATTTTTCGCTTTTCTTCCAAAGGAAAAAGCAGATGCTTTTCTTAAAGTCTGCTCTCTGACTTATCAGACATTTGCAAATTTTCTTACAGGTCAGTGTCTGGAAGCCGTGATCCTTGGCTGTATGTTTGTTGTGATATTGAGCATTTTGAGGATGCCATATGCACTTTTGATCGGAGTTTTAATTGCGTTTACGGCATTGATCCCGATTTTCGGAGCCTTCATCGGGTGTGCAGTGGGAAGCTTTTTGATCTTTATGGTAAATCCGAAACAGGCAATTTTATTTATTATAGTATTTCTGGTGCTGCAGCAGATCGAGGGAAATCTGATCTATCCTCATGTTGTGGGTGAGTCTGTAGGGCTTCCATCGATTTGGGTTCTTGCAGCAGTTACGATCGGCGGAAATCTTATGGGAATTATAGGTATGCTTGTTTTTATTCCGTTGCTTTCCGTGTTCTATACTATTTTTCGGGAATTCGTATATCTGCATCTGAAAAAAAAGCATATCAAACAGGTGACAAAGACAGAAATAGAAGAAGATACGGCGGAAGAAATGGTAAATAGTGAGATACCAGAGGTGAAATGATAGAATCCCGTCTTTGACAGCTGTATGGTGATAAAACGGTTACAAACCCAGTAAATATGGGTATTGTGGCCGTTTTTTTTTGTAGATCATTATTCAACCGTCAAACTTCCGGGTGTTTTTATAGCAATCCCGGAAAATAATGCAAAAATTCAGCGCAGCAGAACGTGAATTACTGCGTCACAGATTTTCATGTCTTAGACAAGTACTTCCTATTATAGAGCACGGGGAAGGGAAAAGGCATGAAAAAAATGGACAATGGATATTACAACTGTCTTGTCACATGACAAAAGTTGTGGTATACTAAGCGCTAAAGTGTTAAAAAAATATCACTATTCAGGGTTCTGAATCGTTATAGTAAAAATAGGAAGGAAACAAAACCAATGGATACCAGAAGAGAAAAGCTGGAAACATTAAAGAAAGAAAAAAATGCCGTTATCATGGCACACTATTACGTGCCGGATGAGGTGCAGGAAATTGCCGATTACATCGGGGATTCGTATTACTTAAGCGACATGGCGACGAAAGTGGACGCCAGTGTCATCGTTCTCTGCGGCGTTCGTTTCATGGGTGAGAGCGCCAAAATCTTAAACCCGGGCAAAAAAGTACTGCTCCCGGATCTGCATGCCGACTGCCCGATGGCTCACATGGCAGCGATTGAAAAAATCGAGGAAGTCCGGAAAGAGTACCCGGATGTGGCTGTCGTATGCTATGTCAATTCCACCGCGGAATTAAAAAGTCATTCCGACGTCTGTGTCACATCCTCCAATGCAGTAAAAATTGTAAAAGAACTGCCGAACCACGACATCTTCTTTATCCCAGACGAGCATCTTGGTACCTATGTGGCTGAGCAGGTGCCGGAGAAACATATCATCTTAAATGACGGTTTCTGTCACGTACATGCTGCCATCCGTCCAGAAGCTGCAAAGGCTGCAAAGGAAGCGCGTCCGCAGGCAAAGCTTCTCGTTCACCCGGAGTGCAGAAGTGAAGTCGTTGCACTTGCCGATTACGTCGGAAGCACCGCAGGCATCATCAAATATGCCGAGGCAAGTAAAAATACCGAGTTTCTCGTTGCAACCGAGCTTGGCGTTTTCGCAGAGCTGAAAAAGCGCTGCCCGGATAAGAAGTTTTATGCAGTGGGAAATACGCAGATCTGCCCAAATATGAAAAAAGTGACATTGGACAAATTAATAGAAGCACTGGAAAATGAGGAGAATGAAGTTCTGTTAAGCGAACAGGAAATTTCAGACGCACATGCGCCGCTGTTAAGAATGCTCGAGCTTGCAAAGTAACAAAATAAGCAGAACGCAGAAGCGGAAAAGAGGAAATGAAATGAAAAAGTATTATGATGCAGTGATTGTAGGATGCGGTGTGGCAGGATGTTTTGCGGCACTTCATCTGCCCCAGGAAGCCGATATTCTGATGATAACAAAAGCAGATACCGAGGACAGCGACTCCTTCCTCGCACAGGGCGGTATCTGTGTTCTGAAAAACGAAGACGATTACGATGCGTTCTATGAGGATACGATGCATGCCGGCCACTATGAAAATACGCCGGAATCCGTCGACATTATGATCCGTTCTTCCCGGAATGTCATCAATCAGCTTATCGCCTGGGGTGTGGATTTCCGCCGCGATGAAAACGGGGAACTCTGCTATACGAAAGAAGGCGCACATTCTACCAATCGCATCTTGTTCCACGACGATGTAACCGGAAAGGAGATTACGAGCAAGCTTCTCGCGCAGGTAAAAAAGCTGCCGAACGTGACGCTTCTTGCGCACACGGAAATGTGTGATATTCTTTCCTGCAAAAATGTCTGCGAGGGTGTTCTGATCCGGGATGAAGAAGGAAAGCTGATTCCGGTTTATGCCAGGGATGTGATCTGGGCATGCGGCGGTATCGGCGGAATTTACGATAATTCCACGAACTTCCCGCATCTGACAGGAGATGCACTTGCAATTGCAATTCACAGGAACGTAGCGCTGAAAAATGTCAATTACGTACAGATTCACCCAACAACGCTGTATTCCCAAAAGAAAGGCCGCCGTTTCCTGATTTCCGAATCTGTCCGCGGAGAGGGCGCTGTACTGCTCGATAAAAATGGCGAGCGTTTCACCGATGAACTGCAGCCGCGTGACGTGGTATCCCGTGAGATCCACCGCCAGATGGAAAAGGACCACACGAAGCACGTATGGCTTTCTCTGAAAACGATTCCGCTCGATGTAAAAGAACGGTTCCCGAATATTTACCAGAAATGCCTGGAAGAGGGATATGATATCACAAAAGAACCGATCCCGGTTGTACCGGCCCAGCATTACTTTATGGGTGGCGTCAAGGTAGACAGCAATAGCGAAACGACGATGGATCATCTGTATGCAGCAGGTGAGACGAGCTGCAACGGCGTGCACGGTGCAAACCGTCTGGCAAGCAATTCTCTGCTGGAGAGCCTTGTATTCGCAGAGCGCGCGGCAAAGAAGATGGCTGCCGAATGGGCCGCAGAGGGTCTTGTAGAGAACGCAGACCGCAAAGAAACGGCAACGGAGCCGAAGGAAGATGAATGGAAGCTCCTTGCAAAACGGTACGATATTAGAAAAGAAGATTACCAGGATATGGAAGAATATGCAGAACGCTGCAAAGAGAGCATCTGGGATGCGATCAGAAAGGAAGACAAATATGAATCCAATCACAAGAACACTAAATGTGGATAATCTGCTGCTGTTGGCGCTGCAGGAAGATATCTCCAGTGAAGATGTAACCACGAATGCTGTCATGCCAGAAGCCTGCCAGGGAACGGTACAGCTTCTCTGCAAACAGGACGGCATCATTGCCGGTATGGAAGTATTTGCAAGAGTATTTACTCTGCTCGATGAGAAAACCGAGATTATTCCGTATGTGAAAGACGGAGATGAAGTCAAAAAAGGCGATCTGCTCGCAACCGTAAACGGCGATATCCGTGTTCTGCTGTCCGGTGAGAGAACCGCGCTCAATTATCTGCAGCGGATGAGCGGAATCGCAACGTATACGAGAAGCGTTGCGAAGCTGCTCGAAGGTTCCAAAACGACCCTTCTCGATACCAGAAAAACGACCCCGAATATGCGTATTTTTGAAAAATATGCAGTCAAAATCGGCGGCGGCCAGAATCACCGCTATAATCTGTCCGACGGCGTTCTGTTAAAGGACAATCATATCGGAGCTGCAGGCAGTGTCACAAAAGCGATCGAGATGGCACGTGATTATGCTCCGTTTGTGCGCAAGATTGAAGTCGAGTGCGAAAATATTGATATGGTCCGCGAAGCAGCAGATGCAGGTGCCGACATTATCATGCTCGACAATATGACTCCAGCACAGATGAAAGAGGCGGTAGCCGTCATCAACGGCAGAGCAAAAACCGAGTGCTCCGGAAATGTGACAAAAGAAAATATCGCCACGATCCTCGACACCGGCGTAGACTATGTTTCCAGCGGTGCACTGACGCATTCTGCACCGATTCTTGATGTATCATTGAAAAATCTGCATCCAGTAGAATAAGTATAAAAATAGGAATCATTTCCTTATAGATATAAAAATCGCGAAATAAAAAAGCTTCTGTTCCTCCCGGAAAAAGGGAAGAACAGAAGCTTTTTTAAACAGGAAACTTCGTTGAATTTTCTTATAAAAAATTCTCCGGGTTTAGATTCCTTTCTGAAACAGGAGAAAGGAATATCCGATCGGAATCAAAACCAGCGCTGCGATCGTGAGAAATAAAATCCATTCAAGCTGCAGAAAGCTGTTTACGATCATGGCAACGCCGCCGATGATCCAAATCCAGCCGGCGAGGCGGTGAGTGCGGTTCCAGTTTTCCTGACTGTGAAGTGTCCATGGAACTTTGATGCCGGTTGTGTAGTTCTGTTTGCATTTTGGCATGTAATTGCCGATGAGAATAAGGAGAAGGCCGACAATCCCATTGGCAACAAAACCGATATCAACTGCAATGCCGACTGCGTTTGCATAGATGGAGCAGCAGACTATCAGGGAGGTTACAGGTATGATCCACAGAACAAGACGGATCATCTTCGGGCCGATGTTCTGCCGTTTCGGATCAGAAAAAGTGAAAACAGCGGTAAAAATCTGCAGAGCGGCAAGAAACAGAGGAATACCGATCACTGCCATCGTTTTGCTGCTCCAGCCGTTGGGAACGTTGTTTGTGCCAAAATGGGTGGCAATGGTGTCCGGCATGCGATTCCAGAGCAGAAGTCCGATCACCGTCGGAAAAAGAGAAATGAGTGTTGTCAGAATCAGTGTTGTTTTATATTTTTTCCACATCAGAAGTGCCTCCTTTGAGCTCTGAAATCCAGAGCATGATTTCTTCCAGGACGGAAGTGTTGAGTTCATAATAAATAAAATTTTTCTCCCGGGATTCCAGCACAAGGTCTGCTTTTTTCAGAATACCGAGATGGTAGGAGATGGTTGCACCTGTCATATCAAAGTGCGATCCGATCTCCCCGGCAGAAAGTCTTCCGTTTTTCAGAAGCTCCAGAATCCTTCGCCGGACAGGATCGGAGAGAGCTTTAAACGTTTCTGCGAATGCCACGGAAACCTCCTTTCCGACAGTATGAATGCAACGTAATTAGAAATTTATCTAAATACTTTTTATCACAGGGAAAGTGAAAAGTCAATAAGCATTTCGAAAAAATTCTAAATAGTTTTATTGTTGATTTTGAGTTGCTATTTTCTGCAGAATACGCTACGATAAGGGAAAAGTTGTAGAAAAAGGGGGACAAAAACATGAAAAAACACCTGTCCGTGCGCTATGGCACGATTCAGGGCTGCTACTGGATGGGATACGCGGCACTGATGGGGTATGCCAGCGTCTATCTTCTTGAAAAAGGCTTCACAAACACACAAATCGGCCTTCTGACGGCAGTTGGCTGTATCGTGTCAGCGGTTCTGCAGCCTGTGCTGGCATCCTACGCAGATCGGCCAGAAAGCCCGTCCGTACGAACAATGCTCCTTGGAGCGAACCTGATTCAGCTTGTTCTTGTCATTTCCCTTGCTGCAACGGCAGAAAGCAGTTCTATGGTGGTAAGGACACTGCTGTACGGCGCAAGCATTACGATGTTGATGCTGATGATTCCGTTCGTTAATTCTCTTGGTATGGAGACGATCCGCCAGGGAGAGGAACTTGATTACGGAATCGGGCGCGGCATGGGTTCCGTTGCATATGCGATTGCATCATGGCTGCTCGGCCGGCTGACCGCATCCTTTGGAGCAGACATGATTCCGATCTGGGCTATCGCGCTGACCATTCTTTTCCTCATCTGTGTATTTCGCTTTCCGTTTAAAAAGGACAGGAAAAAAGCAGAAGCGGAAAAAGAAGAGACAGGAGCAGCCGGTCCGGTCGATTTTCTGAAACGGTATCCGTCCTTCGTGGTAGTACTGCTTGGCTGCATTCTGATCTTTATGTCACATAGCCTGATTAACAGCTTCAATTATCAGATTGCAATGGCAAAAGGTGGTGGCAGCGGTGAGATGGGAAATGCGATGACCATCTCTGCAGTTTCCGAGCTGCCAACGATGTTTCTGTTCGGCTATCTGCTGAAAAAGAAGAGCAGTGTTTTCTGGTTCCGCCTCTCCGGCCTGTTTTTTGTCCTGAAAAGCATAGGAACCTTCCTGGCCTTTAATATTCCGACGTACTACGCTGCTCAGCCGTTCCAGATGTTCGGCTGGGCGCTGATCAACGTCGCCTGCGTCTATTACGTGGACGGCATCATGGAGCCGCAGGATTCGATTAAAGGACAGGCATATATGGCGATGACCATCACCGCAGGAAATGTAATGAGCTCCCTGTTTGGCGGCTGGCTTATCGATGCAGCCGGTGTTGGCGCGATGCTGATCTGCGCATCTCTTGCGGCCTTCATCGGCTGGCTGATTGTGTGCCTCGGTTCGAAAGAAGCAAAAACTGCATAGGAAAGATAAAAGAAAGCGCCCGAAACCGAACGTGGTTCCGGGCGCTTTGCCGTACAGCTCTTATTTATTTCTGTTTCCTGTATACTTCTCATCACAGTATTTGCAACGGTAAACCTCTTTTTCCGGGTCAGCCAGGATAAAGACATGTTTTAATCCCTGCTCAATGGAGGTGATACAGCGCGGGTTTTTACATTTAATCACATCAACCACCTGTTTCGGCAGATGAAGTTCTTTTTTCTCCGTAATCTCGCCGTCTTTAATGACATTGACAGTGATATTGTGATCGATAAAGCCTAAGATGTCAAGATCCATCTTATCAACCGAACACTCAACTTTCAGAATGTCTTTTTTTCCCATTTTTTCACTTTTGGCATTTTTAATAATGGCTACGGTACAGTCCAGCTTGTCCAGTCCCAGATCATGGTAAATGGTCATAGCCTTTCCTGCTTTAATATGGTCGAGCACGAAGCCCTCTTCAATACGTCCTACGTTCAGCATAGCGAAAGATGCTCCTTTCTTAATCGACTTTGATGTTCAGCAGCGTCAGAATCAGGGCCATACGTGCATAAACACCGTACTGAACCTGTTTAAAGTAAGCAGCGCGCGGGTCGTTATCCACGTCAACGGAGATCTCATTGACACGCGGCAGCGGATGCAGAACCAGCATTTCCGGAGAAGCAAGATCCATTTTGGACTGATCCAGAATATAGAAATCCTTCATACGGATGTAATCATCCTCGTTGAAGAAACGTTCTTTCTGGACACGGGTCATATAAAGGACATCCAGCTTCGGGAGAACATCTTCCATTTTAATAACTTCCTCAAATGGAACATTGTTTGCGCGCAGCACATCATCACGGATGTAATCCGGGAGACGCAGCTCCTCCGGGGAGATTAATACAATTTTAATGCCGGTATAACGAACCAGCGCTTCAATCAGGGAGTGAACCGTTCTGCCGAATTTAAGATCGCCGCAGAAGCCGATGGTAAGATTGTTCAGGCGACCCTTTAAAGAACGGATGGTAAGAAGATCGGTAAGAGTCTGCGTCGGATGCTGATGTCCGCCATCACCTGCGTTGATCACAGGAATACGGGAGTACATCGATGCAACGAGCGGAGCGCCTTCTTTCGGATGACGCATGGCACAAATATTTGCAA
The DNA here is from genome assembly GCF_003481245.1 of Blautia sp. TF10-30. Lineage (NCBI taxonomy): Bacteria > Bacillati > Bacillota > Clostridia > Lachnospirales > Lachnospiraceae > Blautia > Blautia sp. TF10-30. Next base: position 98,621 of record NZ_QUKM01000011.1, read on the forward strand.
AGCAGGATACCACGCGGATGGTGTCGGCTACGCTTTCACCTTTGGAAGCGGAAGAAGAATTGGCAGAAGAAAAACCAAGAACAGTACCGCCAAGATTCATCATGGCAGCCTCAAAGCTGAGACGGGTGCGTGTGCTTGGTTCATAAAATAAAGTAGCAAGTCTTTTGCCATCGCAGGCATGTGCATATTTCTCCGGATTCTTTTCAATATCGTTCGCCAGATCCATTAACTGATCCAGTTCTTCGACCGAGAAATCAAGGGGACTCATTAAGTGTCGCATATATTACCTCCTATGAAGATCCTTATTTTTGTTACTGTTCACAGGTTCCCTACGAACGGTAACATTCGCAGCCCTCATTTAAAGTTTTGCTTCGCAAAAGGAGGGCTGCTCACGCCTGAATCACTTTCTTACGCAGCAAAACAGCAGGTGTTTCACTGCTGAGTGAACAGTAACTTATTTTTTCTGTGTTCCACCTTAACACAAAAACAGGATAAATGCAAGATAAAAAATGGCAGGAAAAAGGTCGAAAAGCAGAGTAATATGAAATGTGAAAAAATAAAGTGAAATAGCAGTCAAAAAGGAAAAAGATTGTACAAAAGCCGAATTTCGGAAGATCTTTTCTTGTAAATTAAACGGAGATGGAGTAAAATATTGATATCTGCAACAAATGCAGAGTATCAGGAGGACCAGATATGCTAGACTTAGGAAAAATCCGCGACGAGATTGATGTCACCGATGACGAGATCGTCCGCCTGTTCCAGCACCGGATGGCGCTGACGGCGGAGGTTGCGCAGTACAAGATAGAGACAGGAAAAGCCGTTTTTGATGCGGAACGTGAGCGCCAGAAGCTGGAAAAGCTGACAGGCGAGGGAACAAATGCATTTAATACAAAAGGCATCCAGGAGCTGTTCCAGCAGATCATGTCGATCAGCCGGAAGCGCCAGTATCAGCTGCTGACCGAGAACGGCGGCGAGGAGATGACCGATTACACACAGGTGGATCATCTTCCAACGCACGGAAAAAGGGTTGTCTTTCAGGGTGTGGAGGGCGCCTATAGCTTCGGTGCCATGAAAGAATTTTTCGATGATACGATTACAAGCTTTCACGTAGATACCTGGAAAGAGGCAATGGAGGCGATTACGAGGGGCGAAGCCGATTACGCTGTACTTCCGATCGAGAACTCCACAGCAGGCATTGTATCCGATATTTATGATCTTCTGGTGGAATATCCGCACTATATCGTCGGTGAGCAGGAATTGCCGGTGGAGCATGTGCTGATGGCACTGCCGGGAGCTAAAGTCGAAGAAATCCGTACCGTAATTTCCCACCCGCAGGCGCTGGCTCAGTGCCGCCGCTTTCTCGATTCCAATGAAAACTGGAAAACAGAGGAACGACTGAATACGGCCGCCGCTGCAAAAGAGGTATCTGAGAGCGGGGATTTGACGATGGCAGCCGTCGGAAGCCCATATGCAGCAGAACACTTCGGACTGCAGATCTTAAAAGAAGGCATTTTTGACGCCCGAGGCAATACGACACGCTTTGTTATTATTTCCGGTCAGAAACGCTTTGTAAAGGATGCACAGAAAATCAGCGTATGCATGGAACTGCCGCATCAGAGCGGTTCTCTTTACAATGCACTGGCACATTTTATTTACAACGATTTGAACATGACAAAGATCGAATCCCGGCCGATTTCGCAGCGGAAATGGGAGTACCGTTTTTTTGTGGATTTTGAAGGGAATTTAAGTGATCCGGCGGTCAAAAATGCACTGCGTGGACTTCAGGCAGAATCCGCGAAATTCCGGATTTTCGGAAATTATTAATCCAGAAGAGAGGGCCGTACCAAGCGGCCTTTTCGCATAAATAAAATGAAAAATGACAGGAAGGAAGAGACAAAAAGATGATTAGAATAGAAGAATGTATCCTCTACCGCGATTTCGCAGAGGGAGAGGTACTGCGCGATATGACGATACTGGTGGAGACCTACAAAAAACTGGTCAATGCTCAGATTTCCCTGAAGGACCGCCGGTTCCGTGAGAATATGAGCGCATATGAGCCGCAGTTTTATGAGGCACTGAACCGCCTTGTCGAGATGGCAAACCGCTACGGCTTCTCCGGAAATCTCTGGCACGATTATCTGACATATCTTCTGGTCAACAAAGAAAATGCATTTTCTACCTCCTGCGAGATTGTCGGAAAAGTCGAGGGAAGCATCAACCAGATGGCAAAACATGATTTTGTCCGTTTCAAAGAGCTGTTCGATTTCGATATCTGTGTTTTCGACGAAATTTTCGAATCCGGCGATGCTTCCGTCATCAGCGATTACGAGAACACCGACAGCCCGAACAAGCTGTTCAACAAAGAAGTCCGCGACCGCATCTGCGAACTGGCCATCCGTCTTGCAAAAGCAGAATCTGTCGACGAATTTATGGATGATATGATTCAGTTCTACAAAGACTTTGGAGTAGGAAAACTGGGACTGCACAAAGCATTCCGCATCGCACACGTTGGCGAAAATGTTGAGATCATCCCGATCACCAACATCCCGGATGTGCGCCTTTCCGACCTTGTCGGCTACGAAATTCCAAAGCAGAAGCTGATCGACAACACGAAAGCGTTCGTCGAGGGCAAAAAAGCCAACAACTGCCTGCTTTTTGGTGATGCCGGAACCGGAAAATCCTCCAGCATTAAAGGTATCCTGAATGAGTATTACGATCAGGGACTTCGTATGATCGAGGTTTACAAGCATCAATTCCAGGATCTGAACGAGCTGATTGCGCAGATCAAAAACAGAAATTATAAATTCATTATCTACATGGACGATCTTTCTTTCGAGGAGTTTGAGATCGAGTACAAATACCTGAAAGCTGTGATCGAGGGAGGTCTGGAAAAACGCCCGGACAATATCCTCATCTATGCGACCTCCAACCGCCGCCACCTGATCAAGGAGAACTACAGCGACAAAGAGGGAACGAGACAGGATATGCACACCTCCGATACGGTACAGGAGAAGTTGTCCCTGGTATACCGCTTCGGTGTCAGCATCTATTTCGGTGCGCCGGATAAGAAAGAGTTCCAGAAGATCGTTTCCGTTCTGGCAGACCGCTACGGCGTGAAGTTAAGCGAGGAAGAGCTTTTAGCAGAAGCAAATAAATGGGAACTGTCCCACGGCGGTCTTTCCGGCCGTACCGCACAGCAGTTTATCGATTATCTGCTCGGAAAACAGTAAAAAGAAAAAGGTCAAAAAGTCCGCTTGGTATTGGGAGCGGGATTTTTGGGATATCCTTTGAAAAAGAAAGAGGAGAAGCGTATATGCAGTATTCCACATTTGCTGCCATTGATATCGGCAGCTACGACGTCATTCTGGAGATTTTCGAGATCTCCAAAAAGCAGGGTATCCGAAGCGTGGATAAGATCTGCCATCGGATGGAGCTTGGAAAAGATACGTACACGCTGGGGAAAATCCGCCCGGAAATGGAAGAGGAGCTCTGCCGCGTGCTCGCAGATTTCGTGCGGATCATGGAGGGCTACCGCGTGGATGCTTACCGCGCCATGGCTTCGAGCGCAATCAGTGAGGCGGCGAACAGCCTCTATGTCCTTGGAAAAATCCGTCAGCTGACCGGTCTTTCCGTCACGGTTCTCTCTAACTCGGAGCAACGTTTCCTTGGCTACAAGGCGCTTGCGGCGATGGAGGACAATTTCAACAAGGTCATTGAAAAGGGAACTGCGATTCTCGACCTCGACGGCGGCAGTTTTCAGATTTCCCTGTTTGATAAGGACGCCCTTGTGACGACACAGAATATCCGTATGGGTAGTCTTCGTGTCCGTGAGCGCCTCGCCGGAATCCAGAGCGAGACGGAACACTACGAGGAGATGGTCGAGGAACTGATCTGGAATGAAGTGTCGAGCTTCAAGAAGATGTATCTGAAAGACCGCAAAATCGAAAATATCATGCTGATCGGCGATGTTTTCACCGACAGTGTCTACCAGAATATCGAGGAGAAAACGACAAAAATCATTTCCCGTGAGAATTTCAACACCTGGTATGAAAAGATCATCCGTCAGTCACCGATGGAGCTGGCTGTCAAGCTTGGCATCCCGCTGGAGAATGCTTCGCTGATGTACCCGTCCGCCGTGATCTACAAATGTCTGATCGACATGATGGAGGCAGAGCATGTATGGATCCCGGGCGTGCATATGACGCGCGGCATCGCATACGAATATGCGGAGCAGATGAAACTGCAAAAAGGAAGCCACAACTTTGAAAATGATATTCTGATGGCGGCAAAAAACATCGGAAAACGGTATGCAGTAAACCGGCCGCACGTCCAGAATCTGGAGATGACGGCGCTTGCCATGTTTGATGCGACGAAAAAGATGCACGGCATGAAAGAACGCGAGCGGCTGCTGCTTCGGATGGCGGTGATGCTGCACGATGTCGGAAAATACATCAGCCTTAATAATGTCGCGGATTCTTCCTATAATATTATCATGTCAAACGAAATCATCGGACTGTCCCATATTGAACGGGAGATGGTCGCACTGATTGCAAAATACAATACGGCAGTGCTTCCATCCTACGATGAGCTGGTGATGGAATCGTCGCTTAGTGCAGAACAGTATCTGACCGTATCGGAGTTGACAGCAATCGTCCGTCTGGCGAATGCACTAGATCGGAGTCACCTGCAGAAAATCCAGTCGATCCGCGCTGTCTTAAAGGAGAGAGAACTGCATCTGTCTCTGACGGTTGACCGTGATTTCACACTGGAGCAGGGACTGTGCCAGGATAAATTAGATTTTTTCAATGAGGTATTCAGCATACAGCCGATTATTAAGATGAAACGGCAGATGTAAGGAGGCGAACAAGATGGATGTAACACCATATAAGAAACCGGAATATTTTCGAAACCGGGAATTGAGCTGGATCAGCTTCGACGAGCGTGTTTTAAACGAGGCGCGGGATAAGAGTATTCCGCTGTTTGAACGTCTGAAATTTATCAGCATTACCTCCTCCAATCTGGATGAGTTTTATATGGTCCGTGTGGCTTCACTAAAAGACCAGGTGCATGCAAACTATACGAAAAAGGATCTGTCCGGCATGGATGCGAAGGAGCAGCTTACCGAGATCAGCAAACGGACGCATGAGCTAGTGCAGCTGCAGTACAATACGTACAATCGCTCGGCGGTTCCGTCTCTGGAGCACGTTGGCCTTACGATTATCAGTGAGCACGAGAAGCTGACGAAGGAGCAGGCGGAGTATGTGGATTCCTATTTTGAGGAAAACATTTACCCGGTTCTGACCCCGATGGCCATGGATTCGGCCCGCCCGTTCCCGTTGATCCGGAACAAAACATTGAATATCGGTGCACTGGTGCAGAAGAAAGAGGATTCGCTTCTGAGCCGTGCGGAGGATAAGAAAGAGAAGAAAGGCAAGGAGAAGGAAAAGGAGAAAGAACTGGAATTTGCGACGGTTCAGGTTCCTTCGGTACTGCCGCGTTTTATTCTGCTTCCGCAGGATGAAAAGACGGGACAGCGGTATGTGATTCTTCTGGAGGAGATCATCGAGCGGAACATTGGAAAGCTGTTCTTAAGCTACGATGTGGTCTGCGCGCATCCGTACCGTGTTATGCGAAATGCAGATCTTTCGATCGATGAGGATGAGGCTTCGGACCTGTTAAAAGAGATCCAGAAGCAGCTTAAAAAACGTCAGTGGGGCGAAGTGATCCGTCTGGAAGTGGAAGATAAGATGGATAAGCGGCTCCTGAAGATGCTGGAAAAAGAGTTTGACATCGATGAAGACGACCTGTTCCGGATTCCGGGACCGCTCGATTTGACGTTTTTAATGAAAATGTATGGGCTCGACGGCTTTGATGAGTATAAAATTCCAAAATATATTCCGGCGGCAGTTCCGGCGCTGATGAATGAGGATGACATTTTTACAAACATCCGAAAAGGCGACATCCTGCTGCATCATCCTTATATGACGTTTGATCCGGTCGTGCAATTTGTACAACAGGCAGCAAAGGATCCGGATGTACTGGCGATCAAACAGACACTGTACCGTGTGAGCGGCAATTCTCCGATTATTGCAGCACTGGCTCAGGCGGCGGAAAATGGCAAACAGGTTTCCGTACTGGTGGAATTAAAGGCACGGTTCGACGAAGAAAACAATATTGTCTGGGCGAAGATGCTGGAAAAGGCGGGATGCCATGTAATTTATGGTCTTCTGGGACTGAAAACACACAGTAAGATCACACTGGTGGTTCGGCGCGAGGAGACAGGCATTCGCAGATATGTACATCTTGGCACGGGAAACTATAACGATTCTACGGCAAAGCTGTATACGGACTGTGGCCTGCTGACATGCAATGCAAAGATCGGTGAGGACGCAACAGCAGTATTTAACATGCTTTCGGGCTATTCGGAGCCGGATCGCTGGAACAAACTGATTGTTGCACCGCTCTGGATGAAGGACCGGTTCCTGCATCTGATTGCGATGGAAGAGGAGCACGCAAAGAAGGGACAGAAAGCGCATATTATTGCGAAGATGAACTCGTTATGCGACCGCGATATTATTGCGGCGCTTTACAGTGCTTCGGCAGCCGGAGTAAAGATTGACCTGATTATCCGGGGAATCTGTTGCCTGAAGGTTGGAATCCCGGGTGTCAGCGAGAATATTACCGTTCGCTCGATTGTCGGCAATTTCCTGGAACATGCGCGGATTTTCTACTTCTACAGTGGTGGAAATGAAGAGGTGTTTATGGGAAGCGCGGACTGGATGCCGCGAAATCTGGAAAAACGGGTGGAGATTGTGTTCCCGGTTGAGGATGAGCAGATCAAGAAAGAAGTAATGCATATTCTTGATATCCAGATGAAGGATAATGTGAAAGCCAGTATTTTACAGGCAGACGGAACGTATACAAAGCCGGATAAGCGTGGAAAGACGCTGGTGAATTCACAGGAGTATTTCTGCAGGGAGGCAACGGAAAGAGCGGAAAAACCGAAAGAACAGGAAAACAGCAGGGTGTTTGTGCCGGCAGAACCGGTGGAATAGGTTTGGACGGACACGGACGTGGGCGCGGGAGCGCCCACTGCGTTGACATGAAAGAAGAATATGGTATGTTATGATGAGAAAGCGCTGCAGCTTTGAGAGTTGCGGCGTTTTTTTGTGTCAAAAATAATCTGTCTGGTATTGGGAAAAAGAATGGCTATTCAGAACTCGTTTTGAAAATTGGTTTTGCGGGTGATTTTCGGGGATTTTACAAAGAGTGATCTGGAAAAATGGCTGGAAAAGAAGGGGATGGAGACGGAGATGAGAGAAAATGTAAAAGATTTTTGTAAAGTAGCCGGTTATTTTATTAACGGGTATTTTACAAAGCGGTGGTAGTGGGCTTTACGGAAGGAAAGGTATAATGAATCTCGACAAGACGAGGAGGAAGAAAAACGAATGTCAAATATTGTGTTGAAGAATGTCTGTAAATCTTATGATAAGGAACATTATGCGGTTCAGGATTTTTCGCTTGAAATACCGGATCGGGAGTTTGTGATTTTTGTTGGACCTTCCGGCTGCGGAAAATCGACGACGCTTCGGATGATTGCCGGTCTTGAGGAGATTACGAGCGGGGAGCTCTGGATTGATGGACAGCTTTGTAATTATGTAGAAGCAAAGGATCGCGATCTTTCGATGGTATTTCAGAACTACGCGCTTTATCCGAATATGACGGTATATGAAAACATGGCGTTTTCTCTGAAAATCCGGAAACAGCCCAAGGATGAAGTTGATAAAAAGGTACATGAGGCAGCTAAAATGCTTGGAATTGAGCATTTACTTGACCGGAGACCGGCAGCACTTTCCGGTGGTCAGAAACAAAGAGTTGCGATTGGAAGCGCAATTATGAGACGGCCGAAAGCATTTTTAATGGATGAGCCGCTTTCAAATCTGGATGCGAAGCTGCGGGCACAGATGCGGGTGGAGCTGGCAAAATTACATAAGGAACTGAAAACGACGGTGATTTATGTTACCCATGATCAGACGGAGGCGATGACGCTTGGTACAAAAATTATTGTTATGAAAGACGGTGTTGTGCAGCAGGCGGATACACCGGAGCGGATTTACCGCCATCCGACAAACAAATTTGTGGCTGGTTTTATCGGAGCTCCGAGTATGAATTTTATGGAAACGATGGTGATGGAAAGAAACGGAGCGGTTTATCTGGAGGCAGACGGAGGAGTTACCCTTCGTGCAAAAGGAGAGAACGAAATGGTGCTTCGTCGCGCTTATCTCGGAAAAATGGTGATCTTAGGTCTGAGACCGGAGGATTTACAGGACGAAACAACCGCTTCCGCACATCGGATGTGTTATAAAGAGAATCAGTTGAAGGCATTTGTTGACCTGCGGGAGATGATAGGTGCAGAAGCGTATCTGCATATGAACACCGGAAAAAATCTGATTACAGCAAGAGTGCCTTCCGAGGTGCCGGTTACTGCAAAGGAAAGCATTACATTGTATGCAGATATGGAAAAAGCACAGATCTTTGATCCGTTTACAGAAGAAAATATTTTATCTCGGCCGGTTGAAAAAGAAGAACGTGCAACAGCATAAGAAGGAGCAGAAAGTGAAAAAAGTAATCGAAAAGTGTAAAAAAGCAGAAGTTTATATGTATCTGATCCCGAGTATGGTGATCTTTAGCATCTTTCTGTTTTATCCGTTTTTTAAAACCATTTATCTGAGCCTGTATAAGACAAACAAGCTTGGAGAAGCGAAATTGTATGTGGGACTGGACAACTATAAAAGCTTATTATCGAATCCATCCTTTTACAACAGTCTCTGGGTTACACTGGAATTTGTGGCGATTGTTGTAGTCGGAAGTATGGCGCTTGGCCTTCTGGGAGCAGTTCTTTGCAGCAAGGCTTTTCCGGGAATCCGGGTATTCAGTACTTCCTATGCACTCCCAATGGCAGTAGCATCGAGCTCAGGTGCCATGATTTTCAAGATTATCTTAAATCCCACGATCGGTATCGTAAACAAATTGCTGCATGTGAGCATTAACTGGGTCAGTGATCCGAAATATGCGCTGATCTGTGTGGCTGTCCTCACGGCATGGCTGAACAGTGGCATCAATTTCCTGTATTTTTCGGCGGGACTTGGAAACATTGATGATTCGATTTATGAGCGTGCTTCTGTAGATGGAGCGAATGCAGTACAGAAATTTTTTAAGCTGACACTGCCGGGACTTTCTCCGATCATGTTCTACACACTGGTTGTTAACATTATTCAGGCATTCCAGTCATTCGGACAGGTGAAAATCCTGACACAGGGAGGACCGGGAGAATCCACGAACCTGATTGTATATTCGATATACCGTGATGCGTTTTTTAATTACCGGTTTGGAAGCGCAGCCGCACAGTCCGTTGTTTTGTTTCTGATTGTCATGGCGCTTACCCTGGTTATGTTCCACATGGAAAAGAGAGGAGTAAAATACTGATGTCTACGATAGCAACTACGATTGCCGGACCAAAAACTTATTCTGCAGAGGAGCTGCAGGCACTGCATCTGGCAATGAATGCAAAAGCAAAAAGAAAGAAAATGCTTCAGAAAACAGCGTTGGTTACCATGAACCTGATCGTCTGCCTGTTTATGCTGTTTCCGCTGCTTTATACCATCAGCGTAGCATTTATGCCGTCAGGTGAGTTATACACAATGGCAATGAATATCGTTCCCAAACATCCGACACTGGAAAATTTTGTGGAAGCATTTCATAAAATTCCGCTGGTACGCTTTGTCCTGAATTCATTTTTGGTTGCGGGCAGCATTACGCTGGGTCAGATTGTAACGTGTTCTCTTGCGGCATTTGCCTTCTCTTTCCTGAACTTCAAAGGAAAAAATGTTCTGTTTATGCTGGTCATGGCGACCATGATGGTGCCGGGTGAGGCAACCATTATTTCCAATTATCTGACAGTAGGAAGTCTCGGATTGCTCGATACCTATATTGTTCTGATCCTGCCTTCTCTTACCTCTGCAATGGGAATTTTCCTGTTCCGCCAGTTCTACATGACCTTTCCGATTTCGCTTTATGAATCGGCGAAGCTGGACGGCTGCGGGAATCTGCGGTTTATCGTAAAAATCCTGATGCCGCTGACAAAGTCAGCAATGGGAGCAATGGCGGTTTACACCTTTATCAATGCATGGAATATGTACATGTGGCCGCTGCTGGTTACAGGTTCGGACAGCAAGCGTACCGTACAGATTGGTATCAGTATGCTGAACAGCGTCGATGCACAGTCGATTACCCTGATGCTGGCGGGTGTGGTAATGATTATCATTCCATCCATTTCCATCTTTATCGTAGGCCAGAAGGCCTTAATCAAAGGAATGTTTTCAGGAGCAGTCAAGGGCTGATTCCTGTGACAGAAAAAAGAATAGAAAACTGTATGAAAAACGAGGAGAAAAAAATGAAGAAAAAAGTGATTGCATCGATTCTTGCGGCTTCTATGGCAGCTATGGCGCTTACCGGATGTGGAGGCGGAAAAACAACGAGTGAGGCACAGAGTGCAACAACGGATGAAACCACAGCCAGCGCAGAGGCAGGAAGTACGGCAGATGGCGCAGAAGCACCGGATTTAAACCAGGATACGAAGGGAACCACGATTACCTTCTGGCATTCCATGGGCGGTGTCAATGGCGAGGCAATGGATTATCTTGTCAATAAATTCAATGAAGAAAATACCGATGGCATTACCGTTGAGGCGGTTTACCAGGGAGAATATGATGATACGATTAACAAACTGAAAAGTGCACAGATCGGAAATATGGGAGCAGACCTGGTACAGATTTATGATATCGGAACCCGTTTTATGATTGATTCCGGCTGGGTCATTCCGATGCAGGAGCTGATTAATGCAGATGGCTATGACATTTCCCAGATCGAGCCGAATATCGCTGCTTATTATACGGTAAACAATGAGCTGTACTCGATGCCATTCAATTCGTCCACACCGATTCTGTATTACAACAAAGATATGTTTGAAAAAGCAGGGATCACTGAGGTTCCGACAAGCCTGGAAGGAATTCTTGCTATCGGTGATGATCTGAAAACAAAGGGCGGAGCCGGTGAACCGCTGGCACTCTCCATCTATGGATGGTATTTCGAACAGTGGCTCTGTAAACAGGGACTTTCCTATGCGGATAATGGAAATGGCCGTGATGCCGCTGCTACTGCAGTTGAATTTGATTCCAACGGCGGAGCGCTCAACATCTTAAATGAGTGGAAAGCCCTGAACGATGCCGACGTTGCACCAAACGTAGGCCGTGCCGGAAGTGATACCGCAACGACAGACTTTACTTCCGGAAAAGCAGCGATCACCCTTGGCTCTACCGCATCTCTGAAGCAGATTTTACAGGATGTCAATGGAAGCTTCGAAGTTGGAACCGCATATTTCCCGACAATCAAGGACGGCGATGAGGGCGGTGTTTCCATCGGAGGAGCATCTCTCTGGGCATTGAACAACAACGATGATATGAAAGCAGCAGCTACCTGGAAATTTATTAAATTCCTGATTTCCCCGGAATCTCAGGCATACTGGAATGCCGAGACGGGTTACTTCCCGGTAACAACAGCTGCTGATGAGGAGCAGACCTTTAAAGATAATGTAGCACAGTATCCGCAGTTCCAGACCGCAATCGACCAGCTGCACGATTCCAAGCCGCAGTACGCCGGCGCACTTCTCTCTGTATTCCCGGAGGCAAGACAGATTGTGGAAACAGAAATCGAGAATATGATCAACGGAAACGAGACTCCGGAGAAAGCAGTAGAATCAATGGCTTCCCAGATCAACAGCTCCATCGAGGACTATAATCTGGTAAATGAATAAGAGACAGGCTTTACAAAAATAAGATTTCGTCCTATAGTGAAGAAAAACGAGTTCCCAAAGCGTGTTTGAACGGTTTTGTGAATGGGAAGATCCGATTTACGGAAATGATTTTTCAGATATGACTGGAAATGCGTCGGAGACAAAAATCCGGCGTGTTTCCGGATTTATAGTAAGCCTCCAAATAATGCAAAAGAGTCAGTACCGCTTTTTTTAACCGAATCAAGTAAGTCCCCTGCTTCCATTGCGTGAAGCAATAAGCAGTGGGTGGGGACTTGCTTGTATCAGGAGGAGTGCAAGCTCCTTCTGATAAACTGCGGAGCAGTTATTCGGTTATGAGCAAGTAGCAAAGCGGATTGCGAATATCCGCTTGACTTATTTTCAGGGTTTACGATAAAAGAAAAAAGCTGCAGCCGGGACAAAAGATAGAAAAGAGTACAGGCTTGGAAATGGGAACGGAAAATGGAGGACAGATACGAGATGAAAACAAAAGTATGGGCACACAGAGGAGCCAGCGCATATGCACCGGAAAATACACTGGAAGCGTTTCTTCTTGCGGCAGAGCAGGGAGCTGACGGTGTGGAGCTGGATGTACAGCTGACGAAAGATGGCGAGATGGTTGTTGTCCACGATGAAGAAATCGACCGGGTCAGTGACGGAAGCGGATTTGTCAAAGATTATACGCTTGCGGAATTAAAGATCCTGAACTTTAATAAGACACATCCGGAGTATCAGAATGTAAAAATTCCGACGCTTCGCGAAGTATATGAAGCATTAAAACCAACGGGAATGACGATCAATGTCGAGCTGAAAACCGGTATTTTCTGGTATAAAGACCTGGAAAAAAAGGTACTCGAGCTGACAAAAGAGATGGAGATGGAAGATCGCGTGATTTATTCTTCCTTTAACCATTACAGCATTGCAAAAATTCTGGAACTGGATCCGAAAGCCAGCACCGGCATCCTCTACGCAGATATTATTTATGATGTCGTGAATTATGCGAAAAAAATCGGAACAGGAGCTCTTCATCCGGCAACCTTTCATGTGCAGATGGCAGATTTTCTTCAGCAGTATGTGGAAAGCGATCTTGCGGTGCATGTGTGGACGGTCAATGATAAGGCGGAGATCGAGCGTCTGATGGAGGCCGGTGTTGACGCAGTCATCACCAATTATCCGGATGTGGCCGTTTCCTGCCGCAACGCGAAGTGATACCGATTGGAGAAAAAAAGCTGTTCCTTTTGGATATCGACGGAACCATCTGCGTGGGGAACCGTCTGATTCCGGGAGCAGACCGGTTTTTAAACGGACTGTCCGAGTACGGCGGAGATTATGTATTTATCACAAATAATACGACGATGAGCGTAGCAGATTACCGGAAAAAATTTGCAAAGCTGGGCATCCCGACAACAAGCGGGAACTTTCTGACAGCATCCGTTGCGACAGCTCATTACCTGAAACAGAAATATGGATCCCGTCCCGTCTATGTGCTGGGAACGGATTCCCTGATCCGGGAATTGGAGAGCTTCGGTGTGTGTACCACCCGCGATCCGGAAAAAGAAGGAATTGCGTGTGTGCTTGCAAGCTATGATAATGAACTGACGTATCAAAAACTGACAGATATCTGTCGGCTGTTGACAGAGCGCCCGGAGCTCGATTACGCTGCAACGAACCCGGACTATGTTTGTCCGATTGAATTCGGCTACGTGCCGGATTGCGGTTCCATCTGCGAGATGATCGGTCATGCGATCCATCGTATGCCGACTTATATCGGAAAACCAGGCATACGGATGGTTGAGATGGCACTTGATATGACAGGCAGAACGCGCGATGAGGCTGTTCTTGTGGGAGACCGTCTCTATACGGACATTGCGTGCGCCAACATGGCGGGCATTTCTGCAGCACTTGTGCTTTCCGGCGAATCTACGCGTGAAGAAATGCAGAATTCGCAGTATCTTGTGGAGTATATGTATCCATCCGTAAAAGAAATGTATTCGGAGTGGGTGTACGGACAAAAAAAGAAATGTTCTTAAAATTCCGAAACGGTTATGGTTTTGGAACAAAAAAACAGAAAGAAGAATTCTGAGAGGAGAACCTTTTTCCGAAGGAGTTCTTCTTTTTTGTTGCGGAAAAGGATACTTTCCGGATACGGGATAAAAGCCTGGGACGGTATAGAAAAAGCTTGCCAAAAGAGGGAATTTCCCTATATAATGATTCAGACTATAATAGGAAAGTAACTATTCAGAGCCCCATCTCGATTCCGCTTACGCTGCATCTCGATGTTGCTTCTCGCCATATGAAAAGGAAGAAAACCGCTCATTCATGCAAGCATGATTCGCAATTTTCTTCCATTTTGCATGGCTCTGAATCGTTACATATGAAAAAGAAAACGATCAGGAGATCGGAGAATTCCAATACAACAGAAGAAGGAGAATTTATGCATGAGTATTTTAAATGTAGAACATCTGTCCCACGGCTTCGGCGACCGTGCGATTTTTGAAGATGTATCGTTCCGCCTGTTAAAGGGGGAACACATCGGTCTGGTAGGCGCAAATGGCGAGGGAAAATCAACCTTTATGAACATCATCACCGGAAAGCTGATGCCGGATGAGGGAAAGGTTGAGTGGGCCAAAAACGTCCGTGTCGGCTATCTGGACCAGCATACCGTTCTGGAAAAAGGTATGACGATCCGTGATGTGTTAAAAAGCGCTTTTTCCTGGTTGTACGAGATGGAAGAGCGGATGAACACGATCTGCGATTCCATGGGCGATGCCTCCGAGGACGAGCTGAATCAGATGATGGAGGAACTTGGTGTGATCCAGGAAATGATGGATGCACATGACTTCTATATTTTGGATTCCAGAATAGAAGAGATTGGCCGCGCGCTTGGCCTTGAAGAGATCGGTCTCGAACGCGATGTCACCGAACTTTCCGGCGGACAGAGAACGAAAGTACTTCTGGCAAAATTACTTTTGGAAAAACCGGACATCCTTCTTTTGGATGAGCCGACCAACTACCTGGATGTGGAACATATCACCTGGCTGAAACGATACCTTGAAGAGTATGAAAATGCCTTCATTCTGATCTCTCACGATATTCCATTCCTGAACAGTGTTGTCAATCTGATCTATCATATGGAAAATAAAGAGCTGAATCGTTATGTTGGTGATTACGACCACTTCCAGGAGGTTTATGCAGTCAAAAAAGCGCAGAAGGAAGCTGCCTATAACCGCCAGCAGCAGGAGATCAGTGAGCTGAAGGATTTCGTGGCACGAAACAAAGCCCGTGTGGCAACCAGAAACATGGCTATGTCACGGCAGAAGAAGCTGGATAAGATGGATGTGATCGAGCTTGCGAAAGAAAAACCAAAGCCGGAATTTCATTTCCGCACTGCGCGCACTTCGGGCCGCTTCGTTGTGACTGCAAAAGAACTTGTGATCGGCTATGAAGAACCGCTCTCCAGACCGTTGACCTTTGCGATCGAGCGTGGCGAAAAGATCGTGCTCACCGGTGCCAACGGAATTGGAAAAACAACACTCTTAAAGAGTATCCTCGGTTTGATCCCGTCCCTTGGCGGAGACGTGGAGCTTGGCGACTATCTGGAAATCGGATATTTCGAGCAGGAAATGCCAAAAGGAAACACCAACAGCTGTATCCAGGAAATCTGGGAAGAATTTCCATCCTATACTCAGTATGAAGTCCGTGCGGCGCTTGCCAAATGCGGTCTTACCACACAGCACATTGAAAGCCTGGTGCGTGTGCTCTCAGGAGGAGAACAGGCAAAAGTTCGCCTCTGTAAACTGATCAATCGCGAAACCAATCTTCTTGTCCTCGATGAGCCGACCAACCATCTCGATGTAGACGCAAAAGAGGAGTTAAAAAACGCACTGAAAGAGTACAAAGGAACTGTTCTTATGGTCTGCCATGAGCCGGAATTTTATGATGGCCTGGCAACCAGCGTATGGGACTGCTCGGAGTGGACGACGAAAGTGATTTAATCGAATCAAGCAAGTCCCCTGCTTCCATTGCGTGGAGCAATAAGCAGTGGGTTGGGACTTGTTTGTATCAGGAGTGGTACAAGTCACTCCTGATAAGCTGCGAAGCAGTTATTCGGTTATGAGCAAGTAGCGAAACGGATTGCGAATATCCGCTTGACTAATAATAAGAAGAAAAGTCAGCAGAAAACGGACTTTTATCCTCTTTCAGCAAGAAGACTCCGACCTCTAAGGTGGGAGATGAATTGCGTCCGTTACCTTCTTGATAGTGGGTTCTAATCATGGTATAATAGAATCAGTCGAATGGCAGAAAGGGGTCGAAATACAATGGATTTGGATAATAATGCACATTCAGTGTTTTTACTGCACTATCATCTTGTTCTTGTGGTTAAGTACCGCAGACAGGTTTTTGATGACGCAATTTCCGGCAGGGCAAAAGAGATCTTTGCGTATATTGCTCCAAATTACAATATCACCCTTGAAGAATGGAATCACGATAAAGACCATGTGCATATACTTTTCAAGGCGCATCCAAATACAGAAATAAGCAAGTTCATAAACGCATATAAAAGTGCAAGCAGCAGACTTCTGAAAAAAGAATTTCCACAGATAAAGCAAAAATTATGGAAAGAACATTTCTGGAGCCAGAGTTTTTGCCTGCTCACAACGGGCGGTGCCCCGATGGAAGTAATCAAAAAATACATTGAAAGTCAGGGACAAACGGATCGAAAAAGGAAGTGACCAACATGGCAAACAAAGCATATAAATTCAGAATATACCCCGATGATGTGCAGAAAGTTTTGTTTGCCAGAACGTTCGGCTGTGTCCGAATGGTGTACAACCATTGGCTTGCCAGAAAAATCAGGCAGTATGAGGAGGACAAAACCGCGGTAACTTACACGGTTTGTGCAAAAGAAATGGCTGAAATGAAGAAAACAGAAGCATACGCATTTTTGAGGGAAGTAGACAGTGTCGCATTACAACAATCGCTTCGGCATCTTGATACGGCATTTCAGAATTTTTTCAAACAGCCGAAGACAGGTTTTCCAAAGTTTAAATCTAAAAAACAGAATAAAAAGAGCTATTCAACGATCTGTATCAACGGAAACATTGCCATATTGAATGGATATTTGAAATTGCCGAAAGCCGGCCAAGTCCGGTTAAAACAACACAGAGCTGTTCCGAAAGAATACAAATTAAAATCTGTAACAGTAAGCCAGACACCAGGCGGAAAATATTATGCAAGTATTCTTTTTGAGTATGAAAATCAAGTACAGGAAAAAGAGATGCAGAGTTTTCTGGGGTTAGATTTTTCCATGCATGAATTATATCGTGACAGCA
Organism: Blautia sp. TF10-30; assembly: GCF_003481245.1. Classification (NCBI taxonomy): domain Bacteria; kingdom Bacillati; phylum Bacillota; class Clostridia; order Lachnospirales; family Lachnospiraceae; genus Blautia; species Blautia sp. TF10-30. Next base: position 115,823 of record NZ_QUKM01000011.1, read on the forward strand.
ACGGGAATGAACCTGCATATCCGAAGTATTACAGGAATGTAGAGGAAAAATTAGTGAGGGAGCAGCGCAGACTTTCCAAAATGCAGAAAGGTTCGAACAACCGTAGCAAGCAGAGAATCAAGGTGGCAAAACTCCACGAAAAGGTTTCCAGTCAACGAAAGGATTTTCTGCATAAGCTGTCAAGGCAGCTAGCAAATGCTTATGATTGTGTATGTATAGAATCCCTAGATATGAAAGCAATGTCACAGATGCTGAACTTTGGAAAATCTGTTTCAGATAACGGGTGGGGAATGTTCACAGGGTTCTTGAAATACAAACTTGAGGAACAGGGTAAAAAACTTGTGAAGGTGGACAAATTTTTCGCCAGCAGTCAGATTTGTTCAGTTTGTGGTTACAGGAACGCAGAGACAAGAAAACTTGCGGTCAGAGAGTGGGATTGTCCGCAGTGCGGAACCCATCACGACAGAGATGTAAATGCGGCTGTTAATATCAGAAATGAGGGAATGCGGCTGGTAGTGGCATGACCGTAACGTAATATAATAAAACCGTGGGACACACGGGGATAGCTCGCCTATGCTTAGCACATTGGTGCTATCGAACGAGAACCAAACCTACCGAGGTTAGGGAAGCCCCCACCTCTACAGGTGGTGGAGGATGTCACAGAAAGTGTTTTCTGTTGATTTTTTGCATTTAACAAGTAGTTAGATAAAAGAATGAATATACAGAATTAACTATATTTTTCTAAAAATAAGAAAATTCGAAAAAAGGTGTTGACTTTTGCTTTTGGCGGTGTTATTATAACTAAGCTGTCAGCGAGAGCTACAGTGAATGAGTTCTTTTGAAACAGAAAAACCTAGTTCGGAGCCGGGTGGCTGCCGCGGGTTACAAGAACTGCTTCAAAAAAACTTGAAAAAAGTTCTTGACAAAAGCAAATGAGTTTGATAAAATAAACAAGTTGCTGATCGAGAGAACAGCAGAGAAATTCGAAAGAACTTCAAAAAATAAATAAAAAAGTTCTTGACAAACGAAAAGTTCTGTGATAAAATAAACGAGCCGATTCGAGTCGGAACGGCAGAGATCCTTGATAATTAAACAGTGAAACACATCCTCGA
>NZ_QUKM01000012.1:0-21406 GCF_003481245.1 Blautia sp. TF10-30
ACTTACATTATCTCGATGTGATAAGTATATTTAATCACATTTTGAGTGGCAGGATAATGATATGAAAACAATTTACAAAAACGGAGCTGTCTACACCGGAAAACTGCCGCTTGTCGAAGCGTTTGCAGTAGAAGACGGCAAATTTGTTTTCGCCGGAAGCAGCGCAGAGGCAGATGCCCTTGCAGCAGCCGGCGACAAAGTTGTAGACCTCGGCGGAAAATTCGTCTGCAGCGGTTTTAACGACAGCCATATGCACCTTTTAAATTACGGAAGCTCCCTGCTGAAAGCGCAGCTTGCCGCACATACCGAAAGCCTGGAAGATATGCTCGCCTGCCTCGACACCTTCCAGAAAGAGCATCCGCGAAAAGACGGCGCATGGCTGATGGGCCGCGGCTGGAATCAGGATTACTTCACGGACGTGGACCGCATGCCGAACCGCTACGATCTTGACCGCGTATCAACTGAAGTTCCGATCTGCGCGACGAGAGCGTGCGGCCACTGCCTCGTAGTCAACAGCAAAGCACTGGAACTCCTCGGCGTCACCGCAGATACCCCGCAGCCGGAGGGCGGAGAGATCGGTATGGAAAACGGTGAGCCGGACGGAAGATTCTTCGACAATGCAATGGAACCGGTTTACGACAGCATTCCGGTGCCGAGCAAAGAGGAAATCAAAGATATGATCCGCAGCGCCTGCAAAGCCCTGAACAGCTACGGCGTCACCAGCAGCCAGAGTGATGATTACTGCGTTTACCGCGCCGTTCCGTGGCAGACCGTCAACGAAGCATACAAAGAACTCGAGGATTCCGGCGAGCTGACCGTCCGCGTTTACGAGCAGAGCAACTTTACCGATCTGGAATCCTTAAAAGGTTTCGTTGAGGCTGGAAATGTGACCGGCATCGGCACAGACCGCTTTAAAATCGGACCGCTGAAAATGCTCGGCGACGGCGCACTCGGTGCGAGAACAGCATTCCTCAGTCGCCCATACGCAGACGACCCGTCCACCTGCGGAATCCCGGTATTCACCCAGGAAACCATGGATGAGATGATCGGCTACGCCAATGCACACGGCATGCAGGCTGCAGTTCACACGATCGGTGATGCGTGCCTCGACCGCGTGTTAAGTGCCTATGAAAAAGCCCTTGCTGAAAACCCGAGAGAAGATCACCGCCACGGCATCGTGCACTGCCAGATCACAAGAGCCGATCAGCTTGAAAAAATCGCGAAAATGCATCTTCACGTTTACGCACAGAGCATCTTCCTCGATTACGATAACCATATCGTAGAGGAGCGCGTCGGCAAAGAGCTTGCGAGCACAAGCTACAGCTGGAAGACGCTGATGAACAACGGCGTCTCCGTCAGCAACGGAACTGACTGCCCGGTAGAGCTGCCGGATGCCCTCGCCTGCATGCAGTGCGCTGTCACAAGAACAACGCTGCGCGACCACGTCGGCCCGTACCTGCCGGATCAGAAATTCACCGTACAGGAAGCACTCGACAGTTACACGATCCGCAGCGCCGAGGCAAGTTTCGAGGAGAACGTGAAAGGCCAGATCGCAGAAGGTATGATGGCAGACTTCGTCGTACTGGGTCAGAATCCGTTTGAGGTGGATGAGAGCACGATCAAAGACATTCCGGTGTGCCGGACATATCTTGCTGGTGAACTGGTATATGAAGCATAAAGATATAACTCAAATGAGTGATAAATGTCAAATGAAAATTCATACAATGAAGGGAAAAACGTGAAATAAGATAACCTGGAAATAGTATGGAATAAAGGCAGAAACAGAGGAGAACCTCCTGCGGCGATGAACGGTCGCAGGAGGTTCTTTTTTGATCCTGATAGGACCATACGGTCGTAAAAGAATCGAACAAATGGTTGCATAAAAGGACGGGAATGTGCTATGATAAAGGAAATTTTACGAAAGGAAAAAACAGACAAATGCTTGGAAGAACACATTTTTTTATTGGAACAGCAGCGGCACTTGCTGTTTTACAGCCGCAGACGGTTCCCGCGCTTGTGGCCGGTGCCGGGGCTGCCGCGATCGGCGGTTTGATCAGTGACATTGATGTCGGCACTTCACAGGCGCACCGCGATGCCGATAAGATCATTACGGCAACAGTTGCAGTTGCGGTGCTCACAATTCTTGCGGAGTATAAACTGAATCTTGGAATTTACCGCCGCCTCACAAGCGACAGCAGCGTACTGCGTCTCCTCGCCGGAACGGCAGCATTTTTGCTGATCTGCGCCTATGGGAAACAGCAGCCGCACCGCTCCTTCATGCATTCATTTGCGGCGCTGGCATTGCTGACGGCGTGCGTGGACATCATCTACCCGGATGCGTCCGCTTATTTTGCCGTGGGCTTTCTGTCCCATCTGGTGCTCGATTTTTTCAACCGGAAACCGGAAAAGCTGTTCTGGCCCTGGAAGAAGGGATTCTGCCTCGGATTCTGCTCAGCACGGGGACTTGTGAACCGCGCACTGCTCGGGTGCGGCATGGTATCTCTTGCTGTAGTACTGGTGCTCTCGGCGCCTGCAGGGCGGCTGATGGCTAAAATCATGCGGGCAATTTACGGATGAGATGGGATTGACAAAAAGATAACAAGACAAAAGAAGAAAAAGCAGGAATTTTTCGGTGTTAAAGTTAATATTTTATACATTTTATAGTAGGATTTTTGATTAAAATGATGTAAAATAGAAAACAGAAATCCGGCGTCCGTAATTGTTTTTGAAATGAACGAACAGGGAACCGCCGGCCCGTTACCGCAGCCGATTGCGGAGCGCAGCGCAACCGACAACAGAGATTAGAGCACAACAGGCAATACAGGAGTTAGTATGAACGAAGAAATGAAAAACCAAACAGAACAGTTACCGCTTTTAAAAGTACACATGATGGGAAGTTTTTTCCTGGAGTACGGCGACCAGCCGATTTCCTTCCGGAAAACAATGGCAACAAAATCGATGAGACTTCTGCAGATTTTCCTCTATAACAAGGACAATGGAATTTCCAGAGGAAGACTGTTGGAGAGCACATACGGAAGAGAAGATGTGGCGGACGCGGCAAACAGCCTGCGTGTCGGCGTACATCGCCTGAAAAGAAGCCTTGTCGAGGCAGGACTTCCGCAGTTTGAGTACATTTATACACAGAAAGGCGTTTACCACTGGACCAGCCCGATGCCGGTCGAGGTAGATGCGATTGATATCAAAAATAAGATTCTGGAAGCAGGAAAAGAGACGGACGAGAAAGCGCGCATGGATCAGATGATCGAAGCACTGGAGCTGTACACCGGAGAGTTCCTTGCAGATTTCGGAGAGGAAGAGTGGGTACAGGCGGAGCGTGCGCAGCTGAAAAAAGTATATTCCGATGCACTGAAAGAAGTAAGTGAGTATCTTCTGAAAAACGAGGAGTTCGATGAGCTGCAGAAACTGACTTCTGTTGCTTCCGAACTGTATCCGTTCGACGAGTGGCAGGCAGTCCAGATGCAGGCGCTGATCGGCCTGGAGAGATACAAAGAGGCCATGAAACTGTACGAGCAGACCTCGAAACATTACTTTGAAGAGCTTGGTGTTACACCGAGCGAGAAACTGGTGGAGCAGTACCGCTATCTGGGAAGCCGCATGGGCAGCAGGCACCGCGTGATCGAAGAGGTACAGGCAGATCTTCAGGAGAGCCCGGGAGAAAAGGGCGGAGCATTCTTCTGTTCCCTCGCCGGATTCCGTGACTGCTACCGGCTTGTTTACCGTATGTCCGAGCTGAACGGACAGATGCCGTGGCTGATGCTGTGCACCATTACAGACGGAAAAGGTTACCCGGCAAAAGGCGGTCCGCGCCTTGACCGTATGTCCGAAAAGCTGCTTGAGGTAATGAAACGCAGCCTGCGTCATTCCGATTTCTTTGCAAAATACAGCCCGTCCCAGTATGTGATTCTGCTGCAGGGCGGCAGCCAGAGAGGATGCGAACTCGTCTACAAGAGAATCAGCGAGCGCTTCTCCGAGGAGAAAAAAGGCTGGGCAAAGAATCTGAAATACAGTGCACTGCCGGCAATTCAGACCGAAAAAGAGCTTGAGTTCTTAGAAGGAGACGATGTTTTATGATTCGCGTACAGCTGCCTGGAAGATTCCGCATGTACGATGAAACACGCTGCCTCAACGAGGAAGCGATTCATTCCCCGATGATCACAAAGCTGCTGGTTTATATGATCTGCAACAAAAACCATATCGTAACACTGGAACAGTTAACCGAAGCACTCTGGACGGATGAGAAGAGTGAAAATCCGTACGGAGCACTGAAAAATATGATGTACCGTCTGCGCGGAACGCTGCGGAAGGTATGGCCGGTTAAGAGAGGATCATGCCTGCTATATGAAGGCTGTCATGGAACTGACGAAAAGCCTGGAGCACCGCAGACCGCAAAGGAAAAGTACAGGTTCTCAGTGATCTAAAAGAGCTTTATCAGGAACCAAGAGAATTAGAAAAAATAAATTAATTTTTAAGTTGACAGCAGACTAAACAAATGGTAACTTTAAGCTGTGATGAAACGAGCTTAAATCCAGAAAAAGTCTGCTGTCTTAAGTTAAATAAAGTACAACAGACAGGGAGGATAACAAACATGAGTTACAGAGAAGTATATGAAAAATGGTGCAATGATCCATATTTTGATGAGGCATCCAGAGAAGAGCTGAAAGCGCTCGAAGGAAACGAGGCTGAAATCGAAGATCGTTTCTACCGTCAGCTTGAGTTCGGTACCGGCGGACTCCGCGGTGTCATCGGAGCTGGTACCAACCGCATGAACATCTACACCGTACGCCAGGCAACCCAGGGCCTTGCCAACTACATCATTTCCCAGAACGGACAGGAAAAAGGCGTAGCCATCGCACACGATTCCAGAAGAATGTCTCCGGAATTCGCACGCGAAGCAGCACTCTGCCTGAATGCAAACGGAATCAAAACGTATCTGTTCGAGTCCCTGCGTCCGACACCGGAGCTTTCTTTTGCTGTCCGTGAATTCGGCTGCATTTCCGGTATCGTCATTACCGCAAGCCACAACCCGAGAGAGTACAACGGATACAAAGTATACTGGGAGGACGGCGCACAGATTACACCGCCGCACGACAAAAACATTCTCGCAGAGGTAGCAAAAGTAACCGAGTTTTCTGCCGTTAAAACGATGGAAGAAGATGATGCAAGAGCAGAAGGCCTGTTCCAGGTCATCGGAACCGATTTTGATGACCGTTACGTCGCAAAATTAAAAGAGCAGAGCATTCATCCGGAAATCATCAAAGATGCGGCAAAAGATATGAAGATCGTCTACACACCGCTTCACGGAACCGGAAATGTGCCGGTACGCCGCGTTCTGCGCGAGCTTGGCTTTAATCAGGTTTACGTTGTAAAAGAGCAGAAAATGCCGGACGGAAACTTCCCGACGGTGGCTTACCCGAACCCGGAAGACGAGAAAGCATGGACACTGGCGCTGAAACTGGCAAAAGAAGTAGACGCTGACATCATTCTTGCAACCGACCCTGACGCAGATCGTCTCGGCGTTTATGCAAAAGACAGCAAGACCGGCGAGTACGTAAGCTTCACCGGAAATATGTCCGGTATGCTGATCGCAGAGTACATCCTGCGCGAGCGCACCAAGAACGGAACCATGCCGGAGAACCCGGCACTCGTTGAGACGATTGTTACGACCGATATGGCAAAAGCAATCGCAAAAGCTTATAACGTGGCACTGATCGAGGTTCTGACCGGATTCAAATACATCGGCGAGCAGATCAAATTTTTTGAGCAGAGCGGTGCACACAATTATGTATTTGGTCTGGAAGAGAGCTATGGCTGCCTGGCCGGAACATATGCAAGAGATAAAGATGCCTGCGTGGCAGTTATGATGCTCTGCGAGGTTGCTGCATACTACAAACAGCAGGGCAAAACACTGTGGGATGCCATGGTGGATATGTACGAGGAGTACGGCTACTACAAAGAGGGTCTTGCAACGATGACCTTAAAAGGTATCGACGGTGCAAAAGAGATCCAGACCATGATGACCAACTTCCGTGAGAACCCGCCAAAAGAGCTGGGCGGTTTCCAGGTTCTTGCCGTACGCGATTACAAAGCAGATGTACGCCAGGATCTCGTAAGCGGAGAGAAGAGCGCGACCGGACTTCCGTCCTCCAACGTTCTTTACTATGAGCTGGAAAACAACGCATGGTGCTGTGTGCGCCCATCCGGTACTGAGCCGAAGATCAAATTCTATTTCGGCGTAAAAGGCACATCCCTTGAAGATGCAGCCGAGAAACTGGAAAAATTAAAAAATGCAATGGTAACTGCTTAAACGCTGTGTGATATAGAAACAAAAAAAGGCCTCAGCCCGGCGGGTGAGGTCTTTTTGTACAAAAATCGGCCCGGCGGATCAAGCTTACCTGAAATAAGGAGAAGAAAATGGCGATTTTATATTATGATGAGAAAAAGCTTTTTCAGTTAAATACAGAGAATACGACGTATGTGATCGGCCTGAGCCCGGAAGGCTACGTCGGACATGTTTACTACGGACCCCTTCTGCACGGAGAGCCGGATCTGTATCCGCTCCGCATGGATGAGCCGCCGTTTACCCCGTCCGTCAATAAGAGAGAGAAATCTTCGTTCCTCGATCGTTTTCCAATGGAATACCCGACCGGAGGAGTCGGCGATTACCGTGAGAGCTGTCTGAATATAAAAAATGCACAGGGTCGTATGGGATGTGAGATTTTCTTTGATTCCTATGAAATTTTCAAAGGAAAACGCCCGCTGACCGGTCTTCCGGCTTCTTTTGGAACCGAGGACGAAGTAGAAACTCTGGAAATCACCTGCAAAGATCCTGTTCTTGATCTTGTTGTTGTCCTTTCCTACTCTGTTTTTGCAAAAGAAAACGTTATCACCCGAAGTGTCCGCGTGAAAAATGAAGGCAGTGAAGCGCTGAAAGTAGAGAAAATCTACAGTGCCTGCCTCGATATGGACAACGAAGACTTTGAGATGCTTTCTCTTCATGGATCCTGGGGAAGAGAACGCCACATCCAGCAGGGTGCGCTCCGTTACGGAAAACAGCTCGTTTCCTCCGGAAGAGGCGAGTCCAGCCATCAGGAGCATCCGTTCGTGGCAATGGTAACACCGGGAACGGATCAGGAGCGCGGCGAGGTTTACGCAATGCATTTCGTATATTCCGGAAACTTCATCGGTCAGGTGGAAAGATGCCAGTTTGATACCGTTCGCATGGTCATGGGTATCAACCAGGAGGAGTTCTGCTGGAATTTAAAAGCCGGCGATGAATTCCAGGCGCCGGAGGTTGTTATGGTCTACTCTGCCGAGGGACTTGGCAAAATGACGCGTTCCTACCATGCATTTTATCGCAGACATATGATCCGCAGCCCGTACAACCACAAAAAACGCCCGATTCTGATTAACAACTGGGAAGCAACTTACTTTGATTTTGATACCGATAAACTCCTCGATATCGCAAGAGAGGCAAAAAAAGACGGCATCGAGATGCTTGTTATGGATGACGGCTGGTTCGGAAAACGAAATAAAGACGATTCTTCCCTCGGTGACTGGGTTGTCAACGAAGAGAAGATCAAAGGCGGCCTGAAAAATCTGGTTGACAAAGTGAATGAAATCGGTCTTGCATTCGGTATCTGGTTCGAGCCGGAGATGATCTCCCCGGACTCTGATCTCTACAGAGAGCACCCGGAATGGGCGATTCAGATTCCGGGAAGAGAAGCGACTGAGATCCGCTGCCAGTACGTGCTGGATCTCTCCCGCCCGGAAGTGCAGGATTATGCGTATGAATGTGTGGCAAAAATCCTGCGCAGTGCAAACATCAAATACGTGAAATGGGATATGAACCGTCAGTTAAGCGACCTGGGAAGCACCTACCTGGACAAAGATTCCCAGCAGGAGCTGTTCCACCGCTACGTGCTCGGTATGTATGCGATGCAGGAGCGTCTGATACAGGAGTTCCCGGATCTGCTTCTGGAGAACTGCTCCGGCGGCGGTGCACGTTTCGATCCTGGAATGCTTTACTACAGCCCGCAGATCTGGTGCTCCGACGACACCGATGCGATTGAGCGTCTGGAAATCCAGGAGGGAACAGCCCTCATTTACCCGCTCTGCTCAATGGGTGCACACGTCAGCGTATGCCCGAACCACACGGTTGGCCGTGTAACTCCGTTTACAACGAGAGGCCATGTGGCACTGGCCGGAACGTTCGGCTATGAGCTTGATATCACAAAACTGCCGGAAGAAGAGAGAAAGCTGATTCCGGAGCAGACCGCAATGTATCACAAATATCATGAACTGATCCGCGAGGGAGAGTATTACCGTATTCTTTCCAGCCGTGAAAACCACAGATCCGACTGCTGGGCAGTAGCATCGGAGGATAAAAGCGAAGTGCTTGTGACCTACGTACAGGTGCTGGCACAGGCAAATATGCCGTCCCGCAAGGTTCGCCTGCGCGGCTTTGATCCGGCGAAAAAATATCGTCTGGAGGGAACCGATGAGGTTTACAGCGGCGAGATGCTGATGAATGCCGGTTTCCGGATGAAAGATTTCTGGGGTGATTTCGTCAGCAGACTGTATCACTTTGTTGCAGTAGACTAAGGAGCAACGGATATGGCAAAAGTAAGATTGGCAGATATTGCAAAGGTGGCGGGCGTCAGCGCCGTCACCGTGCATAACGCGATTACAGGACAGAAAGGGGTCAGCGATGAGATGCGCGCCCGGATTCTGGAAATTGCAAAGGAAATGGGGTACCGCCAGCCGGGAAGCGGAGCGAGAAATACACAGGGAAAAAGCCTGCGCTGCATCGGAGTGGTGATTCCGGAACGGTATCTGGCAGAGTATACGACATTTTACTGGAAAATGTATCAGGAGATGGCACTGGCGGCGACGGAAAAGAGCTGTATGGTGACCGTGGAGATCCTGAAACAGGAGATGGAAGATGAGATGATCGTGCCGTGCATCGCCAAGGAGCAGACCGTCGATGCGCTGATCCTTATGGGAGACACGAGCCGCGATTACATCCACTATCTGAAGAAAAACGTGGATCTTCCGATCGTATTTCTGGATTTCTACGACAATGAGCTGGCAAAAGATGCCGTGATCGCAGATAACTTTCACGGAATGTATCTGATGACGGAATACCTGTATGAGCATGGCCTTACCAAGCTGGCTTTTGTCGGTTCGATTCATTTTTCCAGCAGTATCATGGATCGGTACTGCGGTTTTTCCAAGGCTGTTCTGGAACACCGCGATGTGACACCGGCGGAATGGATTCTGGAGGACCGTGATGAGCGGGGCCAGATCGAAATTCATCTCCCGGAACAGATGCCGGAAGCGTTCGTCTGCAACTGCGACCTGACCGCCGGCCTTCTGATGCTCGAGCTGGAAAAACGCGGCATCTCCGTGCCGGAGGATGTTTCCGTTGTCGGCTTCGACAATTACCTGTATCCGGGTTTCCCGGATCTCAAGATCACTTCGTATGAGATCAATACGAAGGCGATGGTAAAAGTAGCGCTCGAAAAAGCGCTGAAGCAGATCCGCGGCGCGGCATCCGGCAAAAATATGGAAATTGTCTCCGGACAGCTGGTGCCGAAAGAGAGCGTAAAGCTTTGATTTTTATAACTGAATTATAAATTAAGAAACGGGGCATTTTGAAATGCCCCGTTTTTGTACATATTACACAACAAAGTCACTTAAAAATTGACAGTATCTAACGGAACTTATTTTTTTAAGTGATTTCCAGTTGAAAAATTAATCATCTATGTTAAAATTAAGCTAAAGGACTGGGCGTGAGGGTGATAAAACACGGCGGTTCGGAGAAAAAAGAATTAAAAAACAAGATTCTGTCCACTAACAGAAACTTAAAAAAACAAAGTACAACTCATAAACAAACAATATTTTTCATGGAGGTTTCAAAAAATGAGCGAAGTTAAAATTATTGGAGATGCTGTCAAAAATATGCCATGGCAGGAAGGCCCGGCTGAGTTTTCCGGTGCACCGGTGTGGAGATACAGCGAGAATCCGATCATCGGAAGAAATCCGGTGAAGGAAGTAGCAAGAATCTTCAACAGCGCCGTTATGCCGTACGGCGACGAGTTCATCGGAGTATTCCGTGGTGAGCAGACAAACGGAATCCCGTACATCTACCTTGGAAGAAGCAAAGATGCGATCCACTGGAATTTCGATGAGAACAAAATCCAGTTCGTTGACGAAGAAGGCAAACCGTTCATGCCGGTTTACGCATATGACCCGCGTCTTGTAAAAGTAGAAGATACCTACTACATCATCTGGTGCCAGGACTTCTACGGTGCAGCCATCGGAATGGCAAAAACAAAAGATTTTGAAACCTTCGTACGTGTGGAGAATCCATTCCTTCCATTCAACAGAAATGCCGTTCTCTTCCCGAGAAAAATCAACGGCAACTTCGTGATGCTGTCCCGTCCAAGCGACAGCGGCCACACACCGTTCGGTGACATCTTCCTGTCCGAGAGCCCGGATATGCTGTACTGGGGCAAACACCGCCACGTCATGAGCAAGAGCCCGGAGTGGTGGGAGTCCTTAAAGATCGGCGGCGGCGCAGCTCCGATTGAGACCAACGAAGGATGGCTGCTGTTCTACCACGGTGTAAGCGGCACCTGCAATGGCTATGTATACAGCATCGGCGGCGCAATCCTCGACAAAGAGAATCCGTCCATCGTAAAATACCGCTGCCAGAACTTCCTTCTGACACCGGAAGAGTGGTATGAGGAGAGAGGCTTCGTTCCGAACGTAACCTTCCCGTGCGCAACCATTCACGATGCAGAGACCGGAAAGATCGCGATCTACTACGGCGCAGCCGATACGTATGTAGGACTGGCATTCACAACCGTAGATCTGATTGTAGATTATATCAAGAAAAACAGTGTCGTACGCGAGTCTGACACCGAAATTGGAAGAAGATAAGAAAGAAGGAAAGAAAAGATGCAGTCTTTGGCAAAGGAAGTAAAGCAGGAGCTTACTGGACGGATCGTTCCGTTCTGGGAGGGCTTAAGAGATGAGGAATACGGCGGATTTTACGGCTATCAGGACTTTGATCTGAACGTGCAGAAAACGTATGAGAAGGGCTGCATCTTAAACAGCAGAATTCTCTGGTTTTTCTCGAATGCGTACCTGACCTTAAAGGACGAGAAGCTGCGCGCCGATGCGGAGCATGCGTACCGCTTTATGAAACAGGCGTGTGTGGACCGCGAGTACGGTGGCGTGTTCTGGTCTGTCACCTACGACGGAAAACCGCTCGATACGACAAAGCATACGTACAATCAGGCATTTGCAATTTATGCGCTGTCTACGTATTTTGATGCGACGGGCGACACCGAGGCGCTGGAGCTGGCAAAATCGCTGCAGCAGATCATCGAGACACACTGCACCGACGAGCACGGTTATCTCGAGGCATTTACCCGCGATTTCAAGCCGGAGAGCAATGAAAAGCTCTCGGAGAACGGCGTCATGGCAGAGAAGACCATGAATACGCTGCTGCATGTTTTCGAAGCATATACCGAGCTGTACCGCGTGACAAAGGATCCGTTTACCGGTGACCGTCTCCGCTTTATGATGGATCTCTTCGCGGATAAAGTATACAACAAAGAAAAAGGCCGTCAGGAAGTATTTTTCGACCGGACATGGAATACGCTGATTGATCTGTATTCTTATGGCCATGATATCGAGACTTCCTGGTTGATCGACCGGGGTACAGAAGTGCTCGGCGATCCGGCTTACCGGGAAAAACTGCTGCCGATCACCGGAGAGATTGCGGAAAATATCTACAACACGGCATACAAAAATCATTCGCTGATGAATGAGTGCGAGCGCGGTGTGGATGATACCACAAGAGTCTGGTGGGTACAGGCAGAAGCAGTCGTTGGATTTTTAAATGCATGGCAGAAAAAACCGGAGGAAACAAAGTATCTCGATGCGGCAAAAGACATCTGGGGCTACATCAAGGAATATGTGATCGACAAACGAGAGGGGTCTGAGTGGTTCTGGTGCGTGAATGCAGACGGAAGCCCGATTCATGAGCCGATTGTAGAACCGTGGAAATGCCCGTATCACAATGGACGTATGTGTATGGAAGTAATTGGGAGGTTAAAAGATGCTGAATAAACAGTATTATGTGGAAAAAGCCAAGGTAGACCGCCTTGTGGCAAGAAAGAACACAAAAGCAGATTTTTACAACGGTATTTATGACCGCTATGAGTATCCGGTGCTGACAAGAGAGTTCGCTCCTGTTCACTGGAGATATGATCTGGATGAGGAGACGAATCCGTACTTTATGGAGCGTCTCGGCATCAACGCTGTGATGAACTCCGGCGCGATTTATCTGAATGGAAAGTATTATCTCGTTGTCCGCGTGGAGGGCAATGACAGAAAATCTTTCTTTGCTGTTGCAGAGAGTGATACTGGTATCGACGGCTTCCATTTCTGGGATTACCCGGTTGTGCTGCCGGATACCTGCGCAGAGGAAACCAACGTTTATGACATGCGTCTGACCCAGCACGAGGACGGCTGGATTTACGGAGTGTTCTGCTCTGAGAGCAAGGACAAAAACGATCCGGATCTGTCCGCGGCTGTTGCTGAGGCTGGTATCGTAAGAACGAAAGACCTGAAGACCTGGGAGCGTCTGGACAACCTGAAAACCTTACGTTCTCCGCAGCAGAGAAACGTTGTTCTGCATCCGGAGTTCGTAGACGGAAAATATGCCTTCTACACCCGTCCGATGGATGGTTTCATTGAGACCGGAAGCGGCGGAGGAATCGGCTTCGGACTCTGCGATGATATCACACACGCTGTCATCGATGAGGAGAAGATCATCAGCAAACGTATTTATCATACCCTGACCGAGTCCAAAAACGGTGCCGGAGCAGTGCCGATCCGCGGTAAGAAATGCTGGATCAACATTGCACACGGTGTAAGAAATACAGCAGCAGGCCTTCGCTACGTTCTGTATGTCTTCGGTACCGATCTGAACGATCCGTCCAAAGTCATTGCAGAGCCGTCCGGTGTATTCCTGGTTCCGCTTGGAAAAGAGAGAGTCGGAGACGTTTCCAACGTTGTATTTACAAACGGCGCGATTGCGCGTGAGAACGGAGAGGTTTACATCTACTATGCATCCTGCGATACAAGAATGCATGTAGCAACCACCACAATCGACAAACTCGAGGACTATCTGTTCAACACACCGCAGGATCCGCACAGATCCCCGGACTGCGTAAAACAGAGATGCGAGCTGATCTCCAAAAACCTGGAGCTGCTGAAAAACGAGAAATAAAAGCGTCCGCTGCGGCGCATCGGGATCTGTAAAGGTCATGAAAACCTGGAAAGTGTTTCGAGAAGAACCGAAACGTCAACGGGTTTCGCGATATGGGCGTTCATGCCGGATTCCAGTGCTTTTCGGCGGTCCTCTTCAAACGCGTTTGCCGTCATGGCGACAATCGGGATTTCCCCGCGTTTTCCCGGGAGTGCACGGATCGCTTCTGCGGCCTGATAGCCGTTCATGTTCGGCATCTGAATATCCATCAGAATAACATTGTAATAATCTTCTGGTGCGTTCTGGACTGCTTTTAAGCAGAGGGCGCCGTCTTTTACGTGCTCGGCGTGAATGCCGTTTTCTTCCAGAACGGTGAGTACAATTTCTGCATTCAGGTCATTATCCTCGGCAAGCAGCACGCGTTTTTCGGAAAGCGTCTGCAGGGACTGCTCGAGAATCTCGTCTTTATGCTGGTGAGCCGCAAGCTGTTCTTCGGTCGGAAGTCCAAACGTGAGGCAGACCGTAGTTATTGTTCCGGCACCGAGTTCGCTTTCCACATCGATCGTTCCGCCCATCAGATTCACGAGGGATTTGACGATCGGAAGGCCGAGGCCGGTTCCGGTGATGTGGCTTTCGGTGGAGGAATGTTCTCTTGTAAATTCTTCAAAAATATGCGGCAGATACTCTTTGCTCATGCCGATGCCGTTGTCCTTCACGGTGATGCGGTAGGAGGCAAAGCCCTTCCTTGGTGCCGGTGTCTCTTCGATTTTTACGGAAATTTTTCCGCCCTCCGGCGTATACTTGATGGAGTTGCTGATGATATTCAGCAGAATCTCCCGTATTTTTGTCCGGTCGCAGAGGATGGCATCGTGTTCCACCGTGTTATAACAGAGATAGGAAAGATTTTTGCTTTTTAACGAAGGCTCAAACACTGCATTCAGGGAATTGATCAGCTCACTGTAGCTGCCGAGCTCAATTTTCAGCGAGGCCTTACCGCTCTCAATGCGCGCCATCTCAAGCACGTAGTTGATCAGGGAGAGCAGAAAACTGCTGGAGGACTTGATTTTTGCAATGTAGTCGACCGCGCGGTCCTTTTCGTCGATGTGTTTTTCCAGCAGATCCGAGAAACCGATGATGGCATTCATCGGGGTTCGGATGTCGTGGCTCATGTTGAACAGAAAACGTGTTTTTGCTTCGTTGGCAGACTGCGCTTCCTGTACGGCTTTTTCCAGTTCTGCTGCGTGAATCTCATCTTTATAGCGGCGCATCTGGAACTGCAGAAAACCAATAGAGGTAAGCAGGGAAAGGATGAGCCCGAGTGCAAAGGAAACAAAAACCTGCAGCGGACTGAGCCAGCCGTTTTTCGGTACAATTTCAAAATGCCAGGTGTCGTTCGGCACGGTGCAGAGAACTTCTATGGCATCGGAACGCCGGGAATTGCCGGAGTGTGCGATGGAAACGTGTTCGCCGGTGGCCGGAGAAATTTTCCAGAGTTCGTAGGTGTAGCCGGCTTCTTCCAGTGTATCCAGTTCAATTTCGTTCAGAAACGATTCCCAGTCGAGAACGAGAATCGAAAAGCCCCAGAAGGTCTGGTCACCGTTGGCATCGGTGGTATAAATCGGGTCAAAAAGCAGTGCTCCGATGTCGCCCTGCTGCAGCTCAAACGGTCCTGCAATCGTGTATTCGCCGCTCTCTTTGGCAAGGCGTGCCTCCTGTTTCCGGGCAGGATGCTCGAGCATGTTAAGTCCGAGTGCGGCTTCGTTTCCGCTCATCGGATAAATCAGTGTGACAATGCCGTCCTTTGCAAGCTCATGTGCTTTGATGACATTCTGGTCGTCCTGCATCAGCGAGGAGAGGACGGAAAACTCTTCGTCATCGACGGTATAACCGGCTTCAATCATGTGTTTCATCAGATTGGATTCGGCAAGATAATGGTTTAACTGTGATTTCACGCGGCCGATGGTCGTCTGTGCGGTATAGTCAGCTTTCAGCTTTGCTTCCTTTAACTGATTCTGATACAGAAAAACGGCGCAGAGCTCGACAAGAAAAAATGTAATAAAAAACAGCAGAAGCGCCTGAAATCGAATCTGTTTTTGCGTTAATTTTGTTTTCATATCGGATGCTCATCTAAATTCGTAATATTTCCGGCTTTTTCAGGTGATTTTTTTGAGTAAAAACGAAGACCGGAGTTAAAAATATTATATCGGATTTACCCTGGGATTTCAATAAAAGAAGCGTTAAGTTTGAAAGAGAACGGGATGAAATGAATGGGAAATGTAATGCATAGGAAGAAAATTGCCAGAATGGGCGGAGAATGGAATTGCCAGATAGTTGCTCATTATATCAAAATCATTTATAATAGGGACAGACGACACAGAATGAAGGATTGACAATACAATGGACTATGTGATTTTTGACCTGGAATGGAACCAGTGTCCCTATGGAAAAGGAAAAGAGAACCCGAAGCTGCCGTTTGAGATTATTGAGATCGGCGCGGTGAAGATGGATGGTGAGCGGAATGTGGTGGGAACGTTTCACCGGATTGTAAAACCGGTGGTCTACCAGCATCTCCATCACCGGACGCGCGAGGTCGTCGGACTGACAGAAGAGGATCTGCAGAACGGAATCCCATTTGCGCAGGCCGTGCAGGAATTTTTTGCATTCTCCGGCGGTGCGTGCATGTTCGGCACCTGGGGACCGGGAGACCTGACGGAGCTCCAGCGGAACATGAAATTTTATAACCTCCTGTCGCTGATCCGCGGGCCGATTCATTTTTACGATGTACAGAAACTGTTCGCGATCCAGTACGAAACGATGAAGAGCCGCCGGGCGCTCGAGTACGCCGCCGACTTCCTCCATCTCCCGAAGGACGAGCATTTTCATCAGGCGCTTTCGGATGCAAAATATACGGCCGACATTTTTGCGCGCATCGATATGGATGTTGTGCTGGCGTACGACTCGATCGACGTATATCAGAACCCGAAATCGAAAAAAGAGGAGATCCACGCCGTCTATAATGGCTACACGAAATTCATCTCCCGCGAATTCGACACAAAAGAAGAAGCCATGCACGACCGCGAGGTCTGCAGCACGCACTGCTGCATCTGCGGGAAAACGGCAAGAAAACGCTTACGCTGGTTTTCGGCCGGCGGGAAAAACTACTACTGCGTAGCCTGGTGCCCGGAGCACGGATATTTGAAAGGCAAAGCCCGCATGAAACATTCGGACGAAGGAAAACTCTTCGTCGTGAAAACCATCCGCATCAGCAGCGAACAGGAGGCGGGGGAAATCCGGCAGAAGAAAGAGAACCTGCGGAAGAAGAGGAATCAGAAGAGGAAAGAAATGTAAGAAAGGCAGAGGAAATGGAAACGGGATAAAAGGTTTCATTTCTTCTGCCTTTTTAATTGGAAAACAGAGCGGGATCGGTTATAATAAAAATTGAAGAAACTATCGATAAAAGCAGGTTTGTCGGTAGTTTTCTGTTATAGAAAAGAAATGGGGGCAGAGCCGGAGATGATGCATGTGGAAGCGGTGGATCGGGAAGGGCTGCGAAGAAGAGTAAAAGATCCCTTCTATCAGAATACAATATCCATTCTTGCTATGGAGAATGATCAGGTTCTTGGGCGAATTGAGTATCATTTTTACGGATGTATGCAGGACGGTTACCGGATGGCGTATGTGGACTGGGTTTATGTGCTGCCGGAAGCCAGACATAAAGGCGTTGCGCAGGGGCTGTTTCAGGAGATGGAAAAAGACTGCAGGAAACATGGGATTAACCAATATTATCTGATTCGGGCGACAAATCCAAATGCAGATAAATTTTATCACAGCTTTGAAAACGCAGAGCTTGATGAGGAGCCGTTTTTACGGAAAGAACTGAAAGAATAAGAAAAGACAAAAGGACGAAAAACAATGGCAAAATTATATTTCCGCTACGGCGCGATGGGCAGTTCGAAATCTGCTAATATTTTGATGGTTCGCTATAATTATGAGGAGCGTGGACAGTATGCTGTTCTGCTGAAACCGCGGACGGACAACCGCGACGGAGAGCATGAGATCAAATCCCGCATCGGGCTGGAAGCACCGGCGGAGTATGTGGATGAGTTTTTAAAAGAAATTTCGGAGACATGGAGTGCGGACAGCGGGGAATACCGGTATCATGGAAAGAAAGTGGACGCGATCCTGATCGACGAAGCGCAGTTCCTTTCACCGGAGGAGGTTGATACGCTTTCGGATATCGTAGATTTTTACGAGATCCCGGTACTCTGCTACGGCCTGCGTGCCGACTTCCGGACCCGTCTGTTTCCGGGATCCATGCGGCTGATGGAGATCGCCGACGTCATCGAGGAAGTTCCGACGGTCTGTTGGTGCGGAAAACGTGCACAGTGCAATACGAGATATGCAAACGGAAAAATCGTGCGGGAAGGTGCGCAGATTTTCCTTGGATCGAATGAGAGTTATGTGGCGCTCTGCAGGAAGCATTATAAGGAAGGAAAGCTGTGGAAGGAAGATGAGTGAGATCAGAATACAGGAAGTGCAGGAGAGAGCGCAGCTGATGGATAAACTCGTGGAACTTTTAACCGTAGGAACAAAATGGTTCTCAGACAAAGCCGATGCAGCCGACCTTGCAATTCTGGACAAACGCATCAACGAAAGAGCCGCCGAAGGATGGGAACTCGTCACATACGATTATATGGCGACCTCCATGCAGATCAAGGGGGCGTTTGTGATTACATTTCGGAAAGAGAAATAAGCCAAATCACTTTTCGAGCAGATGTATTATTTTACTCGGTTACAACCGAGTCAATGATAACCGAATAAAATATTCTGTCGAAGGAGATAAAAATGAAAAAGATATTTTTAATGCGGCATTCTATCCCGGAAAAAGGAGATATGCCGAATGAAAGGATTCCTTTATCGGAAAAGGGAAAAGCACTTGCTGTATCAAAAAGAAATATATTTTCAAATGTGGACAGATGCTTTTCTTCACCTTATCGGAGAGCAATGGAAACGGCTGAATTCATCGCAGATCACCCGGTCATTGTGAAGGAGCTGCATGAAAGAACGATCGGGGATGCCAGGGAGGATTTCTGGCTGAAACAGTATGAAGATCACGATTTTCGCAATCTGGGCGGGGAATCATTAAATCAGGTGAAGGTCCGAATGAAAGCAGCGATAGATTCCATTGTCTGCCAGATGGAAGAGGGTGAAACGGCACTCGTGGTTTCTCATGCGACGGCGATCTGTGCATATTTGCTTTCTTACTGTGAAATTGAAGTGAAAGATGCGGAAAACAAAGTAAGAAAAATATCTTTCCATGGAAAAGAAATCCTGAATGGCAGATTTCGGCCGGCAGATGGATTTGAAATCCTTTTTGAAAACGATATTTTTTCGGATATTCGTGTTATGGGGAGAGAAAAATGAAAACATTATATTTGATCGGCGGAACGATGGGCGTTGGCAAAACGACAGTAAGCCAGCAACTGAAAAAAGAGCTGACGAACAGCGTTTTTCTTGACGGAGACTGGTGCTGGGATGCCGATCCGTTTCAGGTGACGGATGAGACGAAAGCGATGGTGATGGACAACATCTGTTATCTGCTGAATAACTTTCTGCACTGCAGCGCTTATGAAAACGTTATTTTCTGCTGGGTGATGCATGAGCAGAGTATTGTTGATGAAATCGTCAGTAAGCTGGACACGGAAGAATGCAGAGTGATTAAAATTTCGCTGATTGTGGATGAAGCAAATTTGCGGAAGCGGTTATTATCCGACATCGCAAATAAGATTCGTACGGAAGAGATTATGGACAAAAGCATTGCACGAATTCAGATGTATCAGGTACTTGATACGGTAAAAATTGATACGAGTAATAAGAGTGTCTGTGAAATTACAGAGGAAATTGCAGCACTTTAAGATCAAAAAACAAGGAGCCAAACCAAAATGACCGAACGAATCATAGACAATGAACTCCGGCTGATCCCATATTACAGGAATGACGAGGCCTCTCTTCCGTGGTATCAGGATCTGGACGTGTGTAAGCAGGTGGACAACCGGGAGGAGCCGTATGATGTGGAGCTGTTGCATCGGATGTATGATTATCTTACCGCGCACGGTGACTGCTATTATATAGAATATAAGGGCGTGCTGGTGGGAGATGTTTCGCTGAGAGAGAATAGTGAAATCGCTGTCGTTGTCTGTAAAGAATACCAGAATCAGCATATCGGAAGACGGTGCGTTCTGGAGATGCTGAAGCTTGCAAGAGAAAAGGGAATGGAGCGGGTAAAAGCCAATATTTATTCTTTTAATGGACAAAGCCAGCGCATGTTCCAGTCGGTCGGATTTGAGAAAACGGCGGAGGAATGGTATGAGTCTAAGCTGTAAGTGATTGCAGAGAAAGAGAGAAGAAATGAACATAAAATACAATCAGCTGTGCATTAGAAATGCCGAAAAGAAAGATTGTGAACAATTAGCCGTCTGGTGGAACGATGGAACCGTCATGGCCCACGCCGGATTTCCAAACGGGCTTGGGACAAGCGCAGCGGAAATTGAAAAACAGATTGCCGACGACAGCGATGAAACAAGACGAAGACTCATCATAGAATACAACGATGTGCGAATCGGCGAAATGAGTTTCTATGTATTCGAAAATCATCGATATGAAATCGGAATCAAAATCTGCGAATCCGATTACCAGGAAAAAGGCATTGGAAGAGTTGTACTGAGCATGCTCATAGAAG
Organism: Blautia sp. TF10-30; assembly: GCF_003481245.1. Taxonomy (NCBI): domain Bacteria; kingdom Bacillati; phylum Bacillota; class Clostridia; order Lachnospirales; family Lachnospiraceae; genus Blautia; species Blautia sp. TF10-30. Next base: position 20,046 of record NZ_QUKM01000012.1, read on the forward strand.
AATTGTTCCGCATGGGAGCCAACGTTATTTTTCTTGATACCAACCTCAAAAACACAAGAGCACAGCATGTCTACGAAAAACTCGGCTTCCGCAAAACCGCAGTCCATTACAATTCCTGGAAAAATCAGCTGGGGGAAATGGAATCTTCTGTCGACTATGAGCTGACGGCGGATGAGTTTTGCAATCTGAAATAGAAATTGTAAAATAAATGAGGGACGAGTGTAAAGAAAGTTCGATGGGAGAAAGAAGTATGGTATCTTTGACATTGTCTAAAAAAGAAATGGGTTTTCACTGGGTAAGGTTTATGCCTGACAGGACTTGCTCGTTTCTTTTTTTGCTTTATAAACGATTATGATTTATCCATTGCGGCAGTGTTAATGTAAAAACAGCAAGTCCTCTTGACAATGTGATTAGCCTGAACTAACATGAAGCTATAAGAAACATAAACGGTAGTCTGAGGAGGAATGTGAGATGCTGTTGTTGCAAAACATATTATACTGTCTTCTGTTTATTCTGATGGTAAAGTGTCTGGTAAGAAATGATGGAATGAACTGTGTTTATTTTTACCCAAAGGAATATATAGAAGAAGCCGATAAACGTGGACTGATCGACAAAGATGCGGTCATGAAAAAAGGAAAGCAGGTTATGATTCCATTTTGCATCATTTTGTTCGTGGTGCTGATCGCGATCATTTTTGTCTGGAATAAAGTCACCGATTTCAAGACGGCATATCTCCAATCCTACCTCTTCCTTGTGGTGATGAACTGGTTCGACGGAATTATGCTTGACCGGGTGTGGGTTGGACACAGTAAAATATGGGAGATCAAAGGAATGGAAGGGATTCCGTACATAAAACCATGGAAAACCGTGCTGACAAAACGAGGCCTGGCGACGATTCTGTATCTGATCATTGCACTTGTGACAGCTGGGATTGTAGTGCTGGTTGGGAAAATCTGTTAAGAGACAGCATTGAAAAAAAGAGAAGAATATTATATACTACTCATGAGTAGTATTTTTGCGTAAGGGACTTTCGGAATATATAGGAAGTTAAATATCTCTGTTTTACTGGAGCAAATCAGTAAAACAGAGATATTTTTATGCCGCAGGCGTACCAAATTTGATTCGAAAAATTTTTGGCATTGAGAACGAAGGGCGGAGACGGTATAATGGAAGCAGAATTTTAACATCAGTAGACAAGAAGTCCCCCGCTTCTAAAGCGGTGGGATGAATTGTTAAAAGAAACATAACAGCAGTGGCGGGCGGAGAGAAATCGGTATCCTCCACTGACATGAGGTAAGTCACAGTCGAACTATTTTCGACATGTCAGACTCCGTGAAAATACCGACTGTGAGGTTCACACA
>NZ_QUKM01000012.1:21416-94829 GCF_003481245.1 Blautia sp. TF10-30
GTTCACACAACAGAAAAGGTATAAAACATGAGATATCAGATCAGAAATGCAAAAGTACAGTTTGGCGCGGATACGATTTTAAACAGTGTGAATTTCGAAATTCACGATACAGAAAAAATTGCAATTGTCGGTAGAAACGGCTGTGGAAAAACGACGCTGCTGCGGCTGATTGCTGGGGATATTGAGATGAGTAATCTGGACAGCGACGAGACCTGCGGGATTACAATGAGCGGAAAACAGAACATCGGTTTTCTGCGCCAGATTAATTTTACCGATGGAGATGTGCCGGTAAAAGAGGAGCTGGAGAAGGCTTTCTCAGAAGTCTTTGCGTGCGAGGCACGAAAAAAGGAAATCGAAAAGCTGCTCGCCGAGACGGAAGATCACAAAAAGCTGCTGGCGGAGTACGATTTTCTGGAGCGGAGAATCGAGAGTCTGCACGGGTACAGCTGGAAAAAAGATATGGAAACGATGTTCCAGAAATTTGGTTTTGCGCTCGAAGATCTGGAAAAACCGATCGGTGAATTTTCGGGCGGACAGCAGACAAAAATTGCCCTAATTCAGCTCCTCTTACAGCGCCCGGACATCCTGCTTCTGGACGAGCCGACCAACCACCTCGACATCGCTGCAGTGGAGTGGTTGGAAAATTATCTGAAAAGCTACGAAAATGCCGTTATCATTGTATCACATGACCGCATGTTTCTGGACCGCGTGATTGATGTGACGTATGAAATCGAATACGGTGACATCAAACGGTATCCGGGAAATTATTCGGCATTTGTGAAACAAAAAGAAGAAGCACAGATCAAACAGGAAAAAGACTATGAAGCGCAGCAGAAGGAAATCGAGCGTCTGACGGCGTGGATTGAAAAATGGAAAAATACACCGACAAAAGTTGCGGCCACCCGTTCGAAACGAATGGCGATCGAGCACATGGTAAAAATTGAGAAACCGCGGCGGTTTGACACGAGGACATTCCACGCCTTATTCCATCCGGTACGCGAAAGCTATACGGATGTGCTCACGATGAAGAAACTGAAAATCGGATACGATACCGTCCTGAGCGAGGTTTCGGCCGTCATCAAAAAAGCAGAACGGATTGTGATCATCGGAGAAAACGGAAAAGGAAAATCGACGCTTCTGAAAACCGTTGTGGGCGAAATCAATCCACTGGGCGGAAGTTATCAATTTGGAAACCGCGTGGATTTTGCGTACTTTGATCAGCACAAAGCAGTCAACCAGAAATTCGACCCGGAGCAGACGGTGCTCGACTATTTCTGGAGTCTTTATCCGAACCTGCTTCGCAACGATGTCCGAAGTGCACTGGGAGCCTTTCTGTTTTCCGGTGAGGATGTCGAAAAGAAAATGGGGCAGCTCTCCGGCGGTGAAAAAGTGAGGCTGGAGCTCTGCCGGATTTTCTATACGAAACCGAATTTCCTGATCCTGGACGAGCCGACGAATCACATGGATCTGGCGGGAAAAGAAGCGCTGGAAAAAATGCTGACCAGCTACGAGGGAACCGTTCTGTTCGTATCGCACGACCGTTATTTCATCAACCAGGTGGCAACCGGCATTCTGGAGTTCGGCGAGAGCGACGTACAATTTTACGGAATGAATTATGCACAGTATCTCGAAGAAATCAAACGGCAGACGCCGGGCAGAGAAACGGGAAATGCGGGAGGAGCTGTACGAAAACCGGCCGACGTTCCGACACTGGATGATGTGTTTGACAAAAAGAAATATTATAACCCGGGAAAAATTCTGTCCCGCTTAAAACGGCAGCTCGAAAAATACGAGGAGCAGCTTGCGGAGAGTGAGAGCAGAATGTCAGAACTTCAACTGGAAATGATGGACCCGGAACTTTCCGCAAATTACGAACGGCTGATGGAGCTTCAGACGAAAATAGACGAAGAAAATCAGGCACAGGAATCCCTGCTGGAGCGCATGATGGAAACGGAACTGGAACTCGAAGAGATGGAAACACAGGACGAATAGAGAGGTGAGTACCATAGAAAAGATAGATCAGTTTAAAAATGGACTATCATGAAAATGAAGTTTTTCTCGTTTTAGGATATTCGGTTTGTTATATTTTGTAAAGTATTCTGCACCCATGACTGGTATGCATTCGTAAGCGGGGCTGAAATCTTTCGGATAAAAAAGTCAAATTTTGTTGACAACCCTGAAGACATTTGATAGTATTTATCAAGTAATGTAATATTCCATGAGGGAGTAGTTAGCACGAATGTGTGATTTGTCAACATTCTGATTATAAAAAAAGAGTATAATCTGGCAAATCTTAAATAATGAGACTCATGTATATCAATGAACAGCCTGCAAAAAAGCTGGCCGTTTATTGATATACATGGGTCTTTTTTTACGCGGGTAATGAGTAGGAACCCCCGCTTCTGCTAATGATACGATTATGGAAAACAAAGGAGGAAAACATGGAAAATTTCATCAACAACGCCCCGTTTGCTCTTGTGCTTGTCTGTCTCGTCATCGGTTTTGTCCTGCTGATCAAAGGTGCGGACTTTTTCGTAGAAGGAAGCTCAAGCGCGGCAAAGAGACTGCATGTTCCGTCGATCATCATCGGACTGACCATTGTTGCCATGGGAACATCACTTCCGGAGACCGCGGTCAGTGTATCAGCTTCACTTACCGGCAACAACGAGCTTGCCGTCAGTAATGTCATCGGTTCCAATATCTTTAACCTGATGGTTGTCATCGGTGTCTGTGCCGTACTGACTACCGTAGAAGTCGCAAAGGAAACCATCAAAAGAGACATCCCGCTGTCCCTGATCTGCGCCGGACTTTTAATGGTTTTAGGAATCAGCGGACTCGGCGATAAATCCGGTATGATGCTCGGTCACCTGGACGGTGTGATCTTAATTGGATTCTTTGCAGGTTACATTGTCTACATGGTTCAGATTGCCTTAAAGGCAAACCGCGAAGGAAAAAAAGTCGAAATTGAAGGCGGTTCCGACGAGGATATCAAGCTGCTTTCCGTTCCGAAGAGTATCGTGTTCATCGTCGGCGGAGCAGTCGCCATTGCAGTCGGCGGAGATGTGACCGTAGATGCCGCAGCAAGAATCGCGGGCGATCTTGGAATGAGCCAGACTCTGATCGGACTGACCATTGTTTCCATCGGAACTTCCCTTCCGGAACTCGTAACTTCTATCGTTGCTGCCAGAAAGAATGAAGTTGATATGGCACTTGGCAATGCGATCGGTTCTAATATCTTCAACATTCTTATGGTACTTGGCATTGCATCCGCAATCAGCCCGATGGCCATCATTACGGAAAATATAATTGATTTGTGTGTATTGATCGTATTCACGGTATGTGTATGGATTTTTGCAGGAACCAAAAAGAAAATCGGAAGAGTCGAAGGTTTCTGTATGGTCGCATTTTATGCCGCATATGCCATTTATATCATTATAAGATAAGGGGAATGGAAAATGGTGTTATTTCTAAAGGTGTTTCTTACCGAGTTCATCGCAGAGATGGGCGATAAGACGCAGCTCATGCTGATTGCGCTTACTTCGAAGTACAAGCTGAAAGACATTATCCTGGGAACCGCAGCCGCGATTCTGGTACTGAATGGAATGGCGGTTCTCGCAGGCGGCCTCGTCAGCGAATTCATTCCGGACTGGCTGATTAAGACGATTGCAGCACTCGCATTTCTTTACTTCGCAGCATCCACCATTTCCGGTGATGATGACGAGGAAGAGGAAGAAGGCGGCAAATCCAAAATTCGGTTCGCACCGCTCGCCGTTTTCTGTACGTTCTTCGTAGCAGAGCTCGGAGACAAAACACAGCTTACCGCAATCACCTTTGGTGCAAATGAAGGTATGGGATCCGCATTCGTTGTATGGATCGGATGTTCTCTCGGACTGTTCGCAGCGGATATTCTCGGAATGCTGGTCGGCTATCTCTTAAAGAGCAAGACACCGGATGGGCTGCTGAATACACTGGCGTTTGTCATCTTTTCAATTTTCGGTGTATACACACTTTACCAGGGACTGAAACTGATCAGCGCAAGCGTCTGTCCACTGCCGGTATGGCCGGTACTGATCGCTGCAACGGCTGTTTTTGTTGTTGCATGTGTCTGTCTTTTTGTGAAAAGAGAGAAGAAAAAAGCAAAATAAAAACTGCGTGCCGCATACTCATGATTTTGATGAAAACTGCGGTGCGCATTTTTTATGCGGCAAAATGAAAGTTTACCATTGAAGCATTTATAGGGTATAATATTTTGTAACTATTCAGAGCCCCATCTCGCCATATGAAATTCCAGAAAAATAGCTCATTCATGTAAACATGATTCGCGATTTTTCTTCCATTTCGCATGGCTCTGAATAGTTACAATATTTTCAAATCATTATTTACGAGGATGAAGGATAATAACATGTCTGATTTTAGTATCAACGAAATGCAGGAAATGCAGAAAGCGGGAAAAATGCGGACTGAAAAACAGAAGACCGGAATTGTATGGGATTCTCACAGGAGGACGAAAGTGAAAAACCGGAAGCTGCGTGGGAAAATCCTGTCCTTGTGATAGTCAGAGGGATCAAGTATAATGAGTCATATAAAATGTTGACGGGAGGGATTTGCATGGGAAGTTATCTGAATCCGGGAAATGAAGCATTTGCGGTTGCATTAAATTCTGAGATTTATGTTGATAAAACAGGACTGCTGACTTATACGAATAAAGTCATGAACACTCTGCAGGGATATATCTGCAACAGCCGCCCGCGGCGGTTTGGAAAATCAATTACGGCAAATATGCTCACCGCGTATTACAGCAAGGGCTGCAGTTCGAAAGAAATGTTTTCCGGGCTGGAAATCAGCAGGGCAAAGGATTTTGAAAAACATCTGAATCAGTATGATGTGCTCCACTGGGATATCCAATGGTGTATGGAACCGGCAGGCGGACCGGAGCGGATTGTTTCTTATATCTCAGAAAAAACGATTTCGGAGTTAAAAGAATATTATCCCCATATACTTCCAGAAGAAATCCGGTCACTGCCGGAGGCGCTGTCGCGGATCAACGCGGCATCCGGGACAAAATTTATTGTGATTATAGACGAATGGGATGTTCTGATTCGTGACGAGGCGGCGGATCTCAAAACACAGGAAGAATATATCAATTTTCTGCGGGCGATGTTCAAAGGGACGGAGCCGACAAAATATATTCAACTGGCATATCTGACAGGTATTTTGCCTGTAAAAAAAGAAAAGACACAGTCGGCGCTGAACAATTTCAAAGATTATTCGATGCTGTATGCCGGGCCGATTGCACCATATGTAGGTTTTACAGAAACAGAAGTTCAAAAACTATGTGAAGTATATGGTCAGAAGTTTGAAGAAGTCAAACGATGGTACGACGGTTATCAGATTGGGAAATATCATGTATACAATCCAAATGCCGTTGTGAACCTGATGCTCGAAGGCGAATTCCAGAGCTACTGGTCCGGAACCGCATCCTATGAGGCGATTGTTCCGCTGATCAATATGGATTTTGATGGCCTGAAAAGTGCCGTAATCGAAATGCTTTCAGGAGATCATGTTCCGGTTGATGTTACCTCTTTTCAGAACGATACCGTTAGCTTCGCCAATAAAGACGATGTGCTGACGTATCTGATTCACCTTGGATATCTGGCCTATGACCGGACATTTAGAACTGCTTTTATTCCGAATGAGGAAATCCGTCAGGAATTGATTCTGGCAACGAAAAGGAAAAAATGGAATGAGTTGATTGTATTTCAAAAAGAATCAGAGCAGCTTCTGAAAGATACAATTCAGATGAATGGAAACGCAGTAGCAAAAGAAATTGAAAAAATTCACAGGGAATATACTTCTGTGATTCAGTATAACAATGAAAACTCACTCAGCAGTGTTCTGTCCATTGCCTATTTGAGTTCCATGCAATACTATTTCAAACCAATCCGCGAATTTCCCGCGGGTCGTGGATTTGCAGACTTTGTGTTTATTCCAAAGCCGGAGTTTCAGAATTATTACCCGGCGCTTGTTGTGGAACTGAAATGGGACAAAAGCGTCAGAGCAGCATTAGATCAGATCAGAGACAGAAAATATCCGGAGTCTGTTGCATGCTATGCAGGGGAGCTTTTGCTGGTGGGAATTAACTACAATGAAAAAACAAAAGAACATGAATGCCGGATTGAAAAGTATGAAAAATAAGGGCATATTTCAATTTCAGTTTACAGAGATAAAAGAGTATGGATAAGATAGAGATATATCATTATTTAAAAAGGCAAAATATAGCGTATGAAATTACGGAACATAAGGCAGTTTTCAATATGGAAGAAGCAGATGCTGTTGATTTGCCGTATCCAGAGTGGGGCGCTAAAAATTTATTTGTTCGCGACGATAAAAAACGTAATTATTATTTGATAACGATGAAAGGGAACAAGCGAGTAGATTTGAAAGCGTTTCGCAGGCAACGTGGTCTGCGTGCACTTTCTTTTGCAGCTGCGGAGGAATTATTTGATATTATGAAACTGATACCCGGTGCCGTTACGCCGCTTGGTATTCTAAACGATGCCGAACACAGAGTTCAAGTCTTCATGGACGTGGAATTTGTCGGAAATAAAATTGGTGTTCATCCAAATGATAATACAGCAACCGTTTGGATGCAGGCTGATGATTTAATGAAAATAATTCAGAAGCATGGAAATACTGTGGAATACGCATGTATATAATCGAAAGGTATTGCTAAAAAGTCTGAAAAAAGAAAAGTTCACAAACAAAAATGGTTCTCATTCTGCACTAAATATATTTACCGAGTATTCCATGACAGATCCCGGTGATCTGGCGGAATATTTTGGCTTCACAGAGCAGGAGATATCTGCCCTCTGTGAAAAATATGAGATGAGTTTTGAAGAAGCAAAAACGTAGTACGATGGTTATCAGTTGATTGCGCATCGGCAGACTGGAGATGAAATTTATTCCATGTATAGCCCGAAATCTGTGGTAGAAGCCATGCTGCGCCACAAATTCGGAACCTATTGGAACCAGACGGAAACGTATGAGGCCTTAAAAATTTATATTCAAATGGATATGGATGGCCTGAAAGATTCTGTGGTTCGAATGCTTGCCGGTATCAATTATAATAAAAAAACGAAGAAACATGAATGTGTTATTGAAGTAATGCAAAAATAAAAACGGAAGTCTCATGTCTGCGCAGTAAGGGTGGTGGATATGGGACTTTTTGGTAAAGATAAATAAAATTTATGGAGGAAACAGAATGATTATTGATTCTTATGATATCAACAGCGAGCCGATTGTAAAGCTGGAGAATTTTTATGGGGAGAAGCAGCATCTGGTAAAAAAATGTATGGTAATTTTTTCAAAAGTAATATATGAATACATGCTTGAAAAATTCCCATGCCGACAGATTGCAGAAGTAAGAGCATGCAATGGAAATATACCGGTTTGGACTCTGCCATATGAGGAAGAAACGATTGCTTTCTACCTGACACCAATTGGTTCCGCTCTTGCAGCAGGAACGATTGCCGAAGTCAATCATTTAACAGGAGCATCCGTCTTTATCATGTTTGGCTCGTGCGGCAGTCTGGACAAAGAAGCAACCGATGGAAAGTTTATTCTCCCAACGGAGGCATACCGGGGAGAAGGACTGTCCTATTATTTTGCAGAACCGCAGGACTACATAAAAATAAAAAACACGGACAAACTGGCGGAATTTTTCAAAGAAAGGAAACTGCCATACGTTCAGGGGCGCGTATGGACGACAGACAGTATGCTTCGGGAAACGGTAAATCTTGTAAGAAAACGAAAAGAAGAAGGATGCATTGCCGTGGAAATGGAACTCGCAGGCGTTCAGGCGATCAGTGATTTTTATGGATTTGAACTGTATGATTTTCTTGTTGCGGGAGATGTGCTGATCGAAGGAAACTATGAAACGAATGGATTATCTGCCGCTAACCACGATCTGGACAAGCTGTTTCTGGCGCTGCAGATAGCGAAAAGTGTATAAAATTACAATGTTTGAGGAAAAAGAAATATTTCAGAGCCGTTTGCAGAAACTTTTAGATAATACGAAAGCGGGAATTATGTATGGAGAATGGAATGACAATGGGCGATTGCTTACGGACGAATAAATTAATCATTTTAAGAGGAAATTCCGGCAGTGGAAAAACAACTATTGCAAAGGAATTACAGCAAGTGTTCGGAAATAATACAATGCTGATCTCGCAGGATGTTATCCGAAGAGATATGCTCAAAGTCAAAGACGGAGAAAATACAAAGGCGCTGCCTCTTCTGGAAGAACTTCTGCGATATGGAAGAAAACACAGCGAGATTGTTATTCTGGAAGGAATACTGAATGCGGAATGGTATCGTGCATTATTTGAGCTGGCAGTAGCTTTATATGGAAAAAATATATACGCATATTACTTCGACATCCCCTTCGAGGAGACCGTGAAGCGCCACAAAACAAAGCCGAACTGCAATGATTTCAGTGCAGAAGATATGCAGAGATGGTGGAACGAAAAAGATTATACATCCGTTCTGTATGAAACCAGAATAACGGCGGATCAGGACAGAGAAAGCATAGTTCGTGACATCTGTCAAAACATAATATCCAATGGAAAATAATTGCTTCGGACAGGGAATGATCTTTGTTCTGCCAGAGAAATATGATAAAATAGAAACAGAAATAAATTTTTGCAAGCCTGTCGGTGGTAAAGGATTTAGGAAGGAGCAGACCCATGAAATCAGTAATTTCCATTGGAAATCAGGATTTTATATCCATCAGAAAGAATAACTGTTTTTATATCGATAAGACGGATTTTATCAGGGAATGGTGGGACAATCAGGACAGTGTTACTCTGATCACACGCCCAAGAAGATTCGGCAAGACCCTGAATATGAGTATGGTCGAATATTTCTTTTCCGTAAATCATTCCGAATGCAGCAAATATTTTGAAGACCTTGTCATCTGGAAAGAGGAAAGATTTCGTAAGCTGCAGGGAACGTATCCGGTGATTTCCCTCAGCTTTGCAGATATCAAGGCAACCACATATGAGACTGCAAGAAGAGCGGTAATTCGTAAGCTGGTAAAATTATATAGTACTTTTGAATTTGTCAAATCCAGCAAAGTATTAAATGAAAAAGACCGCGCCTATTTTGATTCCGTTGAAGAAAATATGTCGGATGATGCGGCAGCAGTAGCTGTCAATTATCTGTCCGATTATCTGAGCCGCTATTACGGAAAAAAGGTGATTATTCTTCTGGATGAGTATGATACTCCTTTGCAGGAATCGTATATTCATGGGTATTGGGAGAATCTTACTGCGTTTATCAGAAGCCTGTTCAATTCCACATTCAAAACGAATCCCTATATGGAACGGGGACTGCTGACAGGAATAACAAGAGTCAGTAAAGAATCTATCTTTTCCGATCTGAATAATCTTGAAGTTGTAACAACAACATCGGAAAAGTACAGCGGCTCGTTTGGCTTTACAGAAGAAGAAGTCTTTCATGCGCTGGAGGAAAATGGGCTGTCCGATGAAAAAGGAACCGTCCGCTATTGGTATGATGGATTTTCCTTTGGAAAACGGAAGGATATTTACAATCCGTGGTCCATTACAAAATATCTGGACACGGGAGAATATGGAACGTACTGGGCAGACACCAGCGGAAATATGCTGATCTCCAATCTGATCCGTCGAAGTCCTGCAAAGATCAAGACGGAAATGGAAGATTTATTAAACGGCAGAGTGATCTGCACAGAATTGGATGAGCAGGTTATTTTTGAACAGCTTGGCAGAAAGCGGGGAGCCATCTGGAGTCTTATGCTTGCGAGCGGATATCTGAAAGTGGATCGGTACGAAATGGATAACCGAACAGGAAAGCGCCAGTATGATTTGAAAGTGACAAATCATGAGACAATGCTGATGTTTGAACAAATGATAGAGGACTGGTTTACAGAAGAAGATTCTGCATATGGCAATTTTAAAGATGCTCTGCTTGCCGGAGATCTGGATTATATGAACCAGTTTATGAATCAGGTAGCACTTCAGACATTCAGCAGTTTCGACACGGGCGGAAAACCATCAGAGGAACTCGAACCAGAAAGATTTTACCATGGATTTGTCCTTGGGCTGATTGTTGATCTGGCCGGAAAATACAGAATCACTTCCAACAGAGAAAGTGGATTCGGAAGGTATGACGTAGTAATGGAGCCATTGAAAGAAAACCTGGATGCGATCGTAATGGAATTTAAGGTTCAGAACACATCAAAAGAAAAGTCGCTGGAAGAGACGGTGGAGCATGCACTTCGTCAGATTCAGGAAAAACAGTATGACACAGAATTGCTTGCCAGAGGAATCGCAAAGGAGCGGATCAGGTATTATGGATTTGCGTTTCGGGGGAAGAAAGTGTTGATTGGAAATTAAAATGAGAGAAAATATGAAAATCAGAAAAGCAGAACTGAAAGACCTGTCCAGAATTGCGGAAATTTTCGTGTTCAACAACCGAATCAATTATTTCCCGATTTTTCACGAGGAGGCCTATTCCTTCGGTGAAATGCAGGTAGTCCCGATGATCGACCAGTACTTTAAGAAAGAAGAAATCTTAAACCGCATCTATGTCTACGATGATGGAATTATAAGAGGTTTTACAGAAATCAACGGAACCGAAATCTGTAAACTATACGTAGATCCATGTCTGCAGAACAACGGAGTCGGCCACGCGCTGATTACCTTTGTAATTGAAAAGTTTGACGCAGACCATCTATGGGCATTGGAGAAAAATACGCGTGCCATTGCGTTTTACAACCGCCACGGATTTCGGTGGGCAGGAACGAAACAGCTGGAAGCAGGAACGACAGAATATCTGCTGGAATTAAGACGATGAGAGCGCGGCGTGCTTTCTGTCCTTCCTGCAAAAATTAAAGCAGGAGAAAACGGTCTTGTATTTTAACCGACTCAAGCAAGTAGCGAAGCGGATTGCGAATATCCGCTTTACTGAAGCAAAAATAGCCGAAAAGCCTGTTCCACGGTATCTGTCATATTTTCTGCCGCATTTTCTATGTCCATAGCTTCTTCGAGTGAAACGACGCTCCGCAGAATCGGGAAAAAGGCATCAATTCCGGCGGCGTTGCATGTGGATGCATCTTTTGTAACACAGCCTGAGAATGCAAGGACAGGTTTGCCGTATTCTTTTGACAGTTTTGCAACTCCGATCGGCGCTTTTCCCATCACGGTTTGCCCATCGAGCTGTCCCTCACCGGTGATGACAAGATCAGCGTCTCTCACATCATCACGAAGTCGGGTTTCATCCAGTATGATCTGAATGCCGGGTTCCAGTGAAGCAGAAAGAAACGTCTGAAAAGCAAATCCAAGTCCGCCTGCAGCACCCGTTCCGGGAAATTCCGCGTCGACGTTCGGGAATGTTTTCCGGCAGAGTGCGGCGTAGGAGGCAAGCGATGTGTCCATACGTTTGATCATGACAGCATCCGCGCCCTTCTGCGGTCCGAAAACGGCGCTGCAGCCGTTGGAACCGCAGAGCGGATTCGTTACATCGCAGGCAATACGGAAGGTGCATTCCGAAAGTTCCGGCAGAACGTGATCTGCCGTAATCGTGGTAAGAGATTCCAGTCCGACAGCACCAAAAGGAACCTGTTTTCCTTCTGCATCGAGCAGTCCGAAACCGAGTGCCTGTAGCATACCAATACCGCCGTCATTTGTGGCACTTCCGCCGATTCCAATGATAAAGCGGTGGCAGCCATTGCGGATGGCATCGCAGATAACCTCACCGACACCGTACGTTGTGGCGTACAGCGGATTTTTCTCATCGCCGTGTACCTGCGTAATACCGGCAGCCCCCGACATCTCGATAATGGCGGTCTGCGTTCGGTCGATGATGCCATACGGGCAGATAACCTGCTTTCCGGCAGGACCGGTCACCGAAACGGAGACAAGCCGTCCGCCAAGACCTTCGGTCAGTGCCTGAACGGTACCTTCACCGCCATCGGCAAGCGGGCGCACAACCGTCTCCACCTTCGGATCGACACGATAAATCCCGGTGGCGGCCGCTGTTCCAGCCTGCAGAGAGGAAAGGCTTCCTTTAAAAGAATCAATTGCAATCACAACTTTCATCATTTTTCTCCTGATTTCAAATATTTTTCAATCCGACACTCATGCACCTTCGTCTTCTTATCATAATTAACACCAACCAGCAGAATATCCCCTGTATAAGATGCAATGGAAGCCGGGTAATGCTGTCTTTTAATCTGATCCAGTGCCGTTTCCGCATTCTTGTTCCATTTCAGTTCTACTACAAGCGCCGGAAAATCGTATCGGTATTCCGGCTTTGGCAGAAAGACAAAATCGGAAAAACCGCGCCCGGTCGGAAGTTCACGAATGGGTTTGAAGTAATATTGTATGGAACTTAAATAAGCAATCGTGAGCACACAACTGAGTGAATTTTCATTATGATACTGAATCACAGAAGTATATTCCTCATGGATCTTTCCAATTCCTGCAGCAACCGCATTTTCATCCATAGCAAGTGTAGCATCCAGAAGCTCTGCAGATTCCTGCTGAAAGGTAAGAAGTTCATTCCAGCGGTTGGAAGTAACCGCCGTCAGAAATTCCCGGCGGATTTCTTCATTTGGAATGTATGCCATCTGCGTCTGCTGATTATAGGCAAGATACCCTAGATGAATCAGCAGCGTCAGAACATCATCTTTATTCACAAAGCTGACCATATCATTTTTAAAGGAAGTAACCAGTACGGGAACTGCGGCGCCGGAAAGCATCTCCAGAATTGCTGTTTTCAATCCGTCAAAATCCATATTGATAAAAGGAACCATCGAGTCGTATGTGCTCGTCTCCGACCAATAGCTTTGGAATGTCCCATCCAGAAGCAGACTTGTCACCGCGTTTGGATTGTATACATGGTAATTTCCAAGCAGATAGCCGTCGTACCATCGTCTGACTTCCTCAAAATTTTGTCCGTATTTCTGACAGAGAGCGGAAACTTCATCTTCTGTGAATCCAATATAGGAAGCCAGCGGGCCTGGATTCAGCATGGAATACTGATGAAAATTATTTAAGGCAGACTGCGTTTTCAATTTTTTGATCGGAAGAATACCCGTGAGAAACGCAAGCTGGATATATTTCGTCGGTTCCGTCCCTTTGAACATTCCACGAAGAAAATTAATGTAATCATCCTGAATTTTCTGGTTGGAGGCCTCATCACGAATCAGGACATCCCATTCATCAATAATAATCACAAATTTCTGTCCGGTCGCCTCTTTGATCCGGGACAGAGCGTCGGGAACGGTGGAAACTTCCGGCGGAAGCTGATCTGCATAGATGGTACGCAGCTCGGCCAGTGTACATTCTGTAATGTAGGCCACAATCTGTTCCGGATCGCTGACATTCGAAAGAAACCACTGGATGTCCAGATGAATCACATCGTACTGGTTCAGATGCTTCTCAAAGTCTGCCGTCTGGCTGATCGCAAGGCCAGAAAACATCTTTCTGGAATCACAGCCCTTGCTGTAATAGGCCGCCAGCATATTTGCAGCAAATGATTTTCCAAACCGCCGCGGGCGGCTGTTGCAGATATAGCCCTGTATGGTGTCCAGAACTTTGTTGGTATACGATAAAAGTCCTGTTTTGTCCACATAGATTTCAGAATTGAGAGCAACCTGAAATGCACTGTTGTCCGGATTCACAAATCTTCCCATGATTTCACTTCCTTTCCGTTTTTTGATTATACCCCGATTTTACCATTCCCCCATCCAAATAGCAACGCACACCCCCGAAAATCCCGTAAAATCGCGGAAAAGAACCGATAAAATATGCTTTCCACTCTTGACAACGCTTACAGCCCCTAGTTATAATAAGGCATGAAAAACGATGACGAAGACAGTAGTCTGCGCGTGAACGGTCTGTGGAAAGCGAGCCGGGGATGGTGGGAGTCCGGTACAAGTAGCGGCAGGTGAACATCACTTCCAAGTTGCAGTTCTGAATCTGCGTACCCGGCGCATAAAATATAGAAAACCGGAGAGCAGTGGTAAGAAGTTGCCGGTTGTTCCCCGTTACAGGAAATGCATATGATAGTATGTAACAGGTGGTTACGATAAGTACAGCTTTCGTCCTATTACAGGGCGGGAGCTTTTTCTTATTTTACGCGAGCAAATCAAACGAGAAACTTAAGTTTCAGGAGGTACAAGCATGTACAAGAAAGTTTCAACCGACATGAACTTTGTCGAGAGAGAAAAACAGGTTGAGAAGTTCTGGGAAGACAATCAGATCTTCGAAAAAAGTATGAAAGTGCGTGAAGGAAATCCGTCCTACGTGTTCTATGACGGACCGCCGACCGCAAACGGAAAACCGCACATCGGCCACGTAGAGACCCGTGTTATCAAGGATATGATCCCGAGATACCGTACCATGAAGGGTTATCAGGTGCCGAGAAAAGCAGGCTGGGATACCCACGGACTGCCGGTAGAGCTGGAAGTTGAGAAAAAACTCGGTCTGGACGGAAAAGATCAGATCGAAAAATACGGCGTAGAGCCATTCATCGAGCAGTGTAAAGAGAGCGTATGGAAATACGAGGGAATGTGGGAAGACTTCTCCCATACCGTTGGCTTCTGGGCTGATATGAAAAACCCATACGTTACGTATCATAACGATTACATCGAGTCCGAGTGGTGGGCATTAAAAGAGATCTGGAAGAAAGGTCTTCTGTACGAAGGACACAAAATCGTTCCTTACTGCCCGCGCTGCGGTACCCCGCTTTCTTCTCACGAAGTAGCGCAGGGATACAAAGATGTCAAAGAACGTTCTGCCGTTGTCCGCTTTAAAGTAAAAGGCGAGGACGCTTACATCCTGGCATGGACCACCACACCGTGGACCCTTCCGTCCAACGTTGCGCTCTGCGTCAACCCGGATGAGGATTATGTAAAAGTAACAAGCAAAGGATATACCTATTATATGGCAGCCGCTCTGGTAGACACCGTTCTCGGTGAGGGCGCTGAAATCCTGGAGCATTATCAGGGCAAAGATCTTGAGTTCAAAGAGTACGAGCCGCTGTTCCCGTACGCTGAGAAGAGAATCGGAAACAAAAAAGCATACTATGTAGTCTGCGATACCTACGTAACACTGACCGATGGTACCGGTGTTGTTCATATCGCCCCTGCATTTGGTGAGGACGACTCCAAGGTCGGTCACAGATACGATCTTCCTTTCGTACAGTTAGTAAACGAAAAAGGTGAGATGACCGAGGAAACTCCGTGGGCAGGCACTTTCTGCAAGAAAGCAGATATGGCCGTTCTGCAGGCACTCGAGGACAAGGACCTTCTGTTTGATGCGCCGCTGTTCGAGCACAGCTACCCGCACTGCTGGAGATGCGATACTCCGCTGATCTACTATGCACGTGAAACCTGGTTCATCCGCATGACTGCAGTAAAAGAGGATCTGATCCGCAACAACAACACCATTAACTGGATTCCGGAAAGCATCGGAAAAGGACGCTTTGGCGACTGGCTGGAAAATGTTCAGGACTGGGGACTTTCCAGAAACCGTTACTGGGGAACTCCGCTTCCGGTATGGCAGTGTGAATGTGGCCATCAGGACTGCATCGGCAGTATCGAAGAGCTGAAAGAAAAAGCCGACAACTGCCCGGATGACATCGAGCTTCACCGCCCATACATCGACGCAGTGACCATCAAGTGCCCGAAATGCGGTAAAGAGATGCACCGTGTACCGGAGGTTATCGACTGCTGGTTCGATTCCGGCTCCATGCCGTTCGCACAGCATCACTATCCATTCGAGAACAAAGAAACCTTCGAGAAACAGTTCCCGGCACAGTTTATTTCCGAGGCTGTAGACCAGACACGTGGATGGTTCTACTCCCTGCTTGCAATTTCCACTCTGCTGTTCAACAAAGCACCGTACGAGAACGTTATCGTTCTTGGTCTGGTACAGGATGAGAACGGACAGAAGATGAGTAAATCCAAAGGAAATGCGGTAGATCCGTTTGACGCACTGCAGACCTACGGTGCCGATGCGATCCGCTGGTACTTCTACACCAGCAGTGCTCCGTGGCTGCCGAGCCGTTTCGCAGGCAAGACGGTCGTGGAAGGACAGAGAAAGTTCATGGGAACCCTGTGGAACACCTACGCGTTCTTTGTCCTGTATGCAAACATCGACAACTTCGATGCAACAAAATACAGTCTGGAATATGACAAACTGGCTGTTATGGATAAATGGCTGCTGTCCCGTCTGGAATCCACTGTAAAAGCAGTAGACGACAACCTGGCAAATTACCGTATCCCGGAGGCAGCAAAAGCACTGCAGTCCTTCGTGGATGATATGAGTAACTGGTATGTACGCCGCTCCCGTGAGCGTTTCTGGGCAAAAGGCATGGAGCAGGATAAAATTAATGCTTACATGACTCTGTACACCGCACTGGTGACCGTTGCAAAAGCAGCAGCTCCGATGATTCCGTTCATGACAGAGGATATTTATCAGAACCTCGTAAAGAGCATCGATGCAAGTGCACCGGAAAGTATCCATCTGTGCGACTTCCCGGAGGTACATGAGAACTGGATCGATCCGAAGATGGAAGAGGATATGGCAGACCTGCTGGAGATCGTCGTTATGGGACGTGCCGCAAGAAATACCGCCAATATCAAAAACCGTCAGCCGATCGGAACCATGTACGTGAAGAGCGAGTTCCAGCTTTCCGAATTCTACAAAGAGATCATCGAGGACGAGCTGAATGTCAAAGAAGTTGTATTTAAAGATGACATCGCAGATTTCATCAGCTACAGCTTCAAACCGCAGATGCGTACCGTAGGACCAAAATACGGAAAACTCCTGAACAAGATCAAAACAACCCTGTCTGAGCTGGATGGAAACAAGGCTATGGCAGAGCTCAAGAGCACCGGCGAACTTAAACTTGACATCGATGGACAGGAAATTGTATTATTAGAGGAGGATTTGTTAATTGACATGGCACAGATGGAAGGCTATGTATCCGAATCCGACCATACAATCACCGTTGTTCTGGATACCAATCTGACTCCGGAACTGATCGAGGAAGGTTTTGTTCGTGAGCTGGTAAGTAAAATCCAGACCATGCGTAAAGAGGCCGGCTTTGAGGTTATGGACAAGATCAGAGTATATGCAAAAGACAACGACAAGATTGTAAGCATCATGAAAAACCATGGTGATGAAATTAAATCTGAAGTTCTGGCAGAAGAAATCGTGACTGGAGAGACAAAGGGCTATGAGAAGGAGTGGAATATCAACTCCGAAAAGGTTACCATGGCAGTAGAGCGTATCTAAGAATACTTCTGGATGCGTTTCCACGACGATCGTTAATATAAAAATCAGCCTGCGAGCGGGGATGCAGACAAGCTCTCCGCTCGCAGACTGCTATTGAGGAGGACGCAGATGTTAAACGCCGAGTTCAACAAAGAAACTTTTAAGAACAGTGTCAAAGAAAACGTAAAAATGCTGTACAGAAAAAATCTGGAAGAGGCTTCCCAGCAGGAAATTTACCAGGCAGTCTGCTACGCAGTAAAAGACGTTATTATTGACAACTGGCTGAAAACCCAGAAAGCAATGGATGAGCAGGATCCGAAGATTCTGTACTATATGTCCATGGAGTTCCTGATGGGACGTGCGCTGGGAAATAACCTGATTAACCTGACTGCATACAAACAGGTACAGGAAGCTCTTGATGAGATGGGACTGAACCTGAACCTTCTGGAGGACCAGGAGAGAGATCCTGCGCTTGGAAACGGCGGTCTTGGCCGTCTGGCAGCATGCTTCCTGGATTCCCTGGCTACACTGGGATATCCGGCATACGGCTGCGGTATCCGTTATAAATACGGTATGTTCAAACAGCAGATCCGCGACGGTTATCAGGTAGAAGTACCGGACAACTGGCTGAAACACGGCTATCCATTCGAGCTGAAACGCCCGGAATACGCAAAAGAAGTAAAATTTGGCGGATACGTAGCACAGGAGTATGATGAGGCTACCGGACGCGTAAACTTCGTACAGAAAGATTACCAGTCTGTAAACGCAATTCCTTACGATATGCCAATCGTAGGATACGACAACGATGTTGTAAACACGCTGACCATCTGGGATGCAGAGGCTATTCAGGACTTCTCATTGGATTCCTTCGACAAAGGTGATTACCACAAAGCGGTTGAGCAGGAAAACCTTGCAAAAACCATCGTAGAGGTTCTGTATCCGAACGACAACCATTACGAAGGAAAAGAGCTGCGTCTGAAACAGCAGTATTTCTTTATTTCTGCAAGCGTACAGAGAGCAGTTGCAAAATATAAAAAACATCACGATGATATCACAAAGCTGTATGAGAAGGTTACCTTCCAGCTGAACGATACTCACCCGACCGTAGCCGTTCCGGAGCTGATGCGAATCCTCATGGACGTAGAAGGCCTTGGCTGGGATGAGGCATGGGAGATCACCACAAAGACCTGCGC
Source organism: Blautia sp. TF10-30 (assembly GCF_003481245.1). Taxonomy (NCBI): domain Bacteria; kingdom Bacillati; phylum Bacillota; class Clostridia; order Lachnospirales; family Lachnospiraceae; genus Blautia; species Blautia sp. TF10-30. The sequence continues at coordinate 39,934 of NZ_QUKM01000012.1, forward strand.
ATACACCAACCACACCATCATGGCAGAGGCACTCGAGAAATGGCCGGTTGACCTGTTCTCCAGACTTCTTCCGCGTATCTATCAGATCGTAGAGGAGATCAACCGCCGCTTCCTGATCCAGGTAAGAGAGCAGTACCCGGGTGATGAAGAGAAAATCCGCCAGATGGCAGTCATCTACGACGGACAGGTTCATATGGCCCGTCTGGCTATCGTAGGCGGCTATTCTGTCAACGGTGTTGCACAGCTTCATACCGAGATTCTGAAAAAACAGACCTTAAAAGACTTTTACGAGATGACTCCGGAGAAGTTCAACAATAAGACGAACGGTATCACACAGCGTCGTTTCCTGCTTCACGGAAACCCGCTCCTGGCTGATTGGGTAACCGAGTACGCAGGAGACGGCTGGATCACCGATCTGCCGAAGATCGAAAAGATCGCTGAGCTGGCAGATGACACCCAGGCACAGAAGGAATTTATGGAAATCAAATATAAAAATAAAGTCCGCCTGGCAAAATACATCAAAGAGCATAACGGTATCGATGTAGACCCGAACTCCATTTTCGATGTTCAGGTAAAACGTCTGCATGAGTACAAACGTCAGTTTATGAACATTCTGCACATCATGTATCTGTATGACCGCCTGAAAAAGAACCCGGATATGCCGTTCTACCCGAGAACTTTCATCTTCGGAGCAAAAGCATCCGCAGGTTATGAGCGTGCAAAAGCGATTATCAAACTGATCAACTCCGTTGGTGATGTGGTAAACAACGATCCGACCATCAAAGGAAAGATCAAAGTCGTATTTATCGAGGATTATCGTGTCAGCAACGCAGAGCTGATCTTTGCAGCTGCCGATGTTTCCGAGCAGATCTCCACCGCAAGTAAAGAGGCTTCCGGTACCGGTAACATGAAGTTCATGCTGAACGGCGCCCTGACCCTTGGAACCATGGACGGAGCGAACGTAGAGATCGTAGAAGAAGTTGGAAAAGAGAATGCCTTCATCTTCGGACTTTCCGCAGATCAGGTTATCGAATATGAGAACAACTACACCTACGATCCGATGAGCTACTTCATCCACGATCAGGACATCCACAACGTAGTGATGGATCTGATCAGCGGAAGATACTCAAACGGCGACACCATGATGTTCCGTGATTTGTATGACTCTCTGCTCACACCGAAGAATGCTCCGCGCCCGGATATGTACTTTACCCTGGCAGACTTCAAGTCCTATGCGGCAGCACAGGAGCGTGTTGAGGATAAATACAGAAATACTTCTGCATGGGCAAGAAGCGCGATCCTGAATACCGCACACAGCGGCAAATTCACATCCGACCGTACCATCCAGCAGTATGTAGATGATATCTGGCATCTGGACAAGATTACTGTCAGAAAGTAATCAGAATCAAATATAAGTAGTTAGGGGACACCTGCTTTTCCGGGGAAAACCGGAGGGGCGGGTGTTCTTTTTTTGATGCCCGCTGGAAGGATCTGCATCCCGAAAAATGCCTGCAAAACAGGCATTCTTTTGACATTCTACGGGGAGTGTGGTACACTGTTCGTGTCTATGAACTAAAACAATCTGAAATGTATTGAGGTGAAAAGATTGGATAAAGCTGAATATCAAAGCCGGCTGGAAGAGCTGAACAGTCTGGTAAAAAAAGAGGACTATGAGGGGGCACTTGCAGTTGTAGAAGCCGTTGATTGGCAGCGTGTCAAGAGTCTGCGCACGCTCGGCATGGTAGCGGATGTCTATGAGGCGAACAAACGATATCCGGAGGCGAAGAAGATTCTGCTGATGGCGTATGACCGTTCCTCCATCGGAAAGGGCATTCTGTACCGCCTGGTAGAGGTCTCCGTAAAAATGAAAGACTTTGATGAGGCGATTGACTTTTACAACGAGTTTGAAGCAGTCGCACGTCACGATAATTCCCGGTATCTGCTGAAATACAAGATTTTAAGAGGACAGAAAGCGCCGCTTGAGGAGCAGATTTCCCTTCTGGAGGAATACAAAGAGCGGGAATTTACCGAGAGATGGGCATATGAACTGGCAAACCTTTACAGCAAAGCCGGAGAGACGCAGAAATGCATCGATGCCTGTGATGAGCTGATCCTGTGGTTCAGCGAGGGCAAATATGTGACAAAGGCAATGGATCTGAAAATGAAGTACGAGCCGCTGTCACCGTCCCAGCAGATCAAATACGAGCATCGTTTTGACTACAAAAAGAATGAAGAGCCGTCCGAGGATCCGGAAGCACTTGAAGTGCGGTTAGCCGGAGAGAGCGGAGCCGGTGAAATGGCTGCGACGAAAGAGCCGGCAGAGACACCGGAAGTAAAACCGGTAAACGGCGGTGTGATGAGCCAGTATGTGGCCGGTGAAGAAGAAAAAGAAGCCGGTTCGCCGTACGAAGCATATGAGAAAACACAGCAGGCCGAGGCAGATGCAGAGCAGGTGCAGGAGTACGAAGCACTGCAGCAGACAGAGGAGCCGATCGAGGAGATTCCGGAAGAGCAGGCGTATGCAGACAGCACGCCGACGTACCTTGGAAATACGATCGATCTTCACGCAGAGCTTGCAAAGAGCATCCGCGATGTCTTCTCCTTCCGCGGAAAGAAACAGGAAGAGACGGCAGTCGAGGAAGAGACAAGCGAAGAGCCGGTACAGTACGAAGTAAAAGATCTGGAGCCGGAGCAGCTTGATGTAAACGTAGAGGTATCCCCGGATGCCAACACGACAATCAAGACAAGACCGCAGCCAAAACCGAAGGAAAAAGCCGAGCCGGTAATGCCGAAAGCACCGAAGCCGGAGAAGAAATACGAAGAGCCGGACCTCGAAGCACTGTTCCAGGAGACCGCAGCAAACCTGTCGGAGGAAGTTGCGGAGGAAGAAGCAGAAGAGCCAGTGGAACCGGCAGCAGAAGCCGAAACCGCAGAGCAGCCGATGGATCCGGAGTCCGAGGCAGAGGCACGGGAAGCGGCTGAGGAGCCGCAGGCGGAAGCTGAGCCGGAAGAAGATGCAGAACCGGCAGATGAAGCGGAAACCGAAGAGATCACAGAACCGGCGGATGAGGCTGAAACCGAAGAAGCTACAGAGCCGATGGATGAAGCTGAGATCGAAGAGATTATAGAACCGGCAGCCGAGGCTGAAATCGAAGAAGCAGAAGTTACAGAACCAGCAGTGGAAGCTGAAACAGAAGCAGCCGAGAAGGCTCAGGCGGAAGCCGAAATTGAGGAAACCGTAGAACCGGCGGAGACACCGTCCATGGATGCAACGGTTGTCATCGCGGATCTGAAACCGGCAGAGGAGACACGGCCGACCATCGATTTTAGTGAGCTTCAGGCAGCGCTGAACGCAGAAGTGCAGGAAGCTGAAAAAGCATCGGAAATCGAACTGCCGGATGAGCCGGAAACTGCGGAAGCAGAACCTGCTGACGAGCCGGAAAGCGAAACAGAGCCGGAAACCCCGGCCGAGACTGAGCCAGCCGATCCGTTTGAGCCGGCAGGAACCCAGCCGATCGAGATTACCCCGGAGGAAATCGAAATCGAAGTTCCGACCGAGCCAAAGCGTGAGCGCGTATCCGATGCGACGATCAACATGAGCATCGAAAAAACAACGGATGCCACCGTTCAGCTGATCCGCGACAACATTCCGGAAGGAACTGTTGCGAAATCGATTGAAGAGGTGCTCCGCGAGGAGACGCCGGAGGAGGCAAGACTCCGCATCCTGAACGACACCCAGCCGGATAAGCTGAGTGATGAGCAGAAAGCGCTGTTTACTTACTTTGCGAAAGTTCCAGGCATGGATATCCAGATTCTGGATGCAATGCATGGTGTTTATCATTACGCAGGCGACCGTACTTCCCGTCATGGAAACATTGCCATTATGGGCGGATACGGTACTGGAAAAACGAAGCTGTCGGAGGATCTCGTCCGTGCAATCTGTGCTGACTTAAAACTTCCGGCAACGAAGATGGCCCGTCTGGATGCATCTGTTCTGAACAAAAAGGACTGTGCGCAGATTGTTTCAAAGCTGGCGGGAGGTTTCCTCCTGATCGAGCGTGCCGGTCTGATGTACCCGGAGACGATCGAGAAGCTGTCGCAGGCAATGGATTTCCGTACCGACAGTCTGGTTCTGATCATCGAGGATGAGAAGGTCAGCATGAGAGGTCTTCTGCGGAATTACCCTGATTTTGCGAAGAAGTTTGAGACGGTCATTTCGATTCCTGTTTTCACGAACGACGAGCTTGTTACGTTTGCCCGCACGTATGCGCGTGAGAATGGATACAAGATGGACGAGATGGGTGTGCTTGCTCTGTATACACAAATTGGCAATAATCAGAAGGAGGGCGAGCCGATGACGATTTCACAGGTCAAAGATATGGTGGATCGTGCCATCGCCCATGCAGAAAAGGGAACCCGTAAATTCGGAAGACGCATGTCCAGAAAGCATACCGATGCGGACGACCGCGTGATTCTTTACGAGAAAGACTTTGAGTTCTAAATACATGGAGAATTTATGGAGAAAGTAAAACCGTGGCTCGGGGAGCCGCAGAATACAATAGCCGTACTGCAGAAGTACGGCTTTGTATTTCAGAAAAAGTATGGTCAGAATTTTCTGATCGATCCACATGTGCTGGATAAGATTGTAGCCGCTGCAGGTATCGGACCGGACGATTTTGTTGTGGAAATCGGACCTGGTATCGGTACGCTGACGCAGTATCTTGCGTATGCTGCGCGGAGTGTGTGTGCGGTGGAAATTGACAAGAATCTGATCCCGATTCTGGAGGATACGCTGTCGGATTATGATAATGTTGAGGTTATCAACAATGATGTTTTGAAGGTGGATCTGGCGGCGCTGGCGAAGGAGAAGAACAACGGACGGCCGATCAAGGTTGTGGCGAATCTTCCGTATTATATTACGACGCCGATTATTATGGGATTATTTGAGAATCATGTGCCGGTGGATTCGATTACGGTTATGGTTCAGAAGGAGGTTGCGGACCGGATGCAGACGGGGCCGGGATCGAAGGATTACGGGGCGCTGTCGCTGGCGGTGCAGTATTATGCGGAGCCGTATATTGTGGCGAATGTGCCGCCGAACTGTTTTATGCCGCGGCCGAAGGTTGGAAGTGCGGTGATCCGGCTGACGCGTCATGAGGTGATGCCGGTGGAGACGAAGGATGAGAAGTTGATGTTTTCCATTATTCGGGCGTCGTTTAATCAGAGACGGAAGACGCTGGCGAACGGACTGAAAAATTCGGAGCTGCTGCATTTTTCGAAAGAGGAGATTGAGGCTGCAATCACAGCCTGCGGCTGGCCGCTTACGATTCGTGGGGAGGCATTGAATTTACAGGAGTTTGCGCGGTTGACGGATGAATTGTGTAAATAGAGGGGACGCCTCGCCGTCGCCCGTCCGCCCTTGCGTGATACGCATGGCAGCGGTGGAAAAGCGGGGGAAAAACGTAGAAAAAATGGAGGTCTTTCGACAGACACCGGCATTATTCGCCAGGAAAGCCTGATGCTTTCCCAGCTCAGAATGCCTTGAAATCTGGTGTTGAGCACCAGATTTCAGTCTCTCGAAAGGCCTCCATTTTTTCTGGTTTTTCCTGCCCGCTTTTCCAATGCTGCCATGCCGCATCACGCAAGGACGGACGGGCGGCGGCGAGGCTGGTAGTGGGGGCGGGAGGGGAGGTCTGGATCCGCCCGGATGGGCGGATCGGCGTGAGATTGTTGTGAGGAAGATGGGAGAAAATGAGAAAAAGGCATGAAAAAAAGCACCGTTGGCGAAACAGTGCTTTCTTTCATTTTTATTTTTAAAGGAAGGAGAGCCGATTTTCTAATCGGCAATATGAAAAAGAAAATTGTGTAAATAATGTTGGCATTCATTATTTATGCTTTTAGTATACGGGTAAATTATGTTGAAAGCGTGTTCATGTTGTAAAAAAATCATGAACAAATTGTGACTATTCAGAGCCATGCGAAATTTCAGAACAAATTGCGAATCATGCTTGCATGAATGAGCACTTTTTTCTGAAATTTCATATGGCGAGAAGCCACATCAAGATGCAGCGCAGCGGAATCGAGATGGGGCTCTGAACAGGGACTTATTTCTGAGTTACAGGTCCAGCAGCTTAAAGGTGGAAATTCCGAGGAAGTTCCGGGAGCAGAGGCTGATTCCGCCCATGAGGACGGAGACATCCTGCAGGTGAGCCGGGAGGACGTGGAGGTACCAGCGGAGGCGGTTCTGGATTCCGGAGGTGATTTCGTCGATCAGACCTGGGATGTAGTTGGTGAAGGAGCTGTTGATGACGATGACGTCCGGGTTGAAGGTGTGGAGAACCGTGTTCAGGCTGATTCCGATGTAGTGGGTGAAATCCTGCATTACTTTGCGGGCGTTGGGGTTGCCTTCCTGGTAATACTGGATGAAGCGTTCGACGGAGACGTTTTCTAAGCCTTCGGCGGCGGCAAAATCGTTCAGGACGGAGGCTTCGGAGATGTACTGTTCGAGGCAGCCGTGGTTGCCGCAGGGGCAGGGCCGGCCATCGGGGAAGAGGATGGTGTGGCCGAATTCGCCGGCGTAGCCGTTCTGGCCGGTGTAGAGTTCGCCGTCAATGAGGATTCCCATGCCGACGCCTTCGTGGATGTTCAGGAAGATCATATTTTTAAAGTGCTCTGCGCAGGCGGCTTCGCCGATGACGGAGAGGTTGGCTTCATTTTCTACGATGACAGGGACCTGAAATTCTTCTTCGAGGTAGTTTTTCAGGTTGGAGTGTTTCAGATCGTAGTAGGGTGTGAATAAAACGAGGTCGTCGCAGACGACGCCGTAGATTCCGATGGAGATTCCGACGAGGCCGCACGGGGTCTTGGGGAGGTCGGATTTGGTTTTGTGGAGGAGGGAAATCAGGTATTCCTCCAGGGAGAGGGATGGATCAATCGGGTATTCTTTTACAGTACATGATTTTCCCTTCAGATCTCCGGTGAGAATGGTGATCTTTTTTACGCCGAGATCGACGGCGATGATGGAACCGTAGCGATTATTAAAAGTAAGCAGAATCGGTTTTCGACCCATGGAAGTTTTTTCGGCGCTGCCGAGTTCTATGACGAGCTGGCGGTCGAGCAGTTCCTGGACGATGGTGGATACGGTTGCTTTTGTCAGATGCAGCATTTTCGCCAGATCTGCGCGGGAAAGCGGCGGATGGTTGGCGATTGCCTCGAGAACCAGGGCGCGGTTCATGTCTCGTATATATTCCTGATTTCCGGTACTCATAAAAAATCCTCCATTCTGCCGCATTGGCTGTACATCAATCTTAACATAAATGAGAGAGAAATGACAGGGAAAATCGGGGATGGGCAATACGAATAGAAAAATTAACGGAGAAAAACGATTTCTAGACAGAGTAGAGAGTAAGGGACAGAATTAGAAATAAAATATGTGATAAATACACAAATAAAGTATAAAATAATTCTAAAAAATGTACAGATTCACAGAAGATTCACTGCGTGTTCATAATCTGTTCATAATTAATTGGTATAGTTATCTCAGTTCCAAAGGAACAGCGTGTATGCAATCACTACACAATTAAGATTTTTTCATAATAATAGCCCAGGCGCCGAGAGGTTCCTGGGCACTCCTCGTTTTTGGGAAATTTTTGATCTTGGGACAGACGGAAATCTGTGTAGACAGGGTAGTGATCTTTTTCTTGACTTTTGCGAGAAGCAGCCTTATAGTATAAATATAATAACAATTACTGTTATCGAAAGACACGAAAGGAAAAGAACTATGTCAACACTCAAGTATAGCAGACAAAGAGAAAGCATCAAAGTCTGCCTTCAGGGACGAAAGGATCACCCGACCGCAGATATGCTCTATACCGATGTACGGAAAGAATTTCCCAATATCAGTCTTGGCACAGTATACCGGAACCTGTCTCTTCTTTCTGAATTAGGAGAGATCAAGCGTCTTACAACAGGAGATGGCCCGGACCGGTTTGATGGAGATACTTCCACGCATCACCATTTCATTTGCAGAAAATGTCACTGCGTGACAGACCTTACAATGCGTGACATCAGCGAAATCAAGAACGTAGCAGCGGAAAATTTCAGAGGTACGATCGAAGATTACTCTGTGAATTTTTACGGCATCTGCGAGAACTGCAAAAATCACCCGGGGAACGTATAGCATCCCTAGGAAGAAAGAAAAAATTAAAAATAGGTATTGACAAAAAGGGAAGCTTATGCTAAAGTAATATCAGTAACAGTTACTAATATCAAAAATAAAAAACTGTTATAAACCACAAAATTGGAAATGATAAAATTAAATACACAACAAAAAGAAAGGAAAGAAAGACTATGAAAAAATTTGTATGCAGCGTATGTGGATATGTTTATGAAGGAGCAGAAGCACCGGAAGTCTGTCCGATCTGTAAAGCACCGAAAGAGAAATTTATCGAGCAGGGCGAGGATCTGACCTGGGCAGCAGAGCATGTAGTTGGCGTAGCATCCGATGTTCCGGAAGATATCAAAAAAGACCTGAGAGCCAATTTCGAGGGCGAGTGCTCTGAGGTTGGTATGTACCTGGCAATGTCCAGAGTAGCATTCCGCGAGGGATATCCAGAAGTAGGTCTGTACTATGAAAAAGCAGCTTACGAAGAAGCAGAGCACGCAGCAAAATTCGCAGAGCTTCTCGGCGAAGTTGTAACCGACAGCACCAAGAAAAATCTGCAGATGCGTGTAGAAGCAGAGAACGGCGCAACCGCTGGTAAAACAGATCTTGCAAAACGTGCCAAAGCCCTGAATCTTGATGCAATCCATGACACCGTGCATGAGATGGCAAGAGACGAAGCTAGACACGGAAAAGCATTCGCTGGTCTGCTGGCTAGATATTTTGGTAAATAATCAGGAAACCTTTTTGGGGGGCGGAATAAAATCTGCCCTCCTTTTTCCGTTGTTTACAATTTTTACTTGGGATTGCGAACTTGTTTCGAATTACCTGTTGTTTACAAATGAACATAGAAAGAAAAAGCGAGGTTTTCACCATGGAAAAACAGACAGGCTGTGTCCACATCTACTGTGGGGATGGAAAAGGAAAGACGACTTGTGGTATGGGACTCTGCACGCGTGCGGCAGGGTATGGATACCGTGTTTTGATTTATCAGTTTATGAAAGATAACAGCACGAGCGAGCGGAAGGTGCTCTTACTGTCGCCGAATGTGACGTTTGTGCCGGGGCAGGACAAGATAAAGTTTTCGTTTCTGATGACACCGGAGGAGAAGGCAGAGCAGAAACGGTATTATGAAGAGCAGTTTCAGAAAGTGACAGAAAAAGCAGTTCAGGAAGAATACGATGTACTGTTTCTGGACGAGCTGGTTTATACGATTGGAAGCAAACTGTTTGATGAGCAGCTCCTTCTGGATTTTCTGGATCACAAGCCGGAGAAGCTGGAAGTGATTCTGACAGGGCAGGGACCATCGGAGGCGCTGATTGAGCGGGCGGACTATGTTTCGGAGCTGAAAAAAATCAAGCATCCGTTTGACAAGGGGCTTGCGGCAAGAGATGGAATCGAGCGGTAACGCTGAAAAAACAAGAAAAAAGATACTGTTTTGCGGGGAAGATGATTCCATGCAGAACAGTATCTTTTTTTTGATTTTGCGGGCAATGAACCAAAATCTGTGATGGAACAAGTTTCTGGTGATTGCCGCGATAACCTGAGAAGTATCTGGAAGCCGCTGTAAGACAGAAAATAACGTTATTATTTCGCACCGCGATCCGCAATCATTTTCGTGGATTTCTTCACGCAGTACAGACATGTCGGTGCGATATAGCAGCAGGCGGCGAGCCACGCAGCCTGATCCGCAAAGCAGATTGCGGTGAAGCCAAACGCACCGACAAATCCCAGGCAGACAATCGTCCGTGCCAGCATCTCCATTACGCCGGAGAAAACGGCTCTTCCCGAGTAGCCAAGTCCCTGCGTTACCATACGGCAGACATTCAAAATACCAAGCATCCAGTAGAAAAATCCGAGGCAGCGCAGATATTTTGCCGAAGCGTTGATTGCTTCGAAAGCAGAGCTGACAATAAAGAGCTTTGTCAGCGGCCGTCCGAACAGAATCATGATGACACCTGCAAACGCACCATAGCCGACACCGACAAGCACACCCTGGCGGAGTCCCTGACGGATTCGTTTTGCCTGGCCGGCTCCGAGATTCTGACTGCAGAAAACGGAAGCCGCGGTACTGATCGCATCAAACGGGCACATCATAAACTGTTTGATTTTCATAGCAGCTGTGAACGCCGAAACATAAACACTGCCAAGTCCATTATTCGCTGACTGCATTACCATACTGCCGATCGCCGTGATCGAAAACTGCAGTCCCGTCGGAATGCCCATTGCGAGGAGTTCCTGCGCGGCATCCTTTCGCAGAGTGCGGTTTTCTTTTGTCGGAAGCAGGAGCTTTACCTTACGGGAAATAAAAAACAGACATAAGAGTCCGCTGATCGCCTGGGCGGAAATCGTCGCAATCGCCGCGCCTGCGCACCCCAGATGCAGAATGATAATATAGAACAGGTCGAGGAAAATATTCAGGATTGCCGAAAATGCCAGAAACAGAAACGGCGTGCGGCTGTCCCCGACGGCACGCAGGATGCTGGAAAGATAATTGTACAGAATCGAAAACGGAATCCCGAGGAAAATCACAAGCTGATATGCGTAGGCATCCGCGAAGATATCGGACGGAACCGACAGCAGGTGCAGAATCGGTGCACAGAGTAAACTGCAGAGTGTGGTCAGAATGGCCGCAATCAGGACAGCAAGTGCAGCACCATTAAAAATATAATCGCGCATTTTATCAAGCTTTCCGGCGCCGAAATACTTGGCAACCGGGACACTGAATCCCGTGCAGCTTCCCATACAGAAGCCGAGCACCAGAAACTGTACACTGCTGCTTGCACCGACGCTGGCGAGCGCCTCCGGGCCAAGTGCCTGGCCGACAATCGCCGCATCGATGATGTTATACGTCTGCTGCAGCAGATTTCCGATGAGAAGCGGAAAGGCAAACGAGAGCATCAGCTTTACCGGATTTCCCTTTACCATAGATGTTGCCATAAAAAACGCCTCCCCTGCTTAATATGCACGTGAATTATAAACGAGTGCCGTCTTATTCAGGTTCTGGATCATGAAATAGTCGGCAACGAGCTGGCCGATGCCGCCGGTCAGGTAGCCAAGCAGCGTCCACAGAAGAATGGCAGAACCATTTTCCTCAATCATCACACCGTAGCGGTCGTAGGATTCGCGGTACATGCGGTTCGCCTGTTTGTAACGCCAGTAAACGCCGTAAATTCCACAGGTAACCCAGGACAGAAGCAGCACAATAATGTAGTTCGGGCTGTCTTCGCCGTCACCGTAAAAGATGGTGTTCAGGTCTTCCACATAAACATACCAGAAGTAGATCGAGTAGAGTCCGCACGTCAGAAATGTGAGCAGAAGATAGAACCAGAAACTGCGGTTGTCTTTTACATTCATTTGTAAATACCCCCTTTAATTAAGATAGAACCATTGTAGCACGCGCCCGAGAGAGGGGTCAATAGAAAGGAGCGGGTCGTGGTAATAAATGCGCCAGGCATAAACGGCGAGAAGCAGCACGACAATCACCGTAATGATCCCCTTTTTAAAACGCCGAAGTCCCGCCGTCTGTTCCGGCCCGAAGAAGAGCCATATCCCTGCGGGCAGTACGGCATAGACGAGCGGATGCATCCGAAATGCCGCCCGAAAATGACCCGAGAGCAGAAGCAGTACCGCGCGGCTCATTCCGCAGCCCGGGCAGGAAATGCCGGTGGAAAACCGGATCGGACAGCCGATGCCTGTGAGGGTGATGAAGGCGACGTAAACGCCGAGGAGCAGGCAGAAGAAAAAGAAATCACGGCAGCGTTTCTTCAGAAAAGAAAGATACGCGCTGCCGCGGCCGGGATCACGTTTCATGGAGTTTGGTGACGGCGTATTCATATAAAGCCTCCTTGCGCTCGCTGTCGGTCGTGAGAAAATGCGAGTACAGAACGTCGATCATAACGAGAATCGGGAACTGCGGAGAGATTGCGCCACCGTTTTTCAGATGCTCTTTGACTGCAAGCAGCAGGACTTCATCGCAGAAGGCATCGTAATCGCTGGAGCTGCGGGAAGTAAAGAGAATGGTAGAGGCTCCCTTTTCCTTTGCGGCTCCGAGCGCACGCAGCACCTCCGGTGTCTGTCCGCTGACGGTAATGCCGATTGCAGCGCAGCTCTCATTGAGCAGAACGGCATTCATTTTCATGATGTGAATGTCGGTAATTGCTTCAATATCCACGCCTGCAAGCATAAAACGCAGCTTCATTTCCTGGGCGGAAAGTCCGGAGCTTCCAAGACCGTAGACATACACCCGACGCTTCGAAGTGAGAATATGGCAGATGCGGTCAATCTGCGCGCGGTCGGCGAGCGAGTAGCTTTTATTCAGCAGCTCCTGATACGTATTCAGCACCTGTTTGATGTGATCGTCCGTACCGGGCAGTGCGGCGTTCAGACCTTCCTGGTAACGGTAGACAAATTCGCGGTAGCCCGTGTAGCCGCATTTTTTCGCAAAGCGGGAGAGCGAAGCCTCCGAAACATAGAGCAGTTCCGAAACGTGGCGCGCGGACAGATCCGACTCGTCGGTATTATGAATAAAAAAATCTGCTACCGTCCGTTCCAGGGGAGTGAACGAGGGATAGACAGACTCAATGACAGGAATAATTGATTTTTCAAAGTGTTCCATGGAACGTAAGTCCTCCTGGTATCTGTAAATATCTGAAAAAAATTCAGATCAGTTCTTGCTTTATTGTATCACAGGCAGAGTGGTGAATCAACTTTCAATTGTGTGTGAATTGTACGGGAAAGCGGGCGGAAAAATGGAAAGAACTTTAATGACGTGAAAGTAATTTCTAAAATATAAAAATAGTTGAAAATAAAATCAACATAAATTATAATCAGAACAGATCAAAGAAAGAAGGCAAGACAATGATTATCAAAAACGGACGTGTATTTCAGGAAGACGGAACGTTTGCGGAAAAAGATCTTTATATAGAAGGAAAACGTTTCGTTTCCACAAAAGAAGAAGTGATCGATCAGGAAGTGATCGATGCGAAAGGCATGATGGTTCTGCCGGGACTGGTTGACGTACACAGCCACGGCGCTGCCGGACATGATTTTTCAGACGGAGACGTGGAAGGTTTAAAAGAGATCCTGCGCTACGAGAAAGCGCACGGCATTACCTCTTACTGCCCGACATCCATGACACTGCCAAAAGACGATCTGCTGAAAATCTTCGGAACCATCGAAGCAATCAAAGATGAGCCGGAAGCAGAAGTGATCGCCGGCGTCAACATGGAAGGACCGTTCATCGATCCGATCAAAAAAGGCGCACAGGCAGAGGAGAACATCGTGGCTCCGAACGCTGAGTTCTTCCGCGCATGCAATGCGGCGAGCGGCGGAAAAATCCGTCTCGTAACCCTGGCCCCGAATATGCCTGGCTCACTGGAATTTATCAAAGAGGTTTCCGATGAAGTCATGGTTTCCATCGGCCATACAACAGCAGATTATGACACCGCGCTGGCTGCCATGAAAGCAGGAGCACACCATGTCACCCATCTGTACAACGCCATGCCGCCGTTCGCACACCGTAACCCTGGTGTCATCGGCGCCGCATTCGACGATCCGGAGTGCCGCATGGAGCTGATCTGTGACGGCTATCACATTCACGGTGCGGTTGTCCGCGCGACCTTCTCCATGATGGGAAGTGAGCGCATGGTTCTCATCAGCGATTCCATGATGGCAACGGGAATGCCGAACGGAACGTATTCCCTCGGGGGACAGGCTGTCTGGATGAAAGACGGAAAAGCAACCCTGACCGACGGTGAGACCATCGCGGGTTCCGCTACGAACCTGTACGACTGCATGAGAAAAGCAGTTTCGTTTGATATTCCGCTGGCAGATGCCATTTTTGCGGCAACAAGAAATCCGGCACAGAGCATCGGTATCTACGATGAAGTAGGATCCATTGCACCGGGCAAAAAAGCGCATGTACTTCTGGTGGACGACGAACTGAACCTGAAACAGGTTATTATGTAATTTATTATATAGAAGAAATTTGGAGGAAAAACAAATGTTATTAATTGAAGCAAAAGATTACAATGATATGAGCAGAAAAGCAGCAAACATCATTTCCGCGCAGGTGATCATGAAACCGCATGCAGTGCTCGGCCTTGCAACCGGATCTACCCCGGTCGGCGCTTACAAACAGCTCGTCGAGTGGTACAACAAAGGCGATCTCGACTTCGCAGGTGTAACCAGCGTAAATCTGGACGAGTACAAAGGACTCTCCCCGGAGAATGATCAGAGCTACCGTTATTTCATGAACACCAATCTGTTCAACCATGTCAACATCGACAAAGCGCATACCTACGTTCCGAACGGACTGGAACCGGACAGCGAAAAAGCATGTGAAGCTTACAATGAAATCATTCGCAGTGTCGGCGGCATTGACCTGCAGCTTCTCGGACTTGGAAACAACGGCCATATCGGATTCAACGAGCCGGGCGAAGCATTCGAGAAAGAAACACACTGTGTCGATCTGACGGAAAGTACCATTCAGGCCAACAAACGTTTCTTTGAAAAAGTAGAGGATGTTCCGACCCAGGCATACACCATGGGAATCAAAAATATTATGCAGGCAAGAAAGGTCCTGCTGATTGTCAGCGGCGAAGGAAAAGCAGAGATTCTTGACCAGGTTCTGTACGGACCGGTTACTCCGCAGGTTCCGGCTTCTATTCTGCAGCTCCACACGGACCTGACGGTTGTGGCAGATGAAGCGGCACTGTCCGTGATCAAAGCAAAACGCAGATAATCGCTACAGAGCAAAGCTTTTACGAGAAACAGGTAAGAAAAGTCTGTCGGAGGGAGAAACTGTGAAGGACACAATTTACAGAAAAAATCCCACCCGGCGGGCTTTTTTGCGGTTTACAAATTCAGGTAAATGTGTTAGCATAAAATTAGCGCACAAAATCAGTGCATAAAATAAAAACACAATGACGAAGAGAGTACATCTGCATTCGCAAATTTACAGAGAACATCCCCGAAAACCATTCCGGTTTTGCAGGCTGAGAGGGGAGGAGGAGCGGCAGATCGAACATGGCTTCCGAGAGGCGCACCGAACCAGGGAGCGTGCCGGGAAAAATTTCCGGTACGGCCTGAAACTGGCAAGGCTGCGACAGGTTCCGCCTGTTACAGCGGGAAGGTATAAAAAATCATGTACCTGCAGAGGTTTCTGCCGTGAGGCAGGGACGAAAAGAAGTGGTATCACGGGTAAACAAACCTGTCTTCTTCCGATGACAAGAGCGGAATAAGGCAGGTTTTTTGATTTATCAAAAAGGAGAAATGAAAGCAATGGAAAAAATCAGACCAAAATATTACATCACCACGGCGATTGCCTACACATCCGGCAAGCCGCACATTGGAAACACCTACGAGATCGTACTCGCAGACAGCATCGCCCGCTTCAAACGTCAGCAGGGCTACGATGTATTCTTCCAGACCGGAACCGATGAGCACGGCCAGAAGATCGAGCTGAAAGCAGAAGAGGCAGGCATTACGCCAAAAGAATTCGTAGACAACGTATCCACCGAGATTAAGAGAATCTGGGATCTGATGAATACGTCCTACGACAAATTCATCCGTACCACCGATGCGGATCATGAGGCGCAGGTACAGAAAATCTTCAAAAAACTGTACGATCAGGGAGATATCTACAAAGGATATTACGAAGGTCTTTACTGTACACCGTGTGAATCCTTCTTCACCGAGTCCCAGCTCGTAGACGGAAAATGTCCGGACTGCGGACGCCCGGTTACACCGGCAAAAGAAGAGGCATATTTCTTCAAAATGAGCAAATATGCACCGAGACTGATCGATTATATCAACACCCATCCGGAGTTCATCCAGCCGGTTTCCAGAAAGAACGAGATGATGAACAACTTCCTTCTTCCGGGACTGCAGGATCTCTGTGTATCCAGAACCTCCTTCACCTGGGGAATCCCGGTATCCTTCGATCCGAAGCACGTTACCTACGTATGGCTGGACGCACTGACCAACTACATCACCGGAATCGGTTATGACTGTGACGGAAACAGCTCCGAGCAGTTCAACAAGCTGTGGCCGGCAGACCTGCATCTGATCGGAAAAGACATCATCCGTTTCCATACCATTTACTGGCCGATCTTCCTGATGGCACTCGATCTGCCGCTTCCGAAACAGGTATTTGGTCATCCGTGGCTGCTGCAGGGCGACGGCAAGATGAGTAAATCCAAAGGAAACGTGATCTACGCAGACGATCTGGTAGACCTGTTCGGCGTAGACGCTGTCCGCTACTTCGTTCTGCACGAGATGCCGTTTGAGAACGACGGTGTCATTACCTGGGAGCTGCTGGTTGAGCGTATGAATTCCGACCTGGCCAATACTCTTGGAAACCTGGTAAACCGTACCATCTCCATGAGCAACAAATACTTCGGCGGTGTTGTGACAAAGACCGGCGCAGCAGAAGAGGTGGATGATGATCTGAAAGCAGTCGTTACCGCAACAAAAGCAAAAGTTGCTGCCAAGATGGAAGAGCTGCGTGTGGCAGATGCAATGACTGAGATCTTTGGTCTGTTCAAACGCTGCAACAAATACATCGACGAGACGATGCCGTGGGCACTGGCAAAGGATGAGGCAAAGAAAGACCGTCTGGAAGAAGTTCTGTACAACCTGGTAGAGAGCATCACCATCGGCGCATGCCTGCTCGAGTCCTTCATGCCGGAGACTACTGAGAAGATCCTGGCTCAGCTGAACGCAGAGAAACGCAGCTACGAAGAGCTCGATCAGTTCGGACTGTACGTATCGGGCAATAAAGTAACCGATCAGCCGCAGATCCTGTTCCAGAGACTCGATGTCAAAGAGGTAATGGAAAAAGTAGAAGTGATCCAGGCAAAACAGAAAGCTGCTATGGCTGCTGCATCCCAGGAAGAGGAAAAAGAAGAGGAAGCAGTGATTGACCTTGAGCCGAAGGAAGAAATCACTTTCGAAGACTTCGGAAAAATGCAGTTCCAGGTAGGTGAAATCATCTCCTGCGAGCCAGTCAAGAAATCCAAAAAACTCCTCTGCTTCCAGGTCAAAGTAGGAAGCCAGGTAAGACAGATCGTCTCCGGAATCAAAGCATATTACAAACCGGAAGACACCATCGGAATGAAGGTTATGGTTCTCACCAACCTGAAACCGGCCAAACTGGCAGGAATGATGTCCGAAGGAATGCTGCTCTGTGCAGAAGACGCCGAAGGCAACGTATGCCTCATGACCCCGGAAAAAGCAATGCCGGCGGGTGCGGAGATCTGCTAATTGATTAAAAGAAAAATAGAGTAAATAGAGAAATCCCTTTCCATGCGTGATGTGTGGGGAGGGATTTTTTGCGTTTTAAAAAGTTAAGGAAAACGTCATATAAAGATTCTGAATCTTATGATAATATAATGATAAAGAGAGAATATTTGAACGGGTTTATCGAATATGACAACAGGAAGGAGGAGCGTTGTATGAGAAAAATGCGGACGTTATTTCTGGTTTTACTTTGCTGCGGACTGTCATTGTATGCGGGGGTATCTTATGTGAAGGCAGAGGAAAAGGTTCCTTCTGATTACGATGCTTATTTGCAGGAAACAGGGATGCCAGAGAATGAGATACAAAAGCTGGATGAGCATGTGAAGCAGTTTATCGTCGATGATTTAAAAAATGGGGATGGAAAATTTGAGTATATGAAAATCGATGTAGGAAAACAGGCGATGAATGGAAGAGAGGAAGATTTCGAAGGGATTGAATTTTCTGCATCAGCCTTCAAAAATGGTTCGACGATTTATGTTTATCCAACGTATGAATTCACAGAGGATAAAAAGCCATGTGGAAACGACAGCTTTTCGTTTTTGCTGGGAGAGGCGATAAGACCGTATAAATTTGGCGGAACCTTATGGTACAAAAACAGCAAAATGAACGACTGGGAAGTCAGTGGAAATCTTGTCGCAAATAATCAACAGCTAAACGGCGCCAGCTATTCCGGAAGCCAGTTGGGAACATCAAATTCTGCAATGAAATTTATGGGAACCACATATTGCCATGCTACAGTGGGGACGGGGGATGATAACAGAATTTTGATGGGGTATTCGTATCAGCCGAAGAAAGCAAGGGTTGAGTTATTTGGATAGGAGCTTTCAGGAAGGCAGATGATTTTTGTGCTGGCGGGAGGAATTGTTGTGGGGATCGTATGGTGGTGGAAAGAGAAAGTTTTAAAATAAGTGTCGAACGTAAAATACAACCAAAAAGAAACACTATAATATAACCGAAGAGAGTAAATTTGTTGTTGAAAGCTGATTGTGAAGAGGATATAATAAAAATATGGGTGCTATCAAAACGGTAGGCGGTTAGTCCTTCGACAGAGGGTTGCTGAGTGCCGGTGGCACTCGTTTAGCAACGACCGAAACGAAGTGTAGACCTGTGACCCTCTGATTACATAGAAACTCGAAAGAGAATCTTTTGAAAGGAGGGCTAAGCCAATGAGTATTATGGACTTTCTTGCAGTAATGAGCTTCGGCTTAACCTGCTTTAGTATCGGATATACGCTTGGCAAGGATAACAATAAGACACAAAAATAACCGCCATACAGTCTGACAAACGTTGCGGTTATTTTTGCAAACTATATCGGACTAACCGTCTACCGGTAGCACTCTTTTTCAATATCATAGTATCACGCTTTTGTGAAAATGTCAAAAGTTCTTTTTGCTTTGTTTTGAAAAAAGTTTGGATGAGGAGATGAAACCAGATGATCTATGCTTACGATAAATTATATCTTTCTGTTGCTCAAAAAAATCTTGCCTGCATGCTGGATTATATGGTGAATAATTTAAAATATCCATTGGAAACGGCATGGCAGTGGTTTTGCATGAGTAATACAGCATCGCGGTTTGAAAGAGGTGACTGCTCTATAGTGGCTGGAAGATCGGGAGTTGAGATTGCATATGAAGTATTAAGGGAAACTGGAAAACCACATCCGAAACAAACACCTTCATATTCCTACAATCGAAGCCCTGAATACTGGATCGGCTGGGCACTGGCCTATTATCAGTGGAGTACTAGTTTATCCTTTGCGGAAATAAATCAGGCCATCCCTGTAACTGAAGTACGAATGCTTTACACACCATACCATGAAATGGATATACGCCAGTTTGTGGACAAAATGAATGAATTATATCGTGAAGCAAAACCGGAGACGAACCTGAAAGAATTGCGTACCTTTGCAAATTTAAGTCAGAGTGAACTGGCACAGCAATCAGGTGTTTCAGTTCGTACTATTCAGCAGTACGAACAGCGAAGAAAAGACATTAACAAGGCGCAGACAGAAACGTTGTTGAAGATTGCACGGGTGTTAGTATGCAAGGTAGAAGATCTGGTGGAAAAAGTTCCGATGTAAGAAGAAAAATGAAAAAAAGCAGAGGCCATTTCCAATGAGGAGGTGAGCCTCTGTTTTTGCGTGTTGGAACTGGTAATCATTTGAAGAAGATAACAAGTTGCAATTAAAATAGTAACAAAAAAGAAAAGGAAAATATAGGAAAAGTGCTGCATTGTCTGGGAAAAGCGGGATCAGATATAATAAAGAAAAAAGGGAAGAGATGAAAAGGGAAAGGAGGGCGTTGCATGAAAAGAAAATTGGGAATATTTTGGGGACTGGTTGGTGCTGTTGCAGTATCAGCAATGAGTGTTTCTGCATCAACATTCGAAACATTGCCGGATTCCGGAGACTATGAAAAAATTGTGGCGCTTGCAGATGAAATTGTGTCTTCTACGAATGGCGGGCCTGTTTACGACCCGTTTTCAGAAGGGGTGACGGTCGATGATATTGATTTCGACAATGCGCTGAAAGAGTATATTGACACGCCGCTTTTTACTTCCGAGCTGCTTTCTGTTTCGGAAGTCGAAACGGCACTGGAAGAGAGTGATTATATCTGGATTGTTCCGATCAAAGCTTATGGTCATTTGTATGAGGCGTGCGCAGTGAGAGCTGATGGAGAGGATGGAAAGCCGGGCGATGCGTGGCACATCAGCGGCACTCGAGGGTATGAAAATGACAATACACCTACCTATATCGAGCAGTTAAAGACTTCGCTTGCTGCAAATCCAGACGTTGCGTGGGAAGATTATCAGTTTCATCTGGTCGGTGGAGCAGATCCCATCCGTTTTCCGATCTGGATTGCAATGAATGAAAAAAGTGTAGAATATCTGATCCCGGGACGCGAAGATGCGGCAGGCTGTCTTACCGACAGTTCACGGGCGGAAAATAATACGAATGATATGTTTGTGAAGCAGACGGCATTTCCGGCATACAGCTATCCGTCGGTTGTAGCCGCTGTTGCAGATTCCACTTACATAGAGCTGGAAAATTCCCTCGGAGGAACTAGCTCGGTTCTTGATGTAGCGGCACAGCCGGGGAAATATCAGCATAAAATGATGTATCGTATGTTGATGACGGAGGGGGGAGTTTTAGCAGCGATCATAGTATTGGGAGTGGTAGTTAGAAGAAAAAGTAAGAGAGAAGATGCATGAAAATCCAACCTGCCTTGGCGTATGGAAAGAAGTCTTTTATATAAAGAAAAATGTAAGAAGAATTTTAAATAAAATCATAGATTTTCAGATAATTTAGGCGTAATATGAACTTACTAAAAGGTACGTGAACACAACAACAAGAGATAAATTGCCAGAAGAAACACAGAAGCAGAAAGAGGACGGCGATCTTTCCTATTTTGGAACAGGAGATACCTACACGGTAGACGATGACAACACAGAGGCTGGAATTTACATTTCCGCAGATGATAAGGCAGCGAAGGTAGACATCAACGTGCGGCAGTACATTTACCGTCCTATGATGGGAAATCATTCCGGTACGGTGGAAGTGTATGAGGAATCTGAGAGCCGAGAAGGGTATTAAAAGCAAAGGTTTTGCTAGAACATAGAAAAGTCTCAGTGAAAGTGAGGACAAAAAAACATAGAAGAGATGAAAAAATAAATGGGAAAAGGGAAATTATGAAATTGGTGTGATGATTCGGAAAAAAAGAGGGCATAGTTGCAGAGCAAAGGAAGGCTTCGGTTTACGCTGGGGCCTTTTTTACGCCTAAGATAATCTTATACGTTTAAAAGAATGAAAAATTACACTTTTATTGAAAAAAAATGAAATACGTTGTTTTGTACAAAGAAAAGCACACAAATATGTATATAATTTCTCTTGTTGTTGCAAGAAATGAGAATTTATAATAGAAGGAATGATAATATTTGTAGTTTTGTCAAAATAAATCAAAATGTAACCAAAAGTATTACGAGAAAATTATGAAATAGACAAAAAAATCGGGCAGTTGTTGTGGACGTTAAGAGAGAAGGAGTACGTACGCCAGATTTAGTTCAAGTTAGCAAAGAATTGATTAGTAAATATGTAGAAGAACGAGATATAATAAAAGTCAAAAAATATAACATATAAAAGAGGACTTATTGAGAAAAAATGAAACAAATGCAAGGAATTGGACAGCTACTGTGGAAACTACGAGAAAAAGAAGGAATACGCCAAAAACAATTATGCATGGGAATTTCTTCTTTGTCGAAATATGCAAGAATTGAAGCGGATCAGCAGGAAATAGATTTTTTCCTGATTGATCGAATTATGGGGCGATTAGGAAAATCAGTAGAGCGACTTACTTATATATTGCCGATGGATGTTTATAAAATTTATGAATTACGACAGGAAGTTCAACAAAAAATATGTCAAAGAAAATGGGAAGAAGCAGAACAATATCTGGATGAATATGAAAAGAACAAACGGGCAAAAGAACCATTGCATCGACAATTCATAGAACAGGAACGTGCGCAGATTGCGTGGCTGCGCGGAGAATCGGTAGAACTGGTTTGTGAGCATCTGGAAACGGCAATTCTACAAACAATGCCGGAGGCAGAAAACCAAAGAAAGACGGGAGTTTTAAGTGCTGAGGAATATAAATTACTTCTTTTTAGGTGGGAAGTCTGTCAAGAAACAGAACAAAAACGAGCCAAAGATGAAATTAAAGCGTTAGTAGAAGAAATTTTCCGAAAAAATTTTGAAAAGACAGAACGAGTAAAAATAATTCCGTACGCAGCACTTTTAATAAGTAAAGTGATAGAAGAGGGTGAAAATACTACATATATAAAAATGAGAACAGAAGAAGCGCTGGAAGCGTTAAGAGACGAAGGAAAGCTACTTTATATGCCGGAAATTTTAAGTCAGTATATACGAATTTTAGAGAAAGAACAGTCAAATGCGGATTTTATTGAAATATTACGTCAGGAACAAAAATGCATATTAGAGGTAGAACATGATTATAATGTGTCGTTTGAGAATTATCGTTTGTTTGAACATGTAATTCGGAATTTTGAGGTGGATGCCGAATTAATTCGAAGAACGAGAAGAGCATCCAAACTCACACAAGAATCGTTAAGTGAGGATATTTGCACACAGGAGACACTGGCGCGGATAGAAAACGGAAATCAGCAGCCGCGAAGTGAAAAGCTTTGGCAAATTATGGAAAAAATGGATAGAAATGGAAAAAGAATTGAGACAGGAATTCAGGTAGAAGAATATGAAATATTAGAATTAAAAATAGAATTTTCAAAATATATGCATCGTAAAGAATATGAGAAAGCGGAAAAAATACTTTTTGAGATTGAAAGTAAGGTAGATCGTAGTGAGCCAGAAAACAAACAGTATGTAGAAGTTGGAAAAATACAATTAAAATATCATAAACATCTAGGCAATTCAGAAGAACTTGTACAGCAACTAAAAGCATTGTTAGAGATAACATTGAAATTTGAAGATGTATATAGAACAGAATATGTATTGAATCGCCAGGAAATCAGTGTTTTGACAGAAATAGCACTTATTTATTGGGGGAAAAAAGATTATCAAATGGCGTTGGAAATCTATCACTTTATAGACGACAGATATAGTGATAGCTGTATAAAGCCAGTATTTCATATGTTAGATTGGAATATGAATATAGCGAATTATGCAAGAGCACTGGATGAATTAAAATATTTTAAGGAGGCTATGTGCACATGTCAAAAAGCTGTTCAGCAGATGCTGTATGCAGGCAAGGGTGCATCTTTAGGATATTGCTTGATGATTCAGGCGTGCATTATGGAAGAAGAAGGAAAAGAAGTATGTAAAAAATATTTTAAACAAAACTTGAATCTGCTCAAGCTGTATAAAATGGATGCAGATTACAAGGTAATGAAAAATTATGTAGAGGAAAGAAATTTGTTAAATTAATGATCATTATCATTTGGAGGGAGTGGAGCTGAAGTTGTTGAAAATGGTGGAAATTTGGGTGCAGGAATAGTAATAGTTATATGAGAAAATATTAGGAAGATAAGTAATAATTTTTTGAATGTTTTTTTCATAGAAGATCTCGCTTTCGTTAAGTAAAATAATATATCTATAAAATATATGAAAAAAAATAAAAAGTTTATGATGTTAGATGGTTTTTTTATTTTATAGAACATCATAAACTTTTTGGGCTTTTAAGTGTAATATAAGACTATAAAGAAATGTGAAAAACTGAATCCAGGCTTTAAATGAGCCTAGGCTAACAGGCAAAATGAAGGAAGGAGAAAAGTCCAATGCAGAAGAGAATTAATAGCAGTGATTAATTTTGCAAATCGAAAGAGAGGGAGTTATTTATGCAAGAAAGATTGAAAAATGCGTTAACAGCAATCGGCTTCTGTATGTTAGCTTTGGTGATGACTAGTGTATTTGCTACAACAGTAAAAGCAGAAACAAATGCAGAATTAAAAAACAGAGTGTATGAAGAGGTTTTAAACAATCACATCACGAATGAAAGTGACGTAATTAAGGTTGCAATTGAACAATATCAGGAAAAACAGATGAAGACCCGCGCCATTGATGCAAAGCCGGATGATTATTTGTCAATCACACAGGTAGTGGATGAAAATGGCAGCGAGCAGGATATTATTTCAACGGGTTTGTTGATTGTAGACGAGCATCAGCAAAGAGTAGCAATCACTGATATTGTAAGCAATACGGGGCAGCTTAGCCAGTACAGCATTTATGCAACCATGAAAGTATCCGTGACAAATGACCGTCAGGCATTAAAGGTACGAATTAATTGGTTTGAAACAACACTGAACTACGGAACCTCTATGAAAGCAAGTAGTTTAATGCAGACATCCAAATATTCACCAGAGGTGGGATTCCAGTATGATGATATTACAAAAACAATTTCAAATCCTGCTGGAGGAACCCCATATCACTATACTCCAAATAATACGCAGATGATTACATATTCGACTTTAGAGTGTGGACGGTCCTGTCGTTCGTATATTAAAGCTGGAACCTCAAGTTTGAATATTGCTTATTGTGTTATATCTTCAGCCCCGGGAGGCCGCTGGGAGAGAGCTTAAGCAAAACTCGATTATCAGAACAAGCGAACTAATTGAAAATAGACGCTCCCCTTGCGTTATAGATACTGGGGGAGCGTTTTTTTAATAGCGGTAGAGAATTTCTATAAGGGATGTTGTTGCTTTTTCTTTGATTTAAATCGAATGCATAAGAAAAATGTAAGAAAATTTTCACCAAACGTCATAGATTTTCAGAAGAATATATGGTAGTATAGGGCTAACAAAAAAAGTATGTGAAAAAAATAACAAAACGGAAAGGAGATGCAGGTGTATGAATAAAAAATTAGCAGGTATTTTTGCAATATGCGCTCTGTTGCTGACTGGATGTCAGGGAGCGAAAGAGAGCAGCAAGGAAATTACGCCGCCGGATACCGGATGGGGAAAAACAGTGGATGAAGTGCTTGCCGACTGGAATTTAGATCGGGATCAGGTGGAAATTTTCTCTGAGACCGAAAGTGCAGCCGCGATCGCAGTAGATACAGAAGCCACTGTTTTCGGCGAGAAAACTTCCAGAGTCATGTTTCAGTTTATCAACCTCGATCAGACCGGAGCGACGGGAAAACCGGTATTGTGCGAAGTAGACATCACCTACCCGGATGATGCCGATATGGATACCGTGAAAAAAGAAATGGAAAAATCCTACGGAAGTTCCAAAGACTCCATTACCCGCTACGAACTGTACCAGTCGCTGGGCGACGATCAGCTCCCGGAATACACTTACAAAAAAGCAGATCAGCTTGCCGTCTGGTCCGGCGAGAGCCTGAAAGATGCGATTCCTTCCGATAAGAGCACCGAATACGAAACCGCCTGGGAAGCATACCAGCCTGGCCTTACCGCCGACAACTGGGAGAGCTACACTGAACAGGCAAGCATGGCAACCGCCGTATGCGCATACGGCGCAGAAGCATTTCCAATGTTTGAAAAAAACGGTGTCAGCCTCGAAGCTTATCCGGGACTGGTATATGAGCAGGTGAAAAAGTAATATGAAATGTAACTATTCAGAGCCATGCGAAATGGAAGAAAATCGTGAATCATGCTTGCATGAATGAACGGTTTTCTGGAATTTCATATGGCGAGAAGCAACATCGAGATGCAGCGCAAGCGGAATCGAGATGGGGTTCTGAATAGTTACTATGAAATAAGAAAGTCATAAACTCCCGGCACTGCCGGGAGTTTTTCCGTGCATAGGGAGAAGGAAAAGAGTGTGTCCCGGAAAAATTCATGATATACTGAAAAGAGAAAATTCAACTTTTGGAAGGTTCCCGGAATGTCTGTTTTGGAAGAGAGGTGATTCGCCCGTGTATTTTAAACCTGAAAGAGGAGAATCAGGAAAAACTGAAAAGCGGAGAGGCAACACAAAGAAGGGTTGCGATTCCATAGAAAAATAGAGAAAAGCGTGCCTGGAGAACAGACACGCTTTTTAACGTCATGCAGAATGAAAGAGTCTGATGAATATTTGGAAGTACGATTTTAATTTGCACAATTCCGCTCACACAGGAACGCCAGCCCTTTCAGCAGAAGGTTCGGGTCATAGATATGAGGATGTAAAACGAGCGGTTCGACGAAGCGTGCCGCGCCGCCGGTGAGGATGAGGGTGGCGGGGGAGCCGAGTTCGGCTTCGATGCGCTGGACCATTCCGTCGAGCATCGCGGCCATGCCGACGATGGTGCCGGAGAGAATGCATTCTTCGGTGTTTCTGCCAATGATGCGTTTCGGGATCTGGAGGTCGAGCCGTGGGAGCTGGGCGGTCCGCTCGGAGAGGGCACCAAGTCCCATATCGAGTCCCGGTGCGATGGCGCCGCCGCAGAAGACGCTGTTTTCCCGGATGACATTGAAGGTCGTCGCTGTTCCAAGATCCACGGTGATGACCGGCAGCGGATAATGTGCGGCGGCCCAGGCTGCATCAACGAGGCGGTCGCGGCCTACTTTTTCCGGTTCCGGGATGGAAAATGTCATGCCGAGATCACTTTCGGATGTGACGAGCAGCGGTTCTGTGCCGAACAGATTACGGACACATTCCTGCAGAAGCGTCAGAACCGACGGAACAACGCTGGAAATGATGACGCCCCGAAAGTCGGACGGGGAAAGATTCTTGTCTTCAAAAAGCTGCTCGATCGCAGATTCATACTGGCTGGCAGACCAGGTGTGGTTGATGTCAATCCGGGCTGTGAATTCGAGGGAATACGCTTGCTGCGGTGCGGTCCGGACGCCGCCGAGCGTAACGGTTGTGTTCCCGATATCAATGGCTAAAATCATAAAAATACCTCGCGATTATTTTAAAAGTAGAGCTCTTTTGTCCTTTTATTATAAAGCCTTTTTGCATCAATGGCAAACAGGATTGGTTGTAATCTGTTTTTCTGTCTGCTATACTTAAAACTATCATAGGAAAAAAGTTGCTTCGAGGCAGCAGAACGGAGTTACAATGGAAAATCTTGACGGAAAATGTGTTGTACTTGGTGTGACAGGCGGAATTGCCGCCTATAAAATGGCAAATGTGGCGAGCGGTCTTCGGAAAGCCGGAGCAGACGTGCATGTCATCATGACCGAAAACGCGACGCAGTTCATCACCCCGCTGACGTTCGAGACGCTGACCAACAACCGCTGCGTGGTCGATACGTTTGCGCGTGATTTTAAATATGAGGTGACGCATATTTCGCTGGCAAAAGCGGCGGATCTGATTATGATTGCCCCGGCTACCGCCAATGTGATTGCAAAAATGGCACACGGCATTGCAGATGATATGCTGACAACGGTGGTGCTCGCAGCGAAGTGCAAAAAGCTGGTCTCTCCGGCGATGAATACGGCGATGCTGGAAAATCCGATTACGCAGGATAATCTGGCGACGCTGAAAAAATACGGTTTCGGCATCATCGAGCCGACCGTGGGAATGCTGGCGTGCAAGGACGTCGGAAAAGGAAAACTGCCGGACCCGGAGGTGCTGCTCGATTATATCGCGATGGAGCTTGCCCGCGAAAAGACGCTCGCTGGTGTGCGTGTCACCGTGACTGCAGGCCCGACGCAGGAATCCCTCGATCCGGTGCGGTATCTGACGAACCATAGCAGCGGCCGCATGGGATACGCGATTGCGCGGGAGGCGATGCTCCGCGGCGCGCAGGTAACGCTGATTTCCGGCCCGGTTTCATTAGCCCCGGTTCCAGGCGTTGCGATGCGACCGGTGACGACGGCGAAGGACATGCTGGAGGCGGTGCGGGAGACATTGCCGGAGACGGATATTCTGATTAAGGCGGCCGCGGTTGCTGATTACCGGCCTGTGACGGTGGCGGATCAGAAAATCAAAAAGAAGGACGGTGACATGAGCATTCCGCTGGAGCGCACCGACGATATTCTGGGATGGGTGGAAAAGAACCGTCATCCGGGGTTGTTTGTGTGCGGCTTCTCGATGGAAACCGAGAACATGGTGGAAAACTCGCGTGCAAAGCTGGAGAAGAAGCATCTGGACATGATCGCGGCAAACAATTTGAAGACAGAGGGTGCCGGCTTCGGTGTGGCGACGAATGTGGTGACGCTGATCACGAAGGACGGCATCAAGGAGCTTCCGCTGATGGGAAAAGACGAAGTGGCTGGCTGCCTGTTGGATGAGATTGCGGCACGGCGGTGATTTTATCGGAATCCGGCATATTTTTTCGTTTCCTGGTTGACGCGGGAAAAATGAATGCGTTATAATAAGCACAGGCGCAGCGGCGCACTTTACTTTTACGAAAACAACGAACGATAGGATGGATAAACGTGGAAACGGAAACAGGGGAAGGCTATGCAGAGCTTTCTTCCGTTTCTGTTTCGTTTTTTTAAGGAGAAATTCGGATATGATATTTGAAACACATGCACATTATGACGATGAGAAATTTGATGAAGACCGCGCAGAGCTGCTTTCCTCGATGCAGGAAAACGGGATCGGGCGTATCATCAATGTCTCGGCAAATCTGGAATCACTGGAAAATACAAGAAAACTGATGGAAGCGTATCCGTTCATCTACGGCGCGTTCGGTCTTCATCCGGATGAGGTGGGCGACCTGAACGAGGATGTGATGGAGCGGATGCGGGGACTCTGCCGTCTGGAAAAGGCGGTTGCGGTCGGAGAGATTGGCCTTGATTACTACTGGGACAAGGAAAATCACGAAAAACAGCAGTATTGGTTCCGCCGTCAGATTGCGCTTGCGCGCGAGGAAAAACTTCCGATGATCATCCACAGCAGGGAAGCGGCAGCTGATACGCTCCGTGTCATGAAAGAGGAAAAATCGGAGGAGATCGGCGGCGTAATTCATTGTTTTTCCTACTCCGCAGAAATGGCGGAGGAATACCTGAAAATGGGATTTTATCTTGGCATTGGCGGTGTGGTGACGTTCAAGAATGCGAAGAAGATCAAAGAAGTGGTTCAGATGGCTCCGATGGAGCGTATTCTGCTGGAAACAGACAGTCCGTATCTGGCACCGGTTCCGTACCGGGGAAAAAGAAATTCTTCTCTGTATCTGCCGTACGTTGTGCGGGAAATTGCAGAGATCAAGGGAATTTCCGAAGAAGAAGTCATTGAGATGACAGAAAAAAATGCGGTCAGACTGTTTCAAACAGAGGAATAGGGAGCGATACCATGGGTGTTTCTTCTATTTATGTATTTGTTCGGAACAGGTTTGTCTGACTGTACAAATTGAATAGGAGAAAGCGAAAATGGTTGATAAAACAATGATGGGCGACAAATGCGCCGAGCTGGTGCGCGCCGCGATGATCGGTGCGCTCGCAGTGACACTGGGAAACCCGACAGCCGTTTATGCAGCAGAAGAGGAAACGGCCGATCCGGGACAGATTGGAATTGAGATTGCAGGGGAAGCAGCCGTTGGGGCTGCTTCTTTTTGCGTGGAGGAAGATGCGGCGGAGGAGGCACCTGCGGAAGCGGAAGAGGTGACAGAACCGGAAGGTACGCAGAATGATGAGATGGAAGAGGAAAGTGGATCCGAGGGAAAAGAAGATGAGACAGTCCCGGAGGAACCGGAACCGCAGGAGCCTGACGGCGGAGAGAATGCAGGAATGACGGAACCGGGAAAAACGGGCGAGACAGAGCCAGAGGGGCCGGAAAATGCAGAACCGGGAGAGGCAGGCGAGACAGAGCCAGAGGAGCCGGAAAATCCAGAACCGGGAGATCAGGGAGACATGACGGAAACACCGGGAAACAGTGAAATGGATGGACCGTGGCCGGGCGAAGGGGAAGATATTTCCAACGATCCATGGCCGGGGCAGGAAGAAATCGGCGGCGGAGATGGGGAGCAGATGGAACCGCCGGAGGAAGAAAACGGATCTGCAGGAAGTGATGATGCAACTGGTGGAGACAAGACGGCAGAAGTCTCTTCGGATTCTGATTTATCACAGTCTGCGGAACCGCCAGCCGCCGAGGCTGAACCCGTCTTTTCGGCAGAGCAGGAAGCTGAGCGCACGCGGGAAAGCTACAGTGAGTGGCAGGCGGCAGAAGCTGAAAAAGTCACGATTTCCCGTATGCCGTGGCTGTTTCATACGGTTGAAAAAACATATGCTATCGCCGATGTGAATTCCTGGCTTCACGTCCGCGAAGGAAAAGGCACAAATCAGAAAATCGTCGGAATCCTGCCGAAGGGAAGCCTCTGTTATATTTTAGCGGATGCGGATTCTGACTGGGTTTATGTGGAATCCGGCGATGTCCGTGGATTTGTCTGCGCGCGGTATCTCCTGCGCGGAGAAGAGGCTGAAAAAGAGGTAAACCGTTGGCAGGAGGAAAGTTTTCCCATGGCGGAAATGTGGGTGAAGCCATGGAATAATAAGGCGTACACCTATACATATGCAACGACGAGAACACTTCTTTCTTCTGACGAAGCGCGCGGCGAGGTCCTGCAGTACGCGAAAAAATTCCTGGGAAATCCGTACGTCTGGGGCGGGACGAGTCTTACAAACGGCTGCGACTGTTCCGGCTTTGCCCAGCAGATTTTTGCTAATTTCGGGTATACCCTTCCGAGAACCTCACGCCAGCAGGCGAAAGCTGGAACACGCATTCCGGTGCAGGAGGCAAAGCCTGGTGATCTGCTGTTTTACCAGCGGGAGAGCGGGTTTATTTACCATGTCATGATTTATCTCGGTGATGGAAAAGTAATCCACGCTGGAAGCGAGGCGACGGGGATTCTGATTTCAGATTTTAACTATGAGAAATCGACAGAATTTGCTGTGCGGGTGATTTCGGAGGAAATACGTGAGAGCAAAATAGAAACGGGAGATGTGGATAATGGGAGAAAAGAAGGAAACTCTGTGGATAACCAGACAACAGAAAACGGGAATGGTGGAAAACAGAAGGCGGGAGCAGAAAATGTGCAGAATACAAGTGCAGAAAACAGTACCGCAGGTGATCGGTTGGAAAGCACTTCGGGAAAATATCTCGGCAATTTTAAACTGACCGCTTACTGCAACTGCGCCGTCTGCTGTGGCCGCTGGGCGGGCGGCCCGACCGCATCCGGAAAAATGCCGGTGCAGGGCCGGACCATTGCAACCGGCGTTCTGCCGTTTGGAACGAAGCTGAATATCGGCGGAAAAATTTACACGGTCGAGGACCGTGGCACGCCGTACGGCCACATTGATATCTATATGGAACGCCATGCAGACGCAGAGGAGTTCGGCGTGCGCTACGCGGATGTATATCAGTCAGAAGAAATCTGATAAAATTTGCCGATCACGGCGGCATGTGCATCCGTGCCGTGGCCGATATACGGAGTCCTTGCAATCGGGAGATCCGGTCCGGCCGCCTGGCGGACAAGCTGCGGCATATCCGGCGTCAGCTGGTCGCGTTCCATCTGGGAAAATGTTCCGAGGAGAATACCATTGATCTGTTCAAAGGCATGCATCATTTTCAGCTGGGACAGAAACGTAACCATCTGCGGAACGCCGCCGCCCATGGCTTCGAGGAGCAGGATTTTTCCGCGGAAATCCGGCTGAAAATCCGTTCCGGTGAGCTTCAGAAAACAGCGGATATTTCCGCCGATCATCACACCTTCCATGTGATCGCCCTGCAGAAATGTGCAAGGGAGGTCGAAGAGGCTGGGAGACTGCCCGGAAAAAGCGTTTTGGAACAGAGTGATCTGTTCGGCGCTGTGGTCGTACAGCAGATTTCGAACCTGATACAGCATTGACTCATTTCCAGTCGCAGTCGTGACAGCATTGACAATCGTCGTGAGATCACTGTATCCCCAGAAGCGCTTGCCGGAGGCGGCGATGACAGAAAAATCCAGATACGGCAGAACTTCATTCGCCATATCGCCGCCGGAAACATCAAAAATATCCGTGATTTCTGGGTCACAGTAAAGGTTCATCAATGCATCCGCCCGCTCCGCGCCCGTGCCGGAAAAGCCGGAACCGTTGTCGAAGAGGCAGGGGCTTAAAACAGGATCGAAGCCCAGCTCCCGCAGAATCTGACAGAGACGCGCCAGATCGGCGGAAAAGGAAGGATGCATGGGGTTGGAGCAGGCGGTAATACCAATTTTATGAGACATAAAGATTCCTTTCTCGGAGTAAAACAAGGCAAAATCTGCATTTTCGTGGCACACCGGTACAGCTTTTTCTTTGAATTTGCAAAGCAGATTTAGAGATCGCCGGTGTTTGCAGAATGCCGTTTTGGACAAAAATTATAAAGCTTTGAGGTCGTCAATCAGTGTCTGCACTTCCTCTTCCGTCGTTGCCCAGCTGGTGCAGAACCGCGCAATATTTCCGCCGTCCGTGGATTTCCCCATTGGCTCGAAAATATAGCGTTTTTCCAGAGTTTCCTTCTGCGCATCGGTGAGAATCACAAACTGCTGATTCGTAAAACTCTCCACCCAGAATGGAATCCCCTGCGCCGCAAATGCTTTGCGGAGTTTCATGGCAAGTTCATCGGCGCGGCGTGTCGCAGTAAAATAAAGATCATGCCCCAGCAGGCAGTGGAACTGCAGTCCGAGCAGCCATCCCTTTGCGAGGACAGCGCCGTTCTGTTTCATGTAGGCTTTGAACCGCTTTTTCAGCGAGTCAGCTGTAAGCACAACGGCCTCACCAAACAGCGCACCGCATTTCGTTCCGCCGAAATAGAAAACATCTGTGAGAGCAGTGAGATCCTCGAGAGAAACATCATTCTTCTCTGATCCAAGCCCGTATCCAAGCCGTGCCCCGTCCACAAACAGATACATATCATACTTCCGGCAGACCTCGTGAATCTTCGTCAGCTCCTGCAGCGAATACAGCGTTCCCTGCTCAGTCGGAAATGAAAGATATACCATCTTCGGCTCCGTCAGATACTCCGGCTCACCGCCTTCATAATAAGCCGCCGCACACGCCGCAATCTGTTCCGCCGAAATTTTACCATCCGTATTCGGCAGCTCCAGAATCTTATGCCCGGTATTTTCAATCGAAGCCGCCTCATGGCAGTTAATATGTCCGGTATCCGCCGCAATCACACTCTGCACCGGCGAAAGCGCTGCCGCCGTCACAATAAAATTCGCCTGCGTCGCCCCCGGAAAAAAATGAACCGCCGCGTCCGCGCTATGAATTTTCTCTCGAATCAGTTCCGCCGCTTTTTCGCACCATTCATCCTCGCCATATCCGCCATAACTGTTCCCGTTAATCGAAGCCAGTGCCTCCAGAATTTCCGGGTGTGCACCGTGATTGTAGTCGTTATTAAATCGTATCATAAATTTATGGTCTCCTTAAAATAAAATTTTACAAAATACTGCTTTTATTATACGTCATCCAGGCGAAAACAGCAATTGGAGAACGAAGAGAGAAAACGCAGAAAAACATTCATTATATATTTTGCATTGACTTTTTATATACCGATTGGTATAATGACAACAGAAACACACATAAGAAGCCTGCAAAATCCAACAAAATTCGTCAAAATTGCCAATCATTCACGCAATCCGACCATCACACACAAATGCAGACTTCTTACAACAATAACCAACAAAAGCATTTCAAAACAAATGCAAACTCACACGTAACCAACCAACCCAACAACCACACCGCGGCCAGGTTCAGCCCTTCGGGGTCTGCCGGGGATTCCTTGCGGGGAAACGCATTTGCAGGAAGCGTAGTAACTCTTAGCAGTTGAAAATTTGCGTTATTCCCCCAAATTCAACTGTCTGAGCTTTAGCGAGTTTTGAATTTGGGGGAATGCTTTTAGCAAATTTCCAATCGCTTAGAGTTCCTAGCTTCCGAAACCGCGTTTCCCCGCAAGGAATCCCCGGCAGTCCCCGGAGGGCGTCCGTCACCGCTCCCCAATCAAGAGGAATCAAAATGGACAATCGTCAGCTAATCATGAACTCAGCTCTGACCCTCTTCTACGAAAGCGGGTACGACGCCGTCGGTGTTCAGCAGATCGTAGACTCCGCCGGAGTATCCAAACCAACCCTGTACTATTACTTCGGCAGCAAACAAGGCCTCCTCGAAGCCCTGCTAAACGAGCACTTTCAGCCCATGGAACAAAAACTCATCGAAGCCTCCGAAACCGGGAAAAACATCCCCGAAAAACTGTACCGCATCGCGCGTGCCTTCTTCAACGGAGCCTCCGAAGACCCGAAATTCCATATGCTGATGATGGCACTGTTCTATTCCGGAAGAAAAAGCGAAGGCTTCCGCACCGTATACCCAATGATTGACCGGTTCTATCACCTGTGCGTCGACGTCTTCGACAACGCCAGCGCCGAACTCGGCAACATGAACGGCCGTCAGGAACAATTCGCCGTAGGCTTCTCCGGAATCCTGATGCACTACCTGATGATGACAGCAGGAGATCAATCCGATCTTTCCAACCTCGTCGTCCGGGACGAAGAAGTCTACCGTCTGGTACACCAGTTCATGTATGGAATTTACTCATAACCCAAAAACAAGGAGGACAAACAAAATGGCACCATGGTATGAAGAGGCAGAATTTTATCACATCTATCCGATCGGACTGACCGGTGCGCCGAGGAAAAATGAATCGGAAGAAACCGTACACCGCTTTTCCACACTGGAACAGTGGCTTCCGCACATCGCAGATCTCGGTTGTACCGCAATCTATATCGGCCCCTTGTTTGAATCAACCACACATGGATACGACACAAAAGATTACAAACAGGTAGACCGCCGCTTAGGCGACAACGCGGACTTTGCCGCATACGTAAAAAAAGCCCACGAACTCGGCATCAAAGTCGTCGTAGACGGTGTCTTCAACCACACCGGCCGCGAATTCTTTGCCTTCCGCGACATTCAGGAAAAAAGAGAACAGTCCCCGTACTGCGGATGGTACAAAGGAATCTGGTTCGGCGGAAACACCTGCTATAACGACGGATTCTCCTACGAAGCATGGAGAAACTGCTTCGAACTCGTCAACCTGAATCTCCAGAACCAGCAGGTCCGCGACTATCTCCTTGATGTCATCGACTTCTGGATCGACGAATTCGATATCGACGGCATCCGTCTCGACTGCGCCGACTGCCTGGATTTCGGCTTCATGGAGCAGATGCGCGCACGCACATCCGCCAAAAAACAGGACTTCTGGCTGATGGGCGAAGTCATCCACGGCGACTATGCGCGCTACATCGGAGACGGCCAGCATCTGCTGCACAGTGTCACAAACTACGAGCTTCACAAAGGACTTTATTCGGGACATAACGATCATAACTACTTCGAAATTGCACATACGATCCGCCGCGAATTTGACGAAAACGGCGGCATTTACAAAGGAAAGAAACTGTACAGCTTCGTTGACAACCACGACGTAGACCGTCTGGCCAGCAAGCTGAACGTAAAAGAAAACATGATTCCAATTTATGCGCTGCTGTACTTCCTGCCGGGCATCCCGTCCATCTATTACGGATCGGAATTCGGCATCGAGGGAAGAAAAGAAGGCGGAAACGACGATCCGCTGCGTCCGGCGCTGAATCTGGAAGAACTGGAGAAAAATCCGCCGGCAGAAAAACTTCCGGCATGGATCAAAACATTATCAGACGTCAGAAAAAAACATCCTGCAGCACGAACGGGAAGATACCGCGAACTCATGCTGACCAACCGCCAGTATGCCTTTGCACGCCTGGATGAGACAGACGCTCTGATCACAGCAGTAAATAATGATGAAAACCAGAGTGCGGGAGTCTGGTTTCCTGCACCTTGCGACGGAACATGGAAAAACGCGGTAACCGGAGAAGCCATTTCTCCGGAAAATGGAAAACTTTTTGTTGAAGTACCTCCGTGCGGCTGTGTTCTGATTGAAAAAGAAGCATAAAGGGGATTTTTTCTATGAAGGAAACTGCGAAAACAACGGCAAAAACAACAGCGAAAACCAGAAAAGCGCCAAAAAAACCGGCGGGCTATCAGCCAAGATTTTCTGAACTGGATCAGTACTTATTTGGCCAGGCAACCCATTACGATATTTTCCGGAAAATGGGTGCGCACCTGGACAAAAAAGACGGCAAAGTAGGAGCCTGGTTCACCGTATGGGCTCCGCATGCGGCGGAAGTATCTGTCATCGGCGAATTCAACGGCTGGGATGCCCATGCCAATGTGATGCGGAAAGTCGGCGAGGACGGCGTTTATGAAGTGTTCGTTCCGGGCGTGACCGAGGGAATGATGTATAAATATTACATCCGCACACCGGACGGAAGAGAACTGTACAAAGCAGATCCATACGCATTTGCATCCGAAAAACGGCCGGGTACCGCGTCAAAAGTAGCGGAAATCGAAGGCTACCGCTGGGGTGACAGCGAATGGCTGACGAACCGCAAAAAATTTGACGTTCAGAAATCCGCGCTCTCCATCTACGAAGTGCACCCGGGCTCCTGGATGAAACATCCGTGGTCCGAATCCAACCCGGACGGATTTTACAATTACGTTCAGTTCGCACATTCGCTTGCCGATTACGTAAAAAAAATGGGCTATACCCACGTAGAGCTGATGGGAATTGCAGAGCATCCGTTTGACGGTTCCTGGGGCTATCAGGTAACGGGCTATTACGCACCGACCTCCCGCTACGGAACACCGAAAGAGTTTAAATATCTTGTTGATTATCTGCATAAAAATAAAATCGGTGTTATTCTGGACTGGGTACCGGCACACTTCCCGAAAGATGCGCACGGCCTTGCTGATTTTGATGGTCAGCCGCTGTATGAGTACGCCGACCCGAGAAAGGGCGAGCACCCGGAGTGGGGAACGAAGATCTTTGATTACGGCAAAAATGAAGTGAAAAACTTTATGCTGGCAAATGCGCTTTACTGGGTAGAAGAGTACCACGTAGACGGTCTCCGTGTCGATGCTGTTGCTTCGATGCTGTATCTCGACTACGGAAAAGAGCCGGGCCAGTGGGTGCCGAACAAGAACGGCGGAAATGAAAATCTTGAAGCCGTCGAGTTCTTCAAACACCTGAATACCCTGGTGCGCGGACGAAACAAAGGTGTCATCATGATTGCCGAGGAGTCCACAACGTGGCCGAAGGTAACGGGAAGCGTAGAGGACGGCGGCCTGCATTTCTCCTACAAATGGAACATGGGATGGATGCATGACTTCCTCGATTACATGAAGCTCGATCCATACTTCCGCAAATACAACCATAACAAGATGACCTTCGGCATGACCTATGCATTTTCCGAGAACTACATTCTGGTGCTCTCGCACGATGAGGTTGTCCACTTGAAATGCTCGATGATCAACAAAATGCCGGGCGATCTGGAGGAAAAATTCCAGAACCTGATGGTAGGCTATGCTTTCATGTTCGGGCACCCGGGCAAAAAACTTCTGTTCATGGGACAGGATTTCGGACAGCTCCGCGAGTGGAGCGAGGAACGCGAGATCGACTGGTTCCTGCTGGCAGATGAGGGGCATCAGCATCTGCAGACCTTCTTCAGTGACCTGCTGAAAATGTACCGCAAGTACCCGGCACTCTACGCGAACGACTGCGGCTACGAAGGCTTCCAGTGGATCAATGCCAACGACGGCGACCGCAGCATTTACAGCTTCGTCCGCTGGTCACCGACAGGAAAAAACAACCTGTTGTTCGTCTGCAATTTCACACCGGTCGAGCGTCCGGATTATATGTGTGGCGTACCGCGCAAAAAACAGTACCGCCTGATACTCGACAGCTCCGATATGAAATACGGCGGCCCGACCGAAAAACGCCAGGTAGCCTACCGTGCCAAAGAGGGAGAATGCGATGGCCAGCCATATCGGATTGCATATGCACTTCCGGCGTATGGTGTGGCGGTGTTCAGCTTCTAAAATAAGATAGCTACTAATTTTCATTAATATCATGACCGGCAGAGAACGAAAGAGATTTCTTAAATCTGTCGGTCATTGTGTTTTGTGTTCGAAGGAAAAGAGGTGTTGATTTGATGAAAGAAGAAAGAAAAGAGCCGATACAGATTCCGCACATCCAGACAATCAACGATCACATTTCCTATCTTACACCGACAGAACATCCACTTTCGGCAAATGTTGTGATCATCGAGGGTGATGCATTTTTCTGGGTATATGACGTAGGAAATCATCCTGCGGTTTCAGAAATTCTGCAGAAAAAGTCAGAACAGACAGGAAAAGAAATTCGGGTGATTTTATCCCATTTTCATCCCGACCATATCGGGAATCTGTCGGAGATTTCGTGCGAAGCGGTTTACCAGGGGAAAAATACGTTTCGTTATACAAAAACAGGAACTGTGATAGAAGAAGATACGTGGTTTCAGGACGGTGACGTGCGGTTACATTTATTTCCGATTCCATCGAGTCATGCCAAAGGATCGCTTGCATTGGAAGTGGATGAGACGTGGTGCTTTCTCGGGGATGCGGCATATGCGACGCAGAAAAACGGACAGACCATTTATAATGCCGAGCGCCTGCTGGCAGAAATCCGAGTTCTGAAAAACGTGCGTGCGCCGTATTTTCTCCTGAGCCACAGTGAACCGTTTCAGCAGAACAAAGAGGATGTGCTGGAATGGATGGAAGCGATTTATGAGAAACGGAAACGAGATGAATCATATATAAAAACACCCCAGCGCGTATGACAGGGAGTCCTTCGAGGCTGAATCAGGTATGCCACTTCGGCAATTCACTTTCTTTCACTGGAACTGATTCAAGATCCATATTTGACCAATATGAGCCGATATCTGAACTTGTGAAGTATTCAAAATTGCCCGTGGAAGATTTCAGCTTTCCGTTCTTGACTCCATTGCAGACATAAACCAGTTCGTAGTTTGTCCCATCCGAAAGGTTAAATCGAAAACTGGTCACATCTGCGCCTGTGATTTCCTCGACTTGTTTGTCTG
Source organism: Blautia sp. TF10-30 (assembly GCF_003481245.1). Taxonomy (NCBI): domain Bacteria; kingdom Bacillati; phylum Bacillota; class Clostridia; order Lachnospirales; family Lachnospiraceae; genus Blautia; species Blautia sp. TF10-30. Next base: position 78,781 of record NZ_QUKM01000012.1, read on the forward strand.
TCAATGATAAGTTTTCAAACATATGATACAAGTCTGTTATATCAGTTTTTGCAACGACTATTTTCTTTTCTGCTGATACCGGTGCTCCCGCATAGTGGTACATTTCGACATTTTCAACATCTCCAACTTCAAAAGGAAAGTCGATATGGACCGTTTCTTTGCTACAGCCGACCAGTACCATCATTAAAATCAGAAAGGATATCAAATTTGTCGCTTTTTTCATATCATTGCACTCCTCGTCATGTTTTTGACAGGTCAAGAGTTCAAAAATCCTCTTGCAAGCGAGCTTGCATTAGCTTTTTGAGCCTGGTATCATGATGATTTGAGTATATCATAGTTTAACCGAATCAAACAAGTCCCCTGCTTCCATTGCGAAAAGTAATAAGCAGTGGGTGGGGACTTGCTTGTATCAGGAGTGGTACAAGCCACTTCTGATAAGCTGCGAAGCAGCTATTCGGTTATGAGCAAGTAGCGAAGCGGATTGCGAATATCCGCTTTGACCCGAATCAAACAAGTCCCCTGCTTCCATTGCGCGAAGCAATGAGCAGGGGGTTGGGACTTACTTGATTCGGTTAAAAAAACAAGGGAGATGAAAAAATGAATGAAATTATAGCTTTACAGAAATATGAAAACGAAGCACAACTTGCAAAAGAGCTGATTCGAGGCTTTTGGCTGGCTCATGGTGATTATGTTATAACCGACGAAGAGGCCGCGGAGAATCTTGCTGCCTGGACAGACAAAGGGCATGTGTTTTATTTTATCTTAAAAGAAGAGATCCCCATTGGATTTGTGCATCTCGGAAGCCGCGGGGCGGAAGTTGACTGGATCGAAGATCTTTTCGTACTTCCGGAATACCAGGGAAACGGATACGGAAGTCATGCGATTGCGCTGGTTGAAGCCGAGATAAAAAAGTATTCTGAATCTGTCTATCTTGAGGTAGCTGCGCGAAATTTTGGAGCGATGAAACTCTATCATAGATTGGGATATCATTGCCTGAACACTGTGACGTTACGCAAAGATTTTCAACCGGAGAATTTTGAAGTGATTCGCAGCGAAGAGCTTTTGGGGTATCCGTTGGAAGTTAAGAAGTATATTAAGTAGAATCTCACGCCGATTTGCGCAGCAAATCCAGACCTCCCCACCGCCCGCCTCAATGTCAGCCCGGAAGTGCGTCTGTGTCGTCTGGGACTGTGTCCTGGGGCGGCGCAGGTGCACTTCCGGGTGTCCGTTTTTTAAACAACCGCAACCCCCGCCATCCCCAGTACCGCCGCGATCGCAAACAGCACCAGCAGATGCACCGGATAAAACGCATAAAACGGATACTTCAGATTCAATCCCCGTTTTCCGTTATAAAAATGCACCGGAATCATAGCCAGAAAACAGGTGATTTCATTCAGACTCAACAGCGTAAGCACCGCACACCCGATTCCGATACAGTACATTTTATTCTTTCTCATATTATACATCAGCACAATCGTCAGAATTCCCATTGCACTGTAATCTGTCTTCAACAGCGTGGCCACTGCACAGGCTGCCACAATCACCAGCAGCTTGCCAACCGAAACCTTCCAGTTCGCCCTCTGCCATGCACCGGCATCTTTTTGCGCTTTTGAATCGATTTTCTGCAGAAAAATCATCATCACAAGGCCGATAAATAAAGTGAAAAAGACATTCTGATAATCCAGATAAAACGGTTTTCCCGCAAATGCCAGATCGAACGGGATCTCCGAAACCAGTGCAAAAATCCCAAGATTCAGCGCATACTTTTTCACATCATGCGTATGCATGAACCCTTCAATCAACAGAAAACAGAAAATCGGAAAACTGATCCTTCCGATTGCGCGCATAATCATATCCGCATAATAAATCACAGCTGTGTTTCCGGTAGAGAGAAATGATGCGCCTCCGTCCGAAGCGTTCACCGCATTCAGAAGACCGCGGGAAATCAGGATTCGGTCGAAAAGTACAGCTGCAGTGTGGTCGATCAGCATACAGACCATCGCAATGATTTTCAAGGTACTGCCGGGAATTTTACCGGCGCTTTTTACGGGTTTCGCAGTAGTAGCTGCCATATAAAACATCCTTTCTGGAACGCAAACGAAAGGCAGACTGTGCAAGCCGTCTGCGGATCAGGTTCCTGTAACGACAAACAGCAGAAAATCCTGCTGTTTTGCCAGAGTTGTAATACTATGATTATACGTTCTGAGGAGGTTAATGTCAAAGAAATAAATGGTTTTCATCACTGGCTGTTTTTGCGTATTTTCTTCTGCGTCCTGTGGTAAATCACAGGCAGAGACAGAAAAAACAGTTCTGAAATAACGCAGAGTATGGTAGAATCTGCCAGTCGGGTAAATGAAAATAGAAAGCGTCTCCGGGCTCATCCCAAAACGAACGGGGCAGCGTACCAATTCGTAAACCAGAATTGGTACGCTGCCCCGTATTTTAAAATACATCCAGGTCTTTTCCGTTCACGACATATCCGTCATACCCTGCATCCCGGATTTCATCCAAGATCGCGGCATCGCGCCATGCCATCTCGGCGGCAAGGTTTTTGTGGTTATCCTGTACATTCATATGGTAAATCCGGTGATACGTAACGAGCAGTTTCGGATTTGCCTTTTTTGCAACACCGGCAAGATCCGTGCTTAACGTATGCACTTCCCGGTGGTATTTCTGCCATTTTGGTTCGCGGCAGGAGATTCCGGCGGCGTATTCCACTTCGTGCAGCAGGATATCACAGCCTTTCGATTTTTCTGCCACGAGATCCAGCGGAGCGGTATCGCCGGTGATGACGATTGTGCGGTCCGGTGTGGTGAATTTATAGCCGTAGCATTCCAGTGTTCCGTGGCTGACCGGAAAAGCCTCCACCGTAACCAGGTCATCCCGGTAGATAATGCCGGATTCAATTTCTGTTACCTCAACGCGGTAGCCGGATTCGTTTGCTTTTTCGAAACCGTGAATTCGGAAATCAATGTCGGTTTCATAGGCCTGTAAGATATGATCGGTCATATGCCGCAGGCCTTTTGGTCCGTAAACTTTCAGCGGAACCGGACGCTCCAGCACCCACGGGGTAAAAATCAGATCCGGATATCCGGCGGTATGGTCTGTGTGAAGGTGCGTACAGAAGGCAACGGTCAGAAGATCCGGCCGCAGGGCATCCACGCCGTTAAAATAGGCGGCTGAGGCCTGGCGGACAACGCCAGGGCCAAAATCTACCAGATAAGCACGGTCACCGACCACGACAGCGGAGGAAGGTCCGTTGGCATTCGGACACGCATTTGGTGTGCCGGTTCCGAGAAGAACAAGTTTTGTCTGCATTCTTTCTCTTTTCCTTTTCTTTTTTGTTTCTGTTTCTGTTTATGATTTTCTGTTACGATTTCTGCTTTTGCCTTATTTCTCTTCTTTTGATTCATTGTTTTGGGTTTCCGGAAGATGCTTAATGGAAATTCCGGTAAATCCATAGAAAATACTGAAAACCGGGGTCAGGTAAAGCAGGAATAAGTACGGGAAAAATGCCGACCATGCAACACCAAGTGTGCCGGCCATGTATACGCCGTAGCCATGCCATGGAATCATAGGACCAGCCATAGTTCCGGAGTCTTCGAGGCAGCGGGAAAGAATTTCCGGTGCAACCTTGCGCTCTTGAAAGACAGGTGCCATCAGACGGCCGGTCAGAACGTGTGCCATCGGCTGGGAGCAGCTGATGAGGCTGGTCACGTAACCGACAATCATCGTTGCCAGGATCATACTTCCATCGCTGTTGATTCTCTTTACAATCGCCTGAAGAATGTGATCCAGTACACCGAGTTTTTCCAGCATGCCGCCCATGCCGACAGCAAAGCAGATAATGGCTACGTACTGGAGCATGCTTCCCATGCCGCCGCGGTTTAAGATGGATTGTAATACCGGTTCTTCGATTGTGGTTGTGTAACCGTTGTAAGCTGTGCGGATGATGCCCTGCAGAGTATCGTGCTGCACAAAATAGGAAACAAATCCGGCAGCGAAGCTGGAAAGACCAAGTGCAGAGATCGCATTTACTTTGCAGAGGAGCAATACAATAATCAGGATGGCAGGGATCATGGTAATCCATCCGAGCTGGAATTCACCGTTTAAAGCATTGATGTAAACGGTAATGCTTCCCTCGGTATAGCTTCCGCTGGTCTGCTGGAAACCGAGAATAGTAAAAAGAATTAAGGTAATTACATACGTTGGAAGGGTGGTCCAGAGCATCGAGCGGATATGATCGCCAAGTTTGGCATCTGCAACGGCCGGAGCAAGGTTTGTGGTATCGGAAAGAGGACTTAATTTGTCACCGAACATGGCACCGCAGATGACAGCACCGGCTACCATGCCAGGATGGATACCCATGGCGTTTCCGATCGCCATCATGGCAACACCTGCGCTTCCGACGGAACCATAGGAAGTACCGGTTACAATACTCAAAATGGAGCAGAACAGCAGCGTCAGAGGCAGCAGCCAGGACGGGTTAATCATTTTTAAGCCCCAGGAAATGATGGTGGCAATGGTGCCACTCTGCAGCCAGGTGCCGATCATGACACCGATGGCCATCAGAAGGCAGAGCGTCGGGACGACCATACGGATGGCATCGTATGCGCCGGCAACAATGTTGGCGTAAGAAATACCGAAAATCTTACAAAACAGATAGATAAAAATCCAGCTTGCAAACAGGCCGATCATAGGACCGCCGGTTTTCAGGCGGATACAGACTGCGACGGATACGATGATCAGCAGCAGCAAAAGCAGTGACTGTGGCAGATTGAGTTTTTTTTCTTTCGTTCCACTCATAAAAAAATCCCCCATTCATAGGTAAAATGATTTGCCCATTCAACGCGTTAAAGTAGAAAAGACATGTAATATATTATAATGGTGAAATGCAGAAAAAGCAAGGGAAATTCTCTTGATTTTTTGTTCTATGGTTGCTATAATAAGCGTGAGTGTGGGGCGGAGGATAAACTTCGGCCCTTTTGCAGCTAACTATAAACGGAATCAACAAGATAAAGAGGTTAAATCAATGACAAGAATAGACATTATTTCAGGTTTCCTGGGCGCAGGAAAAACAACCCTGATCAAAAAACTCCTCGGAGACGCACTGAAAGGCCAGCAGGTTGTTCTGATCGAGAACGAATTCGGTGAAATCGGAATCGACGGAGGCTTCTTAAAAGATGCCGGTATCGAAATCCGTGAAATGAACTCCGGCTGCATCTGCTGCTCTCTTGTGGGAGACTTCGGCGCAGCATTAAAAGATGTTATCACCAAATATCACCCGGACCGCATCATCATCGAGCCGTCCGGCGTAGGTAAACTCTCCGACGTCATCAAGGCTGTAGACGGTGTAGAAAAAGAAGCAGGCGTAGCCCTGAATTCCGCAACAACCGTAGTCGACGTTATGAAATGCAAAATGTATCTCAGAAACTTCGGCGAATTCTTCGAGAATCAGGTAAAGAGCGCAGGAACCATCATCCTGAGCCGTACCGATAAAGCCGATACGGAAAAAGTAGAGGCAGCAGTAAAGATGCTCCGCGAACTGAATCCGGAAGCACACATTATTACCACACCGGTTGAAGTACTGGGTGGTAAGAAAGTACTCGATACGATGGAAGGTGCCATCATCAACCTTGCGCAGGTAGAAGAGGAAGAGCATCATCACCATCATCATGACCACGACGAGTGCTGCTGCGGCCATGACCACGATGAGGAGCATGAGCACCATCATCATGATCATGATGAGGACGAACATGAACATCATCATCACGACCATGACGGCGAGTGCGGCTGCGGCCACGATCACGACGAGGAGCATGAGCATCATCACCACGACCATGATGACGAGTGCTGTTGCGGCCATGATCACGAGCATGAGCATCATCATCACCACGATGACGAGTGCGGATGCGGTCATGATCATCATCACCATCATCACGCAGACGAAGTTTTCACAAGCTGGGGTCAGGAGACTGTGAAGACCTTCACCAAAGAGCAGATCGAAGGCATCTTAAAGAAACTTTCCGAGGATACCGCTTATGGTATGGTTCTTCGGGCCAAAGGTATGGTAGCAGGTGCCGATGGACAGTGGATCTATTTCGATATGGTTCCGGAAGAGTACGAAGTACGTGACGGAGCACCGGAATTCACCGGAAGAATCTGTGTCATCGGTTCCAAATTAGCAGAAGATAAGCTGGCAGAGCTGTTCGGACTGTAAAAATACAAAGTAGCTGCGAAAATTACGGTCCGCAGGGTACCTGTGAACTGTAGTGAAGCTGCCGCATCAGAAACAAAATCCGATGTGGCAGCTTTTTTCTTGATTTAGAGACAAAGCAAAAGGCACGTCCGGAATCTCAGCCGCAAAAGCAAGTGCAGAAAGATTCCGGGAGTACGTCAAAGACAACGGAGGTACAAAATGTACGAAGAAGACGAAGTAGAAATTCCGATTTATCTCATAACAGGATTTCTGGAGAGTGGAAAAACCTCTTTTATCAATTTTACCGTAGCACAGGACTATTTCCAGATCGACGGACCGACCCTTCTGATCACAACCGAAGAAGGTGAAGTAGAGTACGACGAAAAAGAACTGCTCAAACACAACACCGTCCTGGAAATCGTAGAAGGACCAGAGCAGTTTACCCTGGATTACCTGAAAAAACTGAACCGCAAATACCGCCCGGAGCGAATCATTCTCGAATACAACCCGCTCTGGAGCGTAAAAAAACTCGAAGAAATGGAACTGCCGCGCGGTTGGGGCATCGTACAGGAGATCGTGACCGTCGACGCAAGCTGCTTCCAGATCTATATGCAGAACATGAAATCCGTCTTCATGGAGATGGCAAAAAATGCCGATATGGTCATGTTCAACCGCTGCCGTCCGGAAGATCCGCTTCCATCCTTCCGCCGCAGCATCAAAGTAGTCAACCAGGCGTGCGACGTTCTGTTTGAGAATGAAGAAGGCGAAATTGACAACATTTTTGAGGATCAGATGCCGTTTGATACCGATGCCGATGTGATCGAGATTGATGACGCCGATTACGGAATCTGGTATGTCGATATGGGCGACAACCCGGAGCGCTACGAGGGCAAAACCGTTCATTTCCGAGGCATGGTATTAAAGAGCAAAGACGTCGGAGCTGATTTCTTTGTCCCGGGTCGTATGGCAATGACCTGCTGTGCAGACGATACTTCCTTTATCGGTTACGTCTGCAAATGCGCAAGCGCCAAATCTCTCGTGATGGGTTCCTGGGTTGACGTGATTGCAACGGTAAAATGGGGCTATATGAAGGTTTACGATGGCGAAGGCCCGGTTCTGTATGCAAAAGAAATCAAACCGGCCAAGAAACCGGAGAGCGAACTGGTATACTTTAACTAAACATTGCCGAAGCATTTCAGCGAATAAAAGAGCAGGAAAAAGGCTGCTCTTTTGTTCGTGTTCTTTCTTTATGACAGATGGAAAAACAATATATCATTTTTCGGTGCGGCGAAGCAGCTATTCGGTTATGCGCAAGTAGCGAAGTGGATGGAGAATATCCGTTTTGACCGTGACGTGAACAAAAACTGCGCCGGAAAATGGTCTGATGACAGGAGAATTTATGTATATTATAGTAGGTCTGGGAAATCCAACGCGCCAGTACGAAGGGACGAAGCACAATGTCGGATTTGATACCATCGATTATCTGATCGATGAATATCAGATCCCTTCCTCCGGTACAGGCCACAAGGCTCTGTTCGGAAAAGGCATGATCGCAGGTCAGAAGGTTATCGTTGCAAAGCCGATGACATATATGAACCTGAGCGGTGAGTCCGTGCGGGAGCTGGTGAACTATTACAAAGTGGATCCGGAGAGCGAGCTGATCGTGGTTTACGATGATATCAGCCTGGCGCCGGGACAGATCCGTATCCGCAAAAAAGGAAGCGCGGGCGGCCACAATGGCATCAAAAACATCATCGCTAATCTTGGCACCGACCATTTTATGCGTGTGAAGGTCGGCGTCGGTGAGAAACCGAAAAACTGGGATCTGGCGGACTACGTGTTAAGTCCGTTTACGAAAGACGAACGTCCCCTTGTAAATCTGGCGATCGAGCATGCGGCAAAAGCAATCGAGCAGATGCTGAACGGGGATGTGGACGCAGCCATGAACGAGTATAACCGCAAATCTGCAAACCCGGCAGAGTAAGGAAAATGAAAGCGTTATTAGAACCGATCAAAGAAATTGCCCGTTTTGACGAGCTGTTCCGTGATCTGAAAAAAGGAACCGCAGGTGTGACGGTGATCTCGGGCTGTCTGGAAAGCCAGAAAGCCCATATGATCGCAGGTCTCTCCGAGGATGCCCCGGTGCGGCTTCTGATCGCGGAAAATGAATTAAAAGCAAAAGAATTATATGAGGATTACCGGCTGTACGATGCGGAGACGCTGTATTATCCGGCGAAGGACCTGATTTTCTATCAGGCAGACATTCACGGAAATCTGCTGATCCGGCAGCGGCTTCAGGTGATCCAGGCACTTCTTGAGCGGAAGGAAGTTACCATCATCACCAGTGTAGGGGGATGTATGGACTTTCTTCTGCCTCTTGGCGTGTTCGAAAAACATTGCATCCATCTGCGCAATGACAGCGAACTCGATCTGGATAAAATAAGAAAAGAGCTGGTGCGGCTCGGCTATGAGAGTACCTTTCAGGTGGAGTCGACCGGCCAGTTTTCCGTCCGCGGCGGCATTCTCGATATTTATCCGCTGACGGAACAGAACCCGATCCGGATTGAGCTATGGGGCGATGAGATAGATTCCATCCGAAGCTTCGATGCGGAGAGCCAGCGGTCGATTGAAAACCTCGAGGAAATCATAATCTATCCGGCATCGGAGCTGATTTTAACAGAGAATACGATTGCGCGCGGTGTGAAAGCGATTAAAAAAGAGGCGAAAGCGCAAAGCACAAAATTCCGCGACAAAATGATGACAGAGGAAGCGGCAAGGATCCGCCATGCAGCAGAAGAAATCTGCGACCAGATCGGAGAAGGCGAAATTCTGCAGGGAGCCGAACAGTATCTTCACTATTTTTATCCGGAGACCGTCTCGTTTCTTGAGTATCTGCCGGAGAACAGCCGCATTTTCCTCGATGAGCCGAACCGCATCATCGAGTGTGCCGATGCGCTGGAAGCAGAATTTCAGGAGAGCGTGAGCCACCGTCTCGAAAAGGGATACCTCCTGCCGGGACAGGCGAAGCTGATGTGCAGTACGGCGGAGCTTGTGGCAAAACTAAACCGCCGCGGCTGTGTTGCCGTATCGCTGATGGAGCCGCAGAAGGGCGAGTGGAATATCCGTGACGAATTCAGTGTGACGGTGAAATCGGTCAATTCGTATAACAATCAGTTCCCGCTTCTGGTAAAAGATCTGAAATCCTGGAAAAAAGCGGGTTACCGTATTGTACTGGCGAGTCCGTCGCGGACGCGGGCGCAGCATCTGGCAGAGGACCTGCAGAATGAGGAGATTCCGGCCTTCTACAGCGAGAATGAGGAGCGTGTTCTGAAACCGGGCGAGGTCATGCTGATCCACGGCGCGGCCCGCAGAGGCTTTGAATATCCGATGCAGAAATTTGTGCTGATTACAGAGACGGATATTTTTGGAAAAGAGAAGAAGAAAAACCGGAAGAAATCGGAGTATTCCGGTCAGAAAATCCAGAATTTTGCGGATCTATCGATCGGTGACTATGTCGTGCATGAGAGCCACGGTCTTGGTATTTACCGCGGTATCGAAAAAATTGAGATGGACCGCGTAACGCGTGACTACATGAAAATCGAGTATGCGGGCGGATCGAACCTCTATGTGCTGGCCACCCAGTTCGATACGCTGCAGAAGTATGCGTCCGGCGAAGCTGCAAAGGTACCGAAGCTGAATAAAATCGGCGGTCAGGAATGGAATAAAACGAAAACACGGGTTCGCCATGCGGTAAAAAATATTGCACAGGATCTCGTGAAGCTGTATGCCGAGCGGCAGGCGTCATCCGGCTATCCGTTCGGAAAGGATACGATCTGGCAGAAGGAATTTGAGGAACTGTTTCCGTTTGAGGAAACGGACGATCAGCTTGCGGCGATTGAGGCGACAAAGGCGGATATGGAGAGCAAAAAGATTATGGACCGCCTGATCTGCGGCGATGTCGGATACGGCAAGACCGAGGTTGCGATCCGTGCAGCGTTTAAGGCAGTGCAGGAGAGCAAACAGGTCGTCTACCTCGTTCCGACCACCATTCTGGCACAGCAGCATTACAATACATTTGTCGAGCGCATGAAGGATTTCCCGGTGCGCGTTGATCTTCTGTGCCGTTTCCGCACACCGGCCGAGCAGAAAAAAACGCTGGAGGATCTGAAAAAAGGACTCGTGGACATTGTCATCGGAACACACCGCGTTCTGTCGAAAGATGTGAAGTTCAAAGATCTTGGCCTTCTGATTGTCGATGAGGAGCAGCGGTTCGGCGTGACGCATAAAGAAAAAATCAAGCAGCTACAAAAAAATGTGGATGTTCTGACACTGACGGCGACGCCGATTCCACGTACCATGCACATGAGCCTGATCGGCATCCGCGATATGAGTGTGCTCGAGGAAGCACCGCAGGATCGTCAGCCGATCCAGACCTTTGTCTGTGAATACAATGAAGAAATGGTCCGCGAGGCGATTAACCGTGAGCTGGCGCGGGGTGGGCAGGTTTACTATGTCTATAACCGTGTCCAGTCGATTGCGGATATGGCGAACACGATTCAGAAGCTCGTGCCGGATGCAAATGTAGGCTTTGCGCACGGACAGATGAAAGAGCGTGAGCTGGAAAAGATCATGTACGGCTTTATCAACGGAGAGATCGATGTGCTCGTGTCAACAACGATCATTGAGACAGGACTCGATATTTCGAATGTCAATACCATGATTATCCATGATTCCGACCAGATGGGACTGTCACAGCTCTATCAGCTCCGCGGCCGCGTCGGACGGTCGAACCGGACTTCCTACGCATTTCTGATGTACCGCAGAAACAAGATGTTGAAGGAAGTGGCGGAGAAGCGTCTCCATGCGATCCGTGAATTTACGGAGATGGGAAGCGGCTTTAAAATTGCGATGCGTGATCTTGAGATCCGCGGCGCTGGAAATCTGCTGGGCGCGGAGCAGTCAGGCCATATGGAGTCGGTAGGATACGATCTCTACTGTAAAATGCTCGCAGAGGCTGTCCAGGAGGCGAAGGGCATCGCACCGGCAGAGGCGTTCGAGACAACGATTGATCTGAATGTCAGTGCCTATATTCCGGATAGCTACATCAGCAACGAGTCTCTGAAGCTTGACACCTATAAGCGAATTGCGGCGATTGAAAATAAGGAAGAGTATGAGGACATGACGGAGGAGCTGACCGACCGCTTCGGGGAACCGCCGAAAAATGTACAGAATCTTCTGGCTGTTGCAGAACTGAAAGCGCTGGCGCACTGTGCGTATGTGACGGAGCTGAAACAGATGGGCGATTCGGTACGAGTCACCTTACAGCAGCATGCAAAAATCGATGTGGCGCGGATTCCGGAGCTGCTGCAGAAATACCGAGACGAACTGAAATTCCAGATGGAGTCGCTGGCGTTTGTCTACACGCCGCGGCGGAGAAATTCAAAGGAAAAGATCGATCTGCTGGAGAAGAGCCATGCACTGGTGGAAGATCTGCTGCAGATCACGCAGGAGTGAAACACTCGCATACCCCCAAAATCGTGTGAAAAAGGCGTGAACAGGGAAGAAAAAAGTTGCCCTGTATCAGCAAAAAGGGTATAATAGAAAAAGCGTTTATAAAAATCGATGCAGGACCGGAAATTCGAATGTGTAAAAAGAAAAACTCTTTTTGAGCATACATTTCGTCCTGCATGAGGAGGAAGTAATGAAAAATTTAAAAGCAAAAGCAGTCTGCGTTATGCTGAGTGCTTCGATGGCAGCGATGGGACTGACCGGCTGCGGTTCCGACAATGTGGACGGAACAAAAACGGCAGTTACTGTAAATGACGAGTCGATTACACTCGGACAGGCAAATTTCATGCTGAGATATCAGCAGGCAACCATGTACAATTATTATTCCAAGATGTACTCTATGTACGGAATGCAGATGCCGTCTGAGATGTACGACAAGGAAGGCGACGATGGAAAGACTACCGGGGAAACGTTCAAGGAGCAGTCTCTTGATACGATCGAAAAAGAGCTTCTGATGCGGCAGCACGCAGAGGAATACGGAATTTCCCTGACAGACGAGGAAAAACAGCAGGCGAAAGAGGCTGCACAGGCATTCGCAGATAAGAACGGTGACGATGTGATGAAAAAGCTGCACGCAACCGTTGAGGACATCCAGGATGCACTGGAGCTGTATGTTATTCAGACCAGAATTTATGATCCGATCATCGCAGATGTAGATACCGAGGTATCCGATGAAGAGGCAAAGCAGACCTCCATCAGCTACATCACGGTATCCACAGCAGGAACCGAGAAGGATGACGATGGAAAAACGATTGATTTGACGGACGAGGAAAAAGCGGCAAAGAAAGAAATCGCACAGAGATTCCTGGATCTCTTAAAAGAGTCTGAGGATCCGGCAACCGCATCGTTTACCGATCTGCGCAAGGAGCTGAACGATCAGTTAAATGCGGAGAATACCGCAGATTCCACCGATTCTGCCGACAGCTCCGATGAGAGCAGCTCTTCTTCCGATGCTTCCGACACAAGCGCATCCGACGCTTCAAGCGCGAGCACATCGAGCAGTTCCGCCAGCGATTCCTCCTCTGAGGTTTCTTATCTGACCTCTTCCGAGACATCCTTTGGAACCGGATCGGAGAAAGACGATGACGATACCTGTTCTCTTGGAGATAAAGTAGCGGAAGAAGCAGCAAAGCTGAAGGATGGCGAGTATTATGACGGTGTCATCGAAGGCGACGATGCATATTATGTGATCCGTGTAGATAAAGCATTCGACGAGGACAAAACCGAGTCCAGAAGACAGACTATCATTTCCAACCGCAAATCGGATAAGTACAACGATACATTGGATGGATGGGTAAAGGAGAGCGATATCAAGGTCGCATCCAACTGGAAAAAACTTGAAGTAACGGACGCAGATCTGTATACGATGACAGTTGACAGCGCTTCTACAGATTCCACAGATGGAACCACAACCGACAGTACAACGTCTGACAGCACGACATCAGGCAGTACCGAAACGACATCGACAAGCAGCACAGGCACTGCTTCAACGTCTTCAAGCACTGCAGAATAAAAGCATACGATACAGGACAAACGGCAGCCGGATCCGGGAGAGGGATCCGGCTGCTGTTTGTGTCTGAAAATATTTTTGAATAAAAAAAAGAAAATAATAGGGAATTTGTAGAGTAAATTGACAATAGTAAGAAGTTCATTTAAAATGAAATTACAACCAGAGTGTATCTCGCAAATTGCGGAAATAATTTTTCAGACACGCTCTAATGTTCAGGCGAAAACGATGTACCAGGAAAGAAGGTGGAGAAATGAAGAAGGCAGTAATTTCCGTACTTGTCGGTACAGCAGTACTGGCTTTCGTTGCGTGTGGAAAAAATGCTGCAACGGAAAACAGTTCCGATTCGGGTGTTTCAACGGTATCGGCATCCTCGCAGGTGGAAAATGGACAGAAAGCAACCCGTGTGAATCAGGGAACAAATTTGTCTCCGGGGTCACCGAAAAATACCACATCCGGTGGAGGGAACAGCTCGGGCAGGACACATCATTCGGAGACGCATCATTCGGAGACACATCATTCAGACGCGCATCATGATTAAGGATGTCAGGGTTTGCTGAACATCCGTGAACGGAAACAGGAGAAGGGGTATCCAAAACGGATACCTCTTTTCTACTTGTCGGGAAAACAATACAATGCTATACTGAACATGAATTTGACGCGAAAAGCGCGGCAGGTTCAGAAAAAACAGCCGGGATTTGTCAGTATACGCGGACATGTGCTGCAGGTAACTCGGGCAGAATGGAGAAAAGAAAATGACAAGAGAAGAATTTGAACAGCTTGCCGGAGCAGGTGTCATTTTATTGGATGGCGCAACCGGATCAAATCTGACAAAAGCGGGAATGCCAAAAGGAGTCAGTACAGAGCTTTGGGTTCTGGAGCACCCTGATATTCTGGCAAATTTACAGAAGGCTTACGTGGAGGCGGGAAGCCAGATTGTCTATGCGCCGACCTTTGGTGCAAACAGATTGAAATTAGCGGATTATGGAAGAGAAAACGAGGTGGAGGAGCTGAACGCACGCCTGGTGGATATCTCGAAAAAAGCGCTTGCCGGAACGGGTGCGCTGATCGCGGGAGATTTTTCCACACCGGGAAAAATGCTGCAGCCAAAAGGCGATCTCTCTTATGAAGAGCTGCTGGAATCCTACACAGAGCAGGTAACAGCGGTAGCAAATGCGGGCGTTGATCTTCTGGTAGCGGAGACGATGCTGAGCGTAGACGAAACGTGTGTCTTTATGGATGCTGCACTTTCTGTCTGCGATCTGCCGATTATGTGTTCTCTGACGCTGGAAGCAGACGGTTCTGCCCTGTTCGGCGGAAACGCTGTGGAAGCAGTTGAGACACTGCAGGAAATGGGAGCATCCGCCGTAGGACTGAACTGCTCGGTCGGACCGGATCAGCTTGAGGCAGTCGTAAATTCCATGAAAAAAGTGGCAAGAGTACCGGTTATCGTAAAACCGAATGCCGGCCTGCCGAAAATCACGCCGACCGGTGAGGCAATCTACAGCATGGATGCGCCGACGTTTGCAAGATATATGAACATTCTGGTAGACGCGGGTGCAGGCATTGTCGGCGGCTGCTGCGGAACAACACCGGAGTATATTCGTCTGGTGAAAGAAATGCTGGATGCGAGAAAGTAAATCAAAGATTACAATTCGCAGGAAACTGTGAGATGTAATGAATTCCCCTGTTGCGGACAAAATCTGTACGGGGGAATTTTTTTTGCGTTACCAGAAACTTCGTTGAATTTTCCGATAAAGTAAAAAGCCCTCCGGGCAGGATTCTTTCTTACAGAGAGCAAGACAAAACAGGTTTCAACGATCTGGTCTGATGGACAGCCCGGGTAGAGAAAAAAGATAGGAAGTCTGGAAAAAAGACATGGAATTGTGGAGAAAAGTCTGGTAGAATACGTGTCGTGTGGAAAACTTTCCGTAAGAAAGGATGATGAAGGATGTATCAGAATTATATTTTTGATTTATATGGAACTCTGGTAGATATACATACGAATGAAAAGAAAGCGTATCTCTGGAAAAAAATGAGCCTGTTCTTCGGCATGAAAGGGGCCGCCTATGAGCCGAAAGAACTCCGGATGGCGTATGAGACAAAAATCAAAGAGCAGGAAGCTGCGCTTAAAATGGAATGCCGCGGCAGCCATGTACCGGAAATCGACATTGCGGATGTGTTCCGGCAGCTGTTTGAGGATCAAGCTGTTTCGGTAACGGAAAAAGAAATTGCAGATCTGGCGAAAATGTTCCGTGCGATTTCGATAGAAGAACTGAAACTGTTCCCCGGCGTGCCGGAAATGCTGCAGCGTTTAAAAGACGCAGGAAAGAAGATTTTTCTGCTGTCCAACGCACAGGCGCTTTTCACCGCGCCGGAAATTTCCCTGCTCGGCCTTACGAAATACTTTGACGGAATCCTGCTCTCATCGGATGCCGGTGTGAAAAAGCCGGATCCGGCGTTTTATGAGATGCTGCTGAAGCAGTATCACCTCGATCCGGCAGAATGCCTGATGACAGGAAATGACGACATCGCTGACTGCCACGGTGCAGCCTCTGCCGGAATCGCAAGCTGTTACGTGGCAACGCGCCAGTCACCGAAAATCAATGGTCCGCTGCCGGAAAACTGTGAGAAGATCGCGGCGATTGCAGAGTTGTTCTGATTAAAGAGCATTCAGCAGCACTCCTGAAAAAATAATGCGAAAAAAGGGGCTGTCGCACTACTGAACCGCTCCCCGTCAAGTAGACAATTGAAAAAATATAAATTTTTCCTGCC
>NZ_QUKM01000013.1:0-89627 GCF_003481245.1 Blautia sp. TF10-30
TCATAGAAGAACCTTCCAAACATTATTTTACAGAAAAAGTTTCATACTCTCGCCTACGCAAAGCGGTACATAAAGCAATACACCAATATACTTTATATAGAATATACCGGCAATCTTCATCAGGATATTACTGACATGGATTTTATTGACGATCTGCCGGAAAGCACTGAACAGGAACGGTTTCAAAGACATAACCGTTTTCTGCGTTCCCTGAAATCTGATACTCTGTTGATCATAGATAATTTTAATGTCACTGCTACACAAGACAGCTTTCTGTCAGTAGTATTAAAATATCGCTGCCAGATTTTGTTTACAACCCGAAGCAAACTGGATGAATACTGTACTCTGCCATTAAAAGAAATAGAGGATATGAACGCTCTCTTCCAGCTGGCATCAGTATTTTATTCAGAGGCAGACACGTACCGGGCAACAGTTGAAAAGATCATCGAAACTGTTCACTCTCATACTTTTGCCGTGGAACTGGCAGCAAAACTTCTGGAAAATGGAATCTCGACTCCAGACCAGTTATTAACAAGACTTCAGGCGGAAAAAGCATCTTTCCATAACGAAGATAAAATTAAAATAATCAAAGATGGACAAAGCAGCAAAGCCACCTATTACAGTCATATCCATACGCTGTTTTCTTTATACACTTTATCTCTTGAACAGCAGGATATCATGTGTAATATGTGCTTTCTTCCTTCCACCGGTATTTCTGCCCGTATATTTGCCAAATGGCTGGAACTGCCCACACTAAATGAAATCAACGATTTAATTGAGACTGGTTTCGTTCAGACAACAACACGTCGCACACTCTCTCTGCATCCGATGATTCAGGAAATCACTCTTTCAGAGACAAAACCATCTGTAACTCGCTGCCACATATTACTGGATTCTTTACAGAAAATATGTTTAATGCATGGAATGGAAGTAGATTATTACAAAAAGCTATTTCAAACAATCGGAAATATCATAGTATTGATTGAAAAGGATGATATACCAAAGTATCTGCTTTTTCTGGAAAATACATTTCCATACATGGATAACTATAACTACCACAAAGGTATGAATGGAATCATTCAGGAACTGACGGGGCTGTTAAAGACAAAAAACATTGGAACCGACTCTGACCGGGCATTATTACTAGATTTTCAGGCAACTCTTGAAACCAAACCTGAAAAAGCAATAAAACTGGAAAAGGATGCACTTGCCCAGATAGAAAATATCACTGCCGACAATGCTCGCCTTGTTTCCAACCTTCATGCCAATCTCGGTGGACTTTACCGCATGAACGGTCATCCCGATCTTGCAAGAGAACACATGGAAAAAAGTATCTCACTGCTTGACCAATTTAACCTGCTTCATATAAATGACAGCATACCTCAGATTGCCAATTATGCAATGTTCCTGACAGAACAGCAGGAACCCGAAAGAGGCATCTCCGAATTGCAAAAATTATCCGGCATCATCAAGGAATACCATTCCGATGACTGTCTGGATTATGCCAAAGTACAGGAAACCCTTGGAACCATTTATCTGATGACTGCCAATCTTCCGCAAGCCAAAACACATTTTAAAAGAGCTTTCAAAATATATGAAAAGATCTGGGCTGATGAGCCTGAAATGATTGAAGCAAAATATCGGGAGATTCAGGAGTTATATCCACAGATTGGATTTTCCATTGGAAAAACTCTATCCGGTCTTTTAACAAAATAAGTACAATTTACGGCGAGCAACTTGCCCGCCGTTATATTCAACTATTCGTCAAATAAATATACGCATCTTCCAAAGTGATATCATTATCCGGGACACACTTCTCATTTGGCTTTCCTTTGCTTAATATTTTCATATGAATTCCATTTTCTACATACTGCTTAGATGAAATAGAATAATTGGCTTCTAACAAACGGGCTTCTTCTGCATTTTGTACCGTACAATTCCAAACACAGCCCTTTGCATTTTCCAGCAATCCACTCACGCTTCCGGAATATAAAAAATTCCCTTTTTTCATAATGGCAAGCTGTGTACAGGTTGCTGCTAAATCTTCTACTACATGAGTGGAAAACAGCACAGTTCTATCCTTTGAAAAATCAACCAGAAGATTGCGGATCCTAATCCTTTCTTCCGGATCTAACCCAGTTGTTGGTTCATCAATAATCAAAAAATCCGGATTATTAAGAAGTGCCTGTATGAGTCCGACACGTCTCTTCATACCACCAGATAATTGCCGCATTTTTTTATTCTGATGCTCTGTAAGAGAAGTCTTTTCCAGATAATAGGTAATTCTTTGTTCGAGGTCATTTCTGGATACTCCTGACAGTCCCCCCATATATACAAGACATTCTTTCACCGTAAGATTCGGATATAAGTCGATTTCCTGTGGAAGATAACCAATCTTTTTCTGTATTTTCTCATAATTTCCCTCGTTATACAGAATTCCATCAAGGGAAACCATTCCTTCCGTTTGTTTTAAAACGGTTGTAAGAACCCTCATCAAAGTGGTTTTTCCAGCACCATTCTCACCCAAAAGTCCGTAAATTCCCTTGGGTATTTCAAGAGATGCCTTATTTACTGCAACTACACCATTTTTAAATCTAACTGTTAAATCATTTATTCTAATACTCATAATCTATCCTCTTTTCTTTAAAGCCATTGGTAATACTGCAAATAAAAACAGCCCCGTTATAAAAGACACAAGCGTTCCATAAATCCAACTCTTTGACATTAATTGAGTAGGTTCACAAAAGCTGAAAGAAAACAATCCCAGATTTCCGAAAAATGAACTTCCCGCTTTCGATATAAGTCCAATGGCAATTCCAAATAAACATCCAATACCTGCCCACATATTTCGAAGCAATGTACACAAAATCACAGAGCATATACTCCAAAACCAGATAGTTCCAAACATTGCAATGAAATATAAAAGAAATATCTGAATACCCGAAATGCCTTCGTTTACACTGCCCGGTTTTTGCCAGAAAAACAAAACATATCCAACACAAGAAAGTATTAATAAATATAATATTTGAACGCCCACTCTCTGCGATATTACTTTTAACTGCTTTTTTTGATCATACAAATGAAATACATCGGCACGCTTACTTTTTACTTCCATCAAATATGTGTCACTACAAAAAATAATTGTTAAAAATGCTATTGGAGACTGAATTGCTGAACCGATTTCTTCATAGTATATAATCGGATGAATAACACACAATATCAGTATAAATGCACATGAATAAAAAATCTTATATAACGATAGGCAGTTTTTTAGTTCCGTTTTCAATGAACCCTCCTCCTTTTCCAGATTGTAACAGAAATACATACTAATATAACAGATGCGATCACAAGCATAATCTGATTTATATTTGACATTTTGGCTGCATGTGTTTCAAAAAACCTGCCAGGAAATCGCACCATAATAGAGAACGGTCTCATATAATAAATATCATTCTTCTCGGTCAGCATATTTGAATATATAATGTGTAAAAACAAAACTGGTGCTGCCGGAAGCGGATTTTTAAATATTAATGCTGTAATTGTATAGACACAACATATCATCAAAAGATTCGGCACAATATAGATCAGAGAATTCACGCAAAAATCAATTGGTGTTACCGGAAATCCCGATTCTAAAGACGTTTTCAAACACAGCATAAAGAATATAACATTCAAAATCACTAATACGCCCAACATACTAATGAATCCGCTTATTATTTTCCCACATATATATTGGATTGCCGTAACAGGCTTTGTATGTAATAATTCATAGGTATTTTTTCGTGTATCCTGAATAAATAAAAATGATAGCAAGACTGTTGCAAAAAAGGCCATATGCAATCCTGCAAAATCCGTGAACTTTTTGGCAAAGTACCAGGAAAAAGAATGTTCGGATAATTTCCGCTCGATATAATGATTGATTTCTTCTGCTGTCCCCTTATGAATTTCAAGGTCCTCATAAGCATATATTGCATTATAATAGTCATATTGGGATTCCAAAAACTCAGAAGCAGTCTTTACATCCATATTCTGAATTTCTTTCATTACATGATCTGCTTCCTGCCTGCTAAATCCAAAACCATTTTGGGAGGTGTCCATTAACGTCTCTTTGATCGTATCTTCCCACTCCCTTCTTCTTTCTTTATCATCAGATGTGGGAATGTACCCATCCATGACATCAGCATCTTCCAATGCTACGTCATTTTGTGTGATCTGTTCATTCTGTTTGATATAATGAATTTGCAAATACGATGACAGACATTGATACATACTGGCAACTATAATAATCAAGCCAATCCACAAAACAGGGTTCTTTAAATAATCAAGTATACTTCTTTTTATGATTGTTTTCATTGTATCTCTTCCTTTCTTTATTTCTTTAACAACATCATACAAATCAATTCTCAATAAATTCACAATAAAAAAGACTAAAACCACTTTATTTGTGATTTCAGCCTTATAAAGTATTTTTATTCAGCTTTGAAAAGAGCTTCTACATGAGCACCGCCTTGTCTGGCATTATATATTTTCAAATTTCCTCCATGCTTTTCACAGAAAATACGAGAAATATACATACCAAGGCCAAAATGCTTTAAATCATCTTGTGGATTCTTATGATAAAATGGTTCTGTTACTTTTTCCTCAGTATCCACAAATCCTATTCCATCATCTTCAACAGAAATTATAAGAAAACCATCCTTTTTCTTTATCTGCAAAGCAATACTTTTTTGTGCATATCGAACCGCATTTTCCAGTAAGTTGTCTGTCACTTCCATGACAAGTTCCTCATCCACTTTCACAATGTTTTGTTCCTGCACTCTTTCTACCTTACATAATTTACTTTCCTTCTTGGACAGCATGGCAGCTTCTGCCTCAATCTTTTTTGCCAGTTCCGATAATTCTATCTCTGAGCATTGCAGTTCCCTCTGTTCTAAATGGGACATTTTTCTCATGTTTTCCGTGAAATGCTCTATACGGTCAATCTGATACATGCCTGTTTGTAAGATATCAATAACATCCTCTGTTTTTATACTCTCAGCAGAAACAAACTCTAAGAGCATTTCCTGATACCCACGCAATATGGAAAGTGGAGAACGTATATCATGTGCAATTGCATTCCGCAAAGCCTTCTCGTCATCAATCATTCGCCACATCTTTCTGTTGTTATTTGCTAAATCACTTCGCATCATTTCAAATTCTTTACACAAAGTTCCCATCTCATCTTTATTTTCATAGGACATATGAAAATCCAGTTCATTATCTGCAATCATTTGTGAGGCATCTTTTAGTTCCTGTAGAGGTGTCTTTAACTTATTTTTATAAAAAAAGAATACCGCAACAACACTCCCAGCAATCGAAAAAATCAGTACCGAATATGTTTCCATAAAGTCACACATTTCCGAAAGATGATAGTCCAAACGATTCATCTGCGATTGATTAGGTCTTGATATCTCAATCTCGTATTTCTTTCCATATTGCTGAAACACGTCCGTATAATCTGCATAATCAATATATTTTTCCCATATTTTATTCTGCATATTTCTTGCAAAATGAACTGTAAATCCAGATAACAGAAATGCTGCCGTTAAGCTGATCACAAAATAAAGCAGAATTGTTTTTTTCAGTGACAAGTTTCTTATTTTTTCCATCGGTATCCAATCCCCCATACAGTTTCTATGTATTCTTTTTCTGAATAATCCGCTATTTTTTTCCTTATACGCCGTACTAATTCCGTTATCGTTCTACTGTCCCCTTCCGCATCATATCCACAGACTTGTGCATATATACGTTCTTTATCAAACACCTGCCCTGGATGCATGGATAAGAATTCAATAATCTGATATTCAATTTTTGTGAACTCCATCCTGTGTCCAGCTATAGCTACTATTTTTTCAGAATAATCAATCAGCATTTCATCCATGAAACGGTATTCCGTTTTTTGTTGATGCCTTTCTTCTCTCTTTATGTTTGTGACAATCCTTGCTTCCAACTCCCGAAGACTAAATGGTTTCGTAATATAATCATCCCCACCTGAAAGCAACCCATTAATTTTATCATCTTCGTCAACTCTTGCTGTCAGAAATAAAATTGGACATAACACTTTACTGCGTATCAGACGACATACTTCAATCCCATCCATGCGTGGCATATTGATATCCAACAAAATAATATCCGGTTTCATTTTTATTTTATTTAATGCTTCCATTCCATCTGTAGCCGTAATGGTTTCATATTGTTTCATATTAAAATAACTACAAAGCATTTTCACCAATTCTTTATCATCATCGACAACTAAAATCTTGTATTTCATCCAAACCACCTCCAGTATCCATATTATACGATAAAAAACAATGAAATCACAACAAGAGTACATGAAGAACGTAAGCACAATATATCTTTTTTCTCAATTCCTGCTCAATTTCCCCTCAATGCCTTTTTCCTCCGATCTTCGTATGCTTATCTCGCAGCAGAGCAGTACCACACCGGTACGACCTGTTGAATCAATCAATACGAAAACGGAGGTATTTTTTATGCGAGAACTCAGAAACACAAAAATCATTGCTGTAGATCATGGCTACGGCAATATGAAAACAGCAAACATCGTCACACCAACCGGCATCAAAGCCTATGAAACCGAACCAATCTTCACCGGGAATATTCTGGAATATAACGGCATTTACTACCGGATTGGCGAAGGACACAAAGAATTTATCCCGGATAAAGCTATGGACGAAGAATATTATCTTCTGACGCTAATGGCTATTGCAAGGGAACTGAATGTCTTTTCCATCCGTGAAGCAGATGTTCATCTGGCTGCCGGACTCCCTCTGACATGGATCTGAACTCAAAGAGAAGCTTTTCGTTCCTATCTGCTCCAGAATCCAGAAGTCCGTTACCTTTTTAACAGCAAAGAGTATCATCTCCACTTTGTGGGATGCAGCCTTTACCCACAGGGGTATCCGGCTATCGTAAACCAACTTGGAGATTTCAAGGGAACCAATCTCCTTGCAGATATCGGAAACGGAACCATGAACATTCTGTATATCAACAATAAGAAAGCGCAGGAGAGCCGATGCTGGACAGAAAAACTTGGTGTAAACCAATGCATGATTGCTGCAAAGAACGCTGTTCTGGACAAATTCGGAGTGAAAATTGAAGAATCCACAGTAGAACAGATTCTGCGGTTTGGAACAGCTGACATTTCAGCACCATATCTGGATTGTATCAGTTCTATTGCCAGACAGTATGTGGCAGAACTTTTTTCCACGCTCCGCAAATATGAATACAATCCTGACCTGATGCGCCTGTATGTGGTTGGCGGCGGTGGATGCCTGTTCCGTAACTTCGGAACGTATGACAAATCACGAGTCACCATCATTGATGACATCTGCGCCACCGCTAAAGGTTACGAATCTCTTGCTTATATGAGCCTGAAAAGGAGGGGATAAACCATGCAGAACAATATCCGCAACACAAACCTGCGTTTTAATCTGGACAAAGAACAGCAGCGGAGAGCCTGGGAATATTTACAGACAATGGACAGGCAGGATTTTAAATCTTACAGTCAGGTAATCTCTCTTGCACTGGTAGATTATTTTGACCGCTACTACCGCACACGGGCTGATCCTTATCTGGAAACAAGAGAACGGGAAGAACTTTTTGTGAAACAGATTGTAGATGCAGTGGAAAACAGTCTGAAACAGGCATTGCCACTTTTTCTTTCCGGACTGACTGCAGGCATGGCGCAAAGGGAGCCCCAAATCAGGTAATGTCATGATGCCAAGGTCAAAAGGTCTAAATCCACATGAGCTTGCTCATAAGTGGGTGAAAGGCCTTGGGACCCGCCCCAATATGAGCCTAAAAGTGGGATGACAATCCCACGATATGCGAGAGGCTCGTCCGATAACATAACGGAGAGGATCCCCAACCGCTCAATTCCCACCGTATTCCAGAAATCCGCCCCGCTGTCCGCCTTTTTCCGCTCAAAGGACACAACGCCCACCGGCCGGAGCATCCTGTGCTTCAGCACAGGCTTTAATTTTTCAGCCTTGCCCAAAAAAGAATCATTGTTTTTTACCTGTCCCATACTGTCATTTCTCCTGTTCTCCCACGCTTTCGGACATGCCGCACCGCGGCACAAACAACAGTTGAAATCCGTGAAGAGCAAATCAACATTTCCGATGCTCCTCCCAGAATGCGACTGCATCCCGCAGCCAGCCCTCTGCCGCAGTATCTATCCCCAGGCCAAAGCCATGACCCAGCTTATCATACATGACGATATCGACATTTTCCTGCCCCAGCGCTTTCCTGATGTCCGGGATGATCTTCTCCACGGCCGCAAAACCGGTAGGGTCATCCCGCCCGACCCTGGAAAATATAGCAAGCCCCTTGTCCTCCTCGTGAACCTTAAGCTCCCAGTGCAGGCCATAGATGGGGAAGATGGCGGCGGGCCTTGGCAGATTATGTTTATGGCAGCAGTCCTTATAATCAGAAAATGCGTAGGCTGTCGTCATCAGGCCTCCAGCGGAGAACCCGAACATACCAAAGCCGTCCATCGTATAGCCGTACTCTGCCTGATGCCCTATCAGATACCTTACCGCCGGCAGCACATCCTTGGATGCCTCCCCGCCCTTGGCCTGCGGTTCGGTTTCATGCAGCTCCACATTCACACGGTAGACCAGCACAAACGCACTGTATCCCCTCCTGTGCAGCTCCATGGCTGCCGGGATGCTCTCCAAATAAGAGGCTACGCCGTCAAACCCGCCGCCCGCAATCAGCACAGCCACGGGCTTCCCTGGCTCCCCCTGGAACAGGATCCCCTGTACCTTTCCCTTGTCGGGATCACGCCTTACCTCATCCTCCGCATAAAGCCCGCTGATGAAATGCACCTTTTTCAGCCCTTTCTGCTCCACGACATAGTTGAAACCATCCACGATGCTCTGCGCCTGTGCGGGCTGCCCGATAAGATTGCACAAACCATGGACGCTCATGCCTGACATGGCATATATTTCCTTTGGCGACCCGGTCTTCATAAAAAGCTCCGGCCTGCCCTCCCATACGGGATGCTGCAGGAAGAACGCAATCTTGTCATTGATCGTAGCCCTGCGGAACCCTCCCGCGACATTGTAAAACTCCGATTCCTTTACCTTCGGCATATGCTTGACGCCTAAGATTGCCGGCCAGAACAGCCCTTTGTACTTACCCATGTTTTTTTCCTCCTTATCTATTTCAGAACGGTCTCGGAAACTCCATAAAACCCGAATCTCCGCTCTTTTTGTACTTGTTACTTTTTTCGTTTCCTCCCATTTTCAGAGAGGGATTTTAAATTTTTTCAGCAAATTTCCAAAAAACTATTGTCATTTCTCGTGAATTGTGCGCCATTCACTACACGTTGATATTCCACTCCTTTTGCGGTTTACCAGTGCCAAAAGACATGATTCTGTCAGTTTTCTGGTAGCTTTCCATGAATTTGAAAAACACATGCCCGACCTGCACATATCAAATATGTGCCTTGATTCTGCCATGGATAACTATCCAACATATAAGCGGACTCTTTCCCCAATAGCGTTTGTTTCAGCTCTCATTCAAGAGGGCTGCTTACCATGTCTTTTTTTTACTGCAGCTCTTCTAAACATCATCTCCTCCGCTCGCAAACCACTGTATTACTGATTTGCTGGAATACTCTCTGAATTATATCAATTATTTATTGAGTTTCCGAGACTACTCTGCGAATAATTGGGAGGATTGTGGGAGTGCAAAGCACGGAACAATCCGTAGGCATCATAGTTGGGGGCTTTTGACCCCAACATCTTTAAAAAAGGTCAGATGTTTTATAATTTTATAAAACACTTGACCTCTCAAAATTCACTCTTCCTGTTCTTGAAAAAATTATTTCCGATGTGCCTCCCAGAATTCCACTGCCTCTTCAAACCAATGAGGTACTATGGTATTGGAACCAATACCAAATCCATGTCCGAGATTATCGTAAATCCGTACAGACACATTGTCCTCACCCAACACGGATTTCAATTGCGGAAGTCTCTTCTCTACATTTCCGAATCCGTATTCATCCTCGCGCCCTGCGATGGAAAATACCGCCAGTCCCTTATCCTGCTCAAGCGCTTTCACATTCCAGTCCAGACCATACATCGGGAAAATCACTTTCGGTCTCGGCAGTTTTACTTTGTGACAGCAGTCCTCGTAATTTGCGAAGGAATATGCCGTAGTCATCATGCCGCCTGCCGAGAAACCGAATATCGCATAGTCATCCATATCCACAGACAGTTCCTGCTCATGCTCCTTCAGATAACGGATTACCTGCACCAGCTCCCTGACCGCTGCCTGCCCCTGTTTTTCATGTTCCGTTTCTCCCAGCTGTTTGCCAATCGGGTAACTGATTACCAATACGGAGTACCCCAACTTGTGTAATTTCATTGCCACGGGATATCCCTCGCAGTCCGTCACATTACTGATAAATCCACCTCCGGGAACGACCACCGCCAACGGTTTTCCTTGCTTTCCTTTGTAAAACATTCCGGTCAAATGAGACTGATATGGATTCTGTTCTATCATTTCTTTCGAGTTAATATCGGAAATCAACTGCGCCTCTCCACTTTCCACAAGCCGGGTCAGGTAATTAAAAGCCTCCAGTGCATTTTCCATCTGATCACTTCTGCCCTGCGCTTTTAGAAAATCTGCATATTTTGCCGGGGCAATCGCTTTTAACACGTTATCCTCAACATTAAAAAACATATGCTTATAGCCGCCAAACACCGGATGCTGCATAAAAAATGCCATTTTATCATCTTTTTCCGCTTTCCGGAATGTTCCGTCTGCCTGATAATAATCTTTCTTTTTTATATTCGGAAAACCGCCGATGCCAAACAGTGCCGGCAGAAACATCGCATTTTTCTTATAAACATACCCCACAAAGCCGACTGCTAAAATGAGCAGCACGAGCATTATCATTGCCAGAATTTTCATATGTTCTTTTCCTCCTTATCTCTTGCCCAAAATTGTCCTGCGTGCGCCACTGCCGTAAAATCTTCCGGCTTTACCGGAGCATCACATATCACTCTCACATAGCGGAAACCATGATATGTAAAATGCGGTCTGTACTCTGCGGGTTTCCCGTTAGATATATATACATCCGTCTGTGTATGACCTGTCATGTCAGCACCAGCTATATTATTAAAATAATTCCCCTGAGAATCCTTGGTCTCAAAGTGATCTAGTATCAACTTTGTTCCTGCGGGCAAATCCACCTTTACCCGCAGTACACCTGCCAGATTCTGACCGAAATCGATAATGGTCTCTCCCTTTGGGCTTACCTCCATACCGACCGCCTCCACTTCTTTCACCGGCCGCACAGGTTCACCATACTGTACCATCGGCAACTTTCAACTTATCGTCAGAGAGAACTGTCTCAAATGTGCCGTCTTCATACTCAATTCTCGTTTCAAACAACACTGCGCACTCCACTCCCTTTTCATAAAACCTGTTTCAAAGGAGGATGTGGCGGTGGCGGTATCACCGGTGTTATCCGTCGCTGTGGTTGTTTACTTTTAATCTTGACAGTTCCATCGCATTCTCCTTCAATATGTTACTTATTGCTGCGCGCTGCGATTGCCGTGTGCATTTCCTCTACTGCTTTTTTATCCAACGTATACTGTGTACCAAAAAGAATCGCCCCTGCGGCAGTCAGGATAGTCGGAAGTATCAGTACGCAGAGGATAATTCCTGTATTGATACTCTCCGGCTGGGCAACCGAGCCGGTAACAAAACCTGTAGCTGCCAATACATACCCCGGAATCGCTCCTCCGAGTCCCTGCGCCACTTTTGTAATAAAAGATGTAAGCGATGCGATCGCCGCTTCTGCACGTTTTCCGGTTTTATACTGCACGTAAGTAGTATTATCTGCCTGTATACTGGTTGTCAGCGGTGCTATACATCCGCCTGCCACACCTCCTGCCACTGTACTAATATAGATCAAAAGCATAGATCTCACATCAATCAAACGCAGTGCGGAAAACAGGATGGATACGACGATTGCCATTACAAAAATCTGTTTCTTTCCAAACCGGTTTGCCAGAATTGGTCCAAGGAAAATTCCCACCAGAGCAGTTATCATTGAAACAAGTGACACCCCTGACATAAGCGTCATATCACCCAATATATATGTGTAAAAATAAGCGCCGGCTCCTCCTGCTATATTACTGCCCACCCCGACTACCAGTGCCACTAAAAACAGTGCCCAGACAGGTTTATACCGCAAAAACTGTAACAATTCCCTGAATGTATAACTTTCTTCTTTTTTTCCTTCAAAAGCTACTCTTTCCTTTACACAAAGAGCCCCTGCAATAGATAAAACCAACACCATGGCCATGGAACCGAAAATTAACACGTAATAGTTCTGTAACGTTCCTTCCGCCACAAGAATCGGTGCTGCCACAGCCAGTACCGCGCTACCTATCATTGTTCCCAACGCGTTGAAAAGTGACAAACTGTTTCTCTCCTTGTCATCCGCGCTCATGACCGGGAGCAAACTGTTCTTGGAGATATCCATAATATCAAACGTCCAGCCCAGCAGCAGATACGTCACATACACAATCACATATTTTCCGACCGGAATCCAGACTGCGCCAAACCACAGTAAAATATAATTTATAACACAGATGATTGTTCCCAGAATAATCATAGGGCGAAATTTTCCCATTTTTGTTACCGGAAATTTGTCCAGAAAATATCCCATAATCGGGTCGCTGATTCCATCCACCACCTTGGATATTAAAAACAGGGTCGCCAGTGCTGCCGGTTCCAGACCAACCACATTCGTATAGTAAATCATAAAGAATCCTGACAATAATCCCATCAGTGGAATATTTCCCGCACATACCATAAATAAGCCCATTTTTTCCACGATACTAACCTTTTGTTTTTTACTCTTCTCACTCATTTGTTCTCTCCTCGTTAATATTGTGATAATGCTGTATTCAACATCTCTGTCTGCCCTTCATCCATCGGTCCGGAAAACATCTCCGCCACCTGTCGAAACGACAGTCCATAGACCGCATCCGGTATCATATCCACCTCGGTCATCGTCGACAAAAATGCCCGTATCTGCGGATGGTTCAGCAAATCTTCCAGCTTTGACTCCACGCTGTATATTTTCTTTAACTTCTCAGTTGCCTCATATACGACTTCATAGTTTCCTGCAGTGATATAACAAATACCGTTCACCACTGTTGCGAATAGTGGATTTGTCTTATCTTCAAACAGAATCTCCGGAGCATGCGGCAATCGCACCTCGCCTTCTCCGCCAAACGGAATCGTAATTTTGATTCTAATCCTGTTATCCTCCATAATTTCCCAGCTGCATGCATACTGTCCGACGGCCGAATCATACACTGCCTCTGCCCTTCTCAAATCATAATGGACATTCGGACAAATTGCAATCCTTCTTCCTCCCGGAGATTCTTCCAAAAGATGGATTCCTCCCACATGGCGGAACATCCATTCCAGAATCGCCCCGTAAGAATAATGGTTGAGACTGTTCATTCCGGTACTGGATATCTTACCGTCTTCATCCAGTGAATTCCATCGTTCCCAGACTGTGGTGGCTCCCAGTTTCACTTCGTGCAGCCACCCCGGATACTCCTCGTTCAAAAGCAGGCGGTAGGCGGTATCCGTCATTCCGTTATCGGTCAACACATTGCACAAAAGAGAGGTTCCCACAAATCCGGTATTCAATTTGTTTCTGCTCTCGCGGAAAAGTTTCTTTAACATCTCTCTGGTCAGCTCTTCGTCCTCTGACAAATGATATTTCAGAGCCAGCAGAAGACCCGTCTGTGTCTTTTCCGCGCATCTTCCGGTCGGGGTAAAATATTCTTCTTTTACCACACGCCATTGTTTTTCGGCGATTTCCCGATATTGTTTTTCCTCTTCCTTTCGCCCGAGAACCGCCGCTGCCTTCGCTGTAAGCTCCGCGCTTGCCGCATAATAAATATCCGCAATATAGCCTTCATCGGTCGCTCCGTATACATTTCCCGCCGCGGCTCCCACCCGGTCAAGCGCCAGCCAGTCTCCGTAATGGAAGGAATGTCTCCATCCGTGGTGCTCTCCGTCCACCTTACGGATATAGTCCACCCAAGCCTTCATACTGTCAAACTGCTGTTCCAATATGGCAGCATCCCCGCTGAACAGATAGACATTCCACGGAACGATACAGGCCGCATCGCCCCATGCACAGGAACATTTCGACGGACCGAAGGTCGGCACCACCTCCGGAACCATCCCTCCGGCAATCAGCTGTTCCTTATACAAATCGTACAGATATTTTCTGTAAAATGCATAGGTATCCGCCAGATAACATGCCGTACCCGAAAACACCTGTGTGTCGCCTGTCCATCCCATGCGCTCATCTCTCTGCGGACAGTCTGTCGGCACATCTAAGAAATTATCCTTCATGCCCCATTCCACATTGGAAATCAACTGATTTACCAGTTCATTTCCTGTCTGTATACTACCGGTACCTTCGTAATCACTGTAGAGTGCCATTCCCGTAAAATCTTCACAGGAGACATTGGTTACCCCGCTGATTTTTACATACCGGTATCCGTAAAATGTAAAATGCGGAACAATGTCTTTTTCTTCCCCGTCAGAGATATACACATATTCCGACAAAGCGGTTCTTAAGTTTTCGTTATAAAAACATCCGTCCTGCAGGATTTCGCCTGTCTGGATTCTGATTTCTTTTCCTTTCGGCTCATGGACATGAAGTTTGAAAATCCCGGTAATCTCCTGCCCTAAGTCAAACACCCATTCATCCTTCGGGGTGTGAATCAGTTCCTTCGGTGTAAACTGTTCATGCACAGTCACCGGAAGGGACAGCCGCTCCGTCAGTCGCCCCTGCGGCGCCTCCGCAAGCTGCGCGCTGACAGGTTCGACAGGTTCCAAGGTATCATCCCGTTTCTCCCCGTCATATATATTGGAAAAAAACAGATTGCTCCTTGTCACTTCCCATGTGTCATCCGTGCCGATTATCTCTTGTGTGCCATCCTCATATTCCAGATGCACCTCTACCAGCAGTTTCCACTCGTCGCCGTAAAATCCTTTCTGTTCTGTCTGATTGAGCCCGAACCTCCCTTTGTACCACCCATTCCCCAAAAGAACGGACAACACACCTTCGCGCTGCATCTGCGCGGTCACATCATACGTCTGATACTGTAACCACTGATTGTAGTTATTGCAGTACGGGGTCAGATATTCTTCCCCAATTTTCGCGGATTTTAAAATATCTGTTTCGGTTTTCTCTCCATCCGTAAAATATGCCTCATAAAGCCCCAGTCCGCAGAGATAGAGACGGGCTTTTTTTACCTTTCCACGGGGAATGATTCGCTTTGAGAAAATGGGATGGCGTTCCATCCTGCTGTCGCAGGTAATCCATTTTCCCACCCACGGCTCGTCCCTCTTTGCCGTCTCAAAGAACTGTACGTCGGACTCCAGCACTTCGTCTGCGTCCGTAGTAACGATTACCTTCCAGTAATATCTGGTACAAGGCTCCAGATTCATCTCCGCTTTTACAGCCAGACTGTCGAGCTTTGCCTCCCCGGTGTCCCAAAGAACATCCGCGAAGGTTTCATCCTTTGCCACAAGGATTCTGGCACATCTCTGGTTCTTTCCCCTGCATTCTCTGACCTTCCACGAAAAAACCACCGGATTCAGTAAAAATCCCACCGGATTCGTGATATGATTTGTTTTTGCTGCGTAAATCTGATTCATATTGCCGTTTTCCAAGCTCCTTCCTTTTTTCATTGTGTACACTGTAATTCGAGTATAATGGATTTGCCTCATAAAATCATTTACGGAATTTCATCATTTTACCTACCAAACTTAAGATTTCAGCTCTTTGTTTACCTGTAAATCAATTCTTTCAACACAATCTCTTCTGCCATATTACGAATACCATTTACCGCTACCTCATCCTCAATTATCCTATTGTGCAAGTAAACAATTCAGCTGCCCGATCAGCTGTTCCACCTGCTCTCCCGGCATCTGCCCCAGCAGAGATTTCAGCGGCATTTCCCGGATAACTTGCTCTCCCAGCTTCTTGTATTCGTCACTCATCCCTTCTGCTGATGCAGCCGCTGCTGCCAATGGCGCCAGCAGTTCCGTAATAACGGGAGCGGTTTTCGTATGATCCAATAATTCTCCGAACGTTGTTGTGAAATCTGCGCGAAGGGGCAGTTCTTTCTGTGTTTCAAACACAATATCCGCATGTAATCGGATGTCATCAGAAGCATGGCCGATCAGGATCCGGTATGTTCCGGATGGCGCATACCAGTCCCCGAGACGTTCTTCATAATAGGAAAGATCCCTCGCCGAAATTTCCATCGACACCGTTTTCTCCTCTCCCGGCAGGAGATGAACTTTGGCAAATCCTTTCAATTCCTTGACCGGTCTTTCCGGTGTGCCGCACAGGTCAGCTACGTACAGCTGTACGACTTCTTTTCCTTCTGTCTTCCCTGTATTTTTCACCTTGAAGGAGACCGTCAGGATATCCTCATCCGTCATTTGAGCCGATGACAAAGTCAGGTCCCCATAAGTAAATTCCGTGTAAGACAGCCCATGTCCGAATGCATACCGCACCGGGACCTTCTTTGTATCATAATAACGGTATCCGACAAAGATATCCTCGCCATATAACACCCGCTTTCCATTTCCCGGAAAATGAAGGAAGCTCGGATTATCTTCCAGCCGGTACGGGAATGTCTCCGCCAGCCTGCCGGACGGATTCGCTTCTCCGTATAACAGCCGGTCACAGGCTTCGCCAACGCCCTGACCTCCGAGATACATTTCGAGGATCGCGCTTACTTTATCAGCCCATGGCAGCTCTACCGGGCTTCCATTGTGGAGTACAACTACAACATTAGGCTGTACTTTCAGCACTTCTTTAATCAGGCGGTCCTGGCATTGGGGCAGCTTCATGGATGTTCTGTCATACCCTTCTGACTCAAATATCTCAGGCAGCCCGGCAAAGATTACCGCAACATCTGCTTCTGCAGCAGTTCGAAGCGCTTTTTCCAGCTCCTGTTCCGTCATCGCGTCATTTTCCATAGAAAATCCTTTTGCATAAGTTACGCTGCGCCCTTTTTCTCCGGCAGCATCCAATGCCGAGACAACCCTGAACGGATTGATATGGCTGGAGCCACCGCCCTGATACCGCGGCTTTTCAGCAAATTCCCCTATATAGGCAACCTTTCTGTCTGTGTTCAGCGGAAGTATACCGTTATTTTCCAGTAGGACCGCACATTCCGTCTCAATATCCGCTGCTTTTTTATGATCTGTTTCCTTATCAGATATAACTTCCGGACGATGCTGCCCTTCACCGGCAAATACAACATTCAATACCCGTTCCACCGCTTCATCCAGCACAGCTTCGTCCAGTCTTCCCTCCTGTACTGCCGTTACAATCTGTCTGTCATTGTATCCTCCGGAATAAGGCATCTCCAGATCCAGTCCGGCCTGCAGTCCCTTCACTCGGTTATTTACAGCGCCCCAGTCACTGACGACGCAGCCTTTGTATCCCCATTCTTTTCTCAGGATATCTGTCAGAAGATATCTGTTTTCTGAAGCATATTCTCCATTTATTTTGTTGTAGCTGCACATGACGGTTCTTGGAACTGATTCTTTTACTGCTTCCTCAAACGCAGGCAGGTAGATTTCCCTGAGCGCACGTTCTGACACCTCGGAAGATATCGTCATACGGAGTGTTTCCTGATTATTCAGCGCGAAGTGCTTAATGCTTGTCCCCACGCCCTGACTCTGTACTCCGCGGATATATGCCGATGCCATCCTGCCTGCCAGATATGGATCCTCCGACAGATACTCAAAGTTCCGTCCGCATAACGGGCTCCTTTTAATATTTACCGCCGGACCAAGCAGCATGCTTACATTCTCGGCCTGACACTCCGCTCCCAGCGTCTCTCCCATCCGTTCCATCAGGTCAACATCGAAGCTGGAGGCTGTTGCACAGGCTGCCGGGAAACAAACGGCCTTCACACTTTCATTCAATCCCAGATGATCCGTTTCCCCTTCCTGCTTTCTCAGTCCGTGAGGGCCGTCCACCATCATAACTGACGGAATGTTCAGTCGTTTGATTTCTTTCGTATGCCAGTTATCAGCGCCCGAGCAGAGACTTGCCTTCTCTTCCAGCGTCATTTTTGAAATCAGTTCCTTTATTCTGTCCATCGCAAAAGTCCTCCATTCTTTTCTTAATACTGATTGATCATCTGTGCCTCTGCCTCTTCACGGCTGATCTCGCCATTGTTGCATTTCGCCATTAGCTGGACATCATGGTCATTAAGCTTGTAAAAGCGAAGTATAAGCAGAGTACAAATACCCCCGATAATGCTGCCAAGACAGCTGCATGTCCATAATTTATCGGCAAATCCTGCCGCCTGAACAACGCCTTCCCCTTCCCGGAAGCCGATTAAAGTTAATGCAAACACACTGACTGCTGTTGCGATCGCTCCATTTAATTTTGTAAAAAATGTCTGCGCTGCAAACGTTACACCTCGCATTTTTAATCCTGTCTTGTACTGTCCATACTCGTAGCAGTCCGGCGTAAACTGATACTGCAGTATAACTGCTATTCCCAGCGGGATTCCTCCTAAGGCATTTAAAATCACATACACCGTCATATTCTCATACCCGGCCATGAATCTTACAATTCCCAAAAGTAAAGCGAAAACATATGAAATATAGAAGACTTTAAATTTGTCATATTTCTTGCATAATTCTACTGCCATAACCGCACCAATCAAGGTCGGAATAATCACCGTCATCGAAACATATGAGGCAGCTTCTTCACCGCCAAGGCAGTACCGGGCAACGTATAAGCCCCAATTTGCCCCAACATTAAGCAGGCTGCTGATGAGCGGAGCCGCAAAGAAAATCAATAAATATTTGTTCTTCCGCAGACATTCTGCCATATCGCGCAGCGTATAACTTTCTTCTGCCCCTTCGTCCAGTACTCTTTCTTTTTCAATTACTCTCTCCTTTGCGAACAGACAGATCGGAATCATCATAACAGCTGACAAAAGAGATAACACAATTACTGTTGTCGCCCAGCCGCCTAACCGCTGCCGTACCAACGGCAGGACAATTCCTGTAACAATACCTGCAAAAATAACAAACATTCTTCCTATACTGTTTAGTGAAATACGTTCCTTCTGGTCTATTGTCATCGTGGTAACAATACCAAAAATCGGCACATCGCAAAGGGTATAGGCTGTATCCCATAACATATAAGCAAGTGTTGCCCATATGATTTTAGCCATCATCGGAATCCCGGTAGGTATTGTAAAAAGAAGAATGGTCGCCACCGGAATCGCTATGACAGATATTCGAAGCCACGGCAGGAATTTCCCTTTCTTAAAATTTACCTTATCCATGATCATACCGAAGATCGGATCGTTGATGGCATCCCACACTTTCGTGATCAGCGCCACGATCGCAACCAATGCTGCCGTTATGCCGATATCTGTAAAATATGTAGTCATATATCCTATCAGTCCATAGAATACATTCTGTCCCATAAAATACAAACCATAACTGATTTTTTCTCTTTTTGTAACTGCATTTTCCATTTCGTTATCCGTCCTTTCATTGTTTGATTTAATTATAAATAATCCCAAAGGGCAAATCATCAACGATATATAAGCAGTTTACCGACGAAACTTAATATAATAATCATCTTTCTAAAAACTGATATAAGTATTCTTCCATCTTAGGCGTCCACCATTCCAGATATCCTGCCTGCGTCGGATGAACCGGATCTGCCATATAAACTTCATATTCTTTTTCAGAAACGTCATTCATCTCCTCGTCATTCCAAAGGTCGATCACGCCTATTCCATATTTATCCTGAAGCTCAAACAATACATCTACCATCTGCTGATACTGTTTACTGTCATATTTTGTTCCGGTATAAAAGATCACGGGACAATTCCATGCCTGCTTTGCATATACAATGATATATTCCATTGCTCCTGTTATTGTCTGTGTATCAAAATCCTCCAGATTTTCTGAACTGCTGAGTTCTCCCATCGGCATTTCCTTCGACGCGTCATTCGTGGAAAGCTGGCAGACAAACGCATCGAATTTCTCATCTGTACCGATATTATTTTTCATTCTTTGGATATAAGACGTCTTTCCGTTATCCACTAAAGTAGTGCCGCTGACGGCTTCTTTTACATACTCACAGCCATTTCTGTAAGAGATATAATCTGCAAAAGAAACATCCATTGAGTACAGACCCAAGGTTACAGATGATCCAAGGTAGCAGATGCGCTTCCCTCCAAGAGGGCTGTTTTCTAACGGTTCTATATTTTCCAGACTGTATTTTTCTGCGTTTCCCGCCATTTTTTTCAGCTTGTTCTTCCAGACAAAATCAAACGGTCCTCCACCGCCTGCCGCTCCTACTAAATATGTCAGGCCGATTCCCGCAGCCAGAATCAGAATTAAAACGATACTTAAGGTGATCTTCAATATTTTCTTTTTCATAATCCTTAACTCCTTATTATTTTCAACTTTCATATTAAGAGAACTGGCCGTCTGTATTTACCGGTCAGTTCTCGCAAATACTGTCATTTTGTTTTCTTTGATTCTTTATTCAAACTGATACATTCCGCTTCCTACCTTGTATAATCTGCCATCCGGCATCTTTACAACGGCAGTCGTGTTGCAGGGAATTTTTACTTTCAGCTTAAATTTCCCTTTATCCATACTCCACCCGACTGCGATCTCCCCGTACTCGCTCATATAAGTACGCTTTGCACTGGTAAACGCATTGTCCGGCTCCGGCGCGATCACAATCTTCTTAAATCCGGGAGCAGCCATATCAATGCCGCTTATCTTCCGGAACATCCAGTCGTCCACGCATCCAAAGGCATAATGGTTCAGGCTTGTCATAACCGGAGACCCGTCCTCCTTGTAAGAAATATAATTTTCCCAGATTGTTGTCGCTCCCTGATTCACCTCATAAAGCCATGACGGGCACTTTGTCTGGAGCAGGACTTTATATGCCTTGTCCATCCTGCCGATCTTACAGAGCGCATCCAGCAGATACGGCGTCGTCAGGAACCCTGTATCCAGACAATCCCCGTTTTCTTCTATCTTGCGGATCAAATGTCCGGCGATACTTTCTTTCTTCCTTTCAGGAGCAAGATCAAATGCGATTGCCAGCACATAACTGCCCATAAAATCAAGAGGCATCTTCCCGTCATCATCGATCAGTCCTTTTTGAATGGCAGATTTCATTCTAGACGCAATGTCATCATAGTATAATTCGTCTGATGTATGCCCGAGGAGCGCTGCTGTATCTGCCATGATCCGGCAGGAATTCCATCCAAAGATTGGCGCGCAGTATGCAGAAGTATTGACAGGTTTTGCAGCGCTTTGGTCTGCTCCGTCTACTGTCTGGCTCGGTATGAGCCACTCCCCGTACTGATGTCCTGTATTCCACAGATACTGGTCAATTTCTTTTGGATGTTTCATCTTGCCTCTACGCTTCTTTGCGGTGTTGATGATATAGTCGCACCACTTTTTCATTGTGTCATACTGTTCTCTCAGTATCCTTATATTTCCTGTAAGTTGATACATGCTCCACGGTACGATACAGGCGGCATCTCCCCATCCCGCTTCTCCCACCGGTTCAAAATTGCGGTATACGATCCGATTCAGTTTCTCCAGTAATTCATAGATTCCGGTAAGGGGGATCACATTAGGGATTGCCCCGTTTTTCTGCTGACTGCAGGTCATATTGCGCAGCCATCTTGTCAGAAACGGGGTTACATTTTCGTTGAGCATGGCTGTTCTTGCATAAATCTGGATATCTCCGGTCCATCCGCCTTTTTCTCTCTGCGGACAGTCCGTGGGGATTGAGAACAGATTCGACCGCTGAGACCATCTTGTATTTTCGTAAAGCCGGTTTATATCTTCGTTGGATGTCTCAAAAGTTCCCAGATCCTCATTGTCAGAAGACAGGACGATCGCTGTGAAATCCTCCGGGCTCACCGGCTGATCGCATGTCACTCTCACATAGCGGAACCCGTGATATGTAAAATGCGGTATATACTCTGTAAATTTCCCGTTTGAAATATAAATATCGCTTTGCTTGTGCCCTGTTTTCTCTGACATGAAAATATTATTGAAATAGTTTCCATATTGATCCAGAGTCTCAAAATGATCTAATACCATTTTTGTTCCGGCAGGCAGTTTCGCTTTTACGCGCAGAACCCCCGCCAGATTCTGCCCGAAGTCAATAATCGTCTCGCCTTTCAGGCTGACTGTCATTCCGACTGCCGGTACTTCCTTTACCGGACGCACCGGTTCCCCGTACTGAGCCGCCAGGTTTGCGTAAGATTTTCCACATGGGATACCTGCTTTCCAGCTGCTGTCATCGAATCCCCAGCAGTTCCACCTCTCCTGTTCCATCCGTGCATCATAGAGTTCTCCTGCAAACAGATCGGAAGACCGGACCGGACTTTCCGAAACCTTCACCGCATCATCGGACAGAACCATTTCACTCGTTCCGTCTTCATAATCAATCTTTATCTGAAATAACACAGAATGTTCGGCTTTAAACTTCCTGCTTCTCGGTTTAAAGTTCGCGCTGTCATACCAGCCGTCCCCCACCAGCATTCCTATGACATTTCCTCCCTCTTTCAAGAACGGAGTCACATCATAAGTCTGGTAGCACAGATATTTAGAATAGACGGTAAATTCCGGCGCAAACTCTCTGTCGTCCGGACGTATTCCGTTCACGCTGAGCTGATATGCTCCGTGACATGTGGCATAGACGCGTGCCCGTTTCACACCTTCTCGTGCCTCAAATTCTTTGCGGAAATATTCTGCCGGATTCTGTCCGCCGGTTCCGGGTTTTACCTTTTTCATCGGGAACGGAGATTTCACCCACTCGGCCGTCCATTCTTTCTTCATAAATCCTGTCTCAAAGGATGAGGATGCCGCTGCCTTTTCTCCGTTATTAACCGTCACTTCCACTGTCCAGCTATAGTCACTGAGACTTTTCAATGGTTTTCCGTTGTACTCTACAAAAGTACTTTTATCACTTTCTACCACCCCGGAATCCCACACCACTTCTCCCAGACCTGTCACTGTAATATGATAGGATGTCTGCATCACATTCTTTTTGTCACTGGTAATCACCCATGAAAAATAAGGTGCTTCGTCCACGCATGGTCTGTATTGACTGTTTACCTTAAGTCTTGTAAGCTCCATAGCAGCCTTCCTGATCAGAATTTCGCAAGCGCCGTATCCAGCATCTGCGCCTCATCTTTTTTTATCTCTCCTGCGAATGTTCTCGCGACATCTCTAAGCGAAAGTCCATATGCAATATCGGGAATCATATCCACTTCCATCATTTGAGAAAGGAACGCGCGAATCTGCGGATGGTTCAGCAGTTCTTCCATTGTCGAGTCTATGCTGTATTTCCTCTTTAAAGGCTGTGACGCCTCATAAGCGACTTCATATTCTCCAGCTCTCACACGGCAGATTCCATTTTCTACCTCTTCAAATAATGGATTTTCTTTATCTTCATATACAGATTCCGACGCATATGGAAGAACCACTTCTGCACTTCCGCCGAACGGAACCGTAACAGTGACCGTAATTTTATTATCTTCTGATATCTCCCAGCCGCACTGATAGCATCCGCTTGCCGAATCATAAACAGCTTTTACATATTTGAGTCCATTATTCACTTTAGGACTGATCCGCATCACCCTGCCTCCCGGGCTCTGTTCCGTCATATCAATCCCGGCCGCATGACGGAAGATCCATTCCAATACAGCGCCGTAGGAATAATGATTCAGACTGTTCATCCCCGTGCTGGAGACATGTCCGCTCTCATCCAGTGAATTCCAACGCTCCCACACCGTCGTTGCTCCCAGCTTCACTTCATGGAGCCAGCCCGGGTATTCCTCATTCAGGAGCAGCCGGTATGCCGCGTCTGTCATTCCATGATCAGTTAGGACATTGCACAGAAGCGGGGTTCCTACAAATCCGGTATTTAATTTATTTTTATTGTCCCTGAGAAGCTTTTGCAGCATCTGCTTTGTCAGTTCTTCATTTTCAGACAGATGATATTTTAGTGCAAGGATAAGCCCTGTCTGCGTCTTCACCGCACATCTGCCGGTGGCAGTAAAATATTCTTCTTTCACGACCTGCCACTGACGGTCTGCGATTTTCTGATATTCCTGTCTCGTTTCTTCCAGTCCAAGCACTTCTGCTGCTTTTGCAACAGTCTGCGCACTTGCCGCGTAGTAGATGTCTGCAATATATGCTTCATCAGTCGCTCCATACACGCTGTTCGCGGCGGCGCCTGTACGGTCAAGAGCAAGCCAGTCCCCATAATGGAAAACCTGTCTCCATCCATGATGGTCCCCGTCAATTCTCCGTATATAATCGACCCACGCTTTCATGCTCTCAATCTGGTTTTCGAGTATTGTTTTGTCCCCGCTGAACAGATATACGTTCCAGGGAATGATACATGCGGCGTCTCCCCATGCGCAGGAACATTTTGTCGGTCCGAATGTGGGGACAATCTCCGGAACCATTCCGCCCGCCAGAAGCTGTTCCTGATACAGGTCGTATAAATATTTTCGGTAAAACGCATAGGTATCAGCCAGATAGCTTGCAGTCGCGGAAAATACCTGTGTATCTCCTGTCCAGCCCATCCTCTCATCTCTTTGGGGACAGTCTGTAGGCACATCCAGAAAGTTCCCTTTCATTCCCCATTCGATATTGGAGATTAATTTGTTCACAAGATCATTCCCTGTCTCGATTGCCCCGATGCTCTCATAATCACTGTAAAGAACAAGCGCCGTAAAATCCTCACACGAAAGGTCCCTAACCCCGGTCACTTTCACATATCGATAACCATAGTATGTAAAATGAGGCGTAATCACCTTTTCTGTACCATCAGAAACATAAATGTACTCCGAAAGTGCAGTTCTTAAATTCTCGTTGTAGAAACATCCGTCCTGAAGCACCTCGCCCGTCTGAATCCTGATAGTTGTCCCCGCCGGCTCATGCACCCGCAGCCGGAAGATCCCCGTGATCTCCTGCCCCAGATCAAATACCTCTTCTCCGGCAGGAGTATGGATCAGCTCTGCCGGCTTCATCTCCTCCTGTACCTTAACTGGAAGAGATAACCGTTCCATAAGCCGGCCTTTCGGAACCTTTGCGATCCGCGCAGGAGACTCCTCTACCGGCGGCAGCGTATCATCTCTTCTCTCACCGTCATAGATATTGGAAAACCACAAATTGCTTCTTGTAACTGACCAGGTTTCATCAGAACTGATCACATCTTTCGTTCCGTCTTTGTACTCTATGTGAATCTCCGCAATCAGCTTCCACTCGTCACCGTAATATGCTTCCCGCTCCGGATCATTGAAACCGAACCTGCCTTTATACCAACCGTTTCCGAGAAGAACAGACAGCACACCTCCTCGTTCTGCCTGTTCTGTGATGTCATACGTCTGATACTGGATCCACCGGTCATAATTATTGCAGTACGGAGTCAGATACTCTTCACCGATTTTCTTAGGATTTTCTTTATTTTCCCCAAGAAAATATGCCTCATACAATCCCAGGCCGCAAATGTACAGTCTTGCGCTTTTCACTTCTTTTGCCGGACGAATCCTCTTTGAGAAAATCGGATGCCGTTCCTGACTGCTGTCACAGGTAATCCACCTGCCCGTCCACGGTTCATCCATTTTGGCGGTCTCAAAGAACTGCGTGTCTGATTCGATCACTTCCTCTGCATCTGTTGTCACAATAACTTTCCAGTAATATCTTGTATACGGCTGCGGTTCAAATTCCACTCTTGCAGAGAGACTGTCCAGCTCTGCCTCCCCCGTGTCGTGACAGATATCTGTAAAGGTTTTGTTCTTGCT
The DNA here is from genome assembly GCF_003481245.1 of Blautia sp. TF10-30. NCBI lineage: Bacteria > Bacillati > Bacillota > Clostridia > Lachnospirales > Lachnospiraceae > Blautia > Blautia sp. TF10-30. The sequence continues at coordinate 25,980 of NZ_QUKM01000013.1, forward strand.
GATCACAATCCTTGCATGTTTCTGTTCCTGTCCTCTGCCGCCTTTCACTTTCCATGAAAATACCAACGGTTTCAGATAAAACCCTAAAGGGTTTGTGATATGATTTGTTTTTGCCGCATAAATCTTGCCCATAATTCTTCCTCATTTTCATGCTGATACTTTTTCATCCAATAATAAGCCAACCGTTCCTCCCACTACTGACACAGAGCATTTAACTCCACGATCATCTGCTCGATCGCTTCGCCCGGAATAACGCTTAAAAATGATTTCAGCGGCATCTGCGCAATAATTTCCGGAGTCACAAGCTGTACCTCCCCATCTTCTTTCTTAGGTTCTTCTCCCTGTGATATCCCCTCAAGATACTCCATCATTTTCCCTGCTGTCTTCGGGTGGTTCATCAATTCCCCCATTGTAGTGGTCATATCCACAGTGAACGGCAGCAGCACATCAGTAGTAAATGTAAGTTCTGCAGCCTCTCTGATCTCATCGCTGGCATGCCCGATCTGGATCTCATATGTACCTGACGGAGTGTACCAGTCGTGAATCTTTGTCTCGTAGTAAGCAAAATCTCTCGCGCAAAGTTCCATTGTAACCGTCTTCTTCTCACCCGGATTCAGAAATACTTTCGCAAACCCTTTTAGTTCTTTCACTGCTCTTGGCACCGTGCTGTCCTTGTCACTGACATAGAGTTGAACCACTTCACTTCCTGCCCTCTTCCCTGTATTCTCCACATCAATGCTCACCTTCAGAATATCTCCATCTTTCATTTCCGCAGAAGAGAGTTTCATATTGCTGTAGCTGAATTCCGTATATGACAGTCCATGGCCGAATGCCCAGCGCACCGGTACTTTCTTCGCATCATAGTAACGGTATCCGACAAAGATATCTTCTCCATAGAGAACAGTCCTGCCGTCTCCAGGGAAATTCAGGTAACTCGGGTTGTCTTCCAGACGATATGGGAACGTCTCCGCCAGACGTCCTCCTGGATTTGCCTCCCCAAATAACAGCCGGTCGCTGGCCTCCCCAATGCCTTCTCCTCCCAGATACATCTCCAGAATGGCATTTACAGACTCCGCCCATGGAGTTTCTACGGGACTTCCGTTATGAAGAACCACTACCACATTTTTCTGTATCTCAGCCACAGCCTCTATAAGGCGATTCTGACACTTTGGCAGTTCCATGGATGTTCTGTCATATCCTTCCGACTCAAAGCTGTCCGGCAGTCCGGCAAAGATTACAACTACATCTGCGCCCGCTGCCGCTTCACACGCCTGTTTCAGATCCTCTTCTGTCATCTCGTCACGCTCTGACGAGAAGCCTTTCACGTACTCCACTGCCCTGCCTTTTCTCACCGCAGTTTCCAGAGCCGACACTACGCTGTCCGTATTGATGTGACTCGATCCCCCGCCCTGGTATCGCGGTTTCTTTGCAAATTCCCCGATATAGACTACTTTCTGTTCTTTTTTCAGCGGCAGCACTCCCCTGTTTTCCAGAAGTACGGCGCACTCTGTTTCGATATCTGCCGCTGCTTTGTGATCCTTTTCCCTGTCAAATACAGTCTCCGCTTTCCTGTTATCTGTGTAGGAGAAGACTACTTTCAGTATGCGTTCCACCGTTCTGTCAAGAATTTCTTCCTCCAGTTCTCCATTCTCCACTGCCTGAATAATCTTTCTTGTATTATATCCTCCTGATCCCGGCATCTCCAAGTCAAGACCGGCTTTCAGTCCTTTCACCCGGTCATTTACAGCTCCCCAGTCACTGACCACATATCCTTCAAATCCCCACTCATCCCGCAGGATATCTGTCAGAAGCTTCTTATTCTCTGAAGAAAATACTCCGTTGATCTTATTGTAGCTGCACATCACAGTCTTTGGCTGCGCTTTCTTCACCGCCTCCTCAAAAGCCGGCAGATAAATTTCCCGGAAAGCCCGTTCCGATACTTCCGACGATATCTGCATACGGTCTGTTTCCTGATTATTCGCGGCGAAGTGTTTCATACTGGTTCCGATGCCTTTCGACTGTACGCCCCGGATATATGCTGACGCCATCTTTCCTGTCAGATATGGATCTTCGGACATATATTCAAAATTCCTTCCGCAGAGAGGACTGCGTTTGATATTAACTGCAGGGCCGAGGAGCATGCCCACGTTCTCAGCCTGACACTCGTCCCCAAGGATCTGTCCCATACATTCCATCAGTTCCACGTCAAAGCTGGATGCCGTGGCGCAGGCTGCCGGAAAGCAGACTGCATTCACACTTTTATTCAGGCCGAGATGATCTGCCGCGCCTTCCTGTTTGCGCAAGCCGTGCGGGCCGTCTGTCATCATAACGGAAGGAATCCCTAACCTTTCGATTCCCATCGTGTTCCAGAAATCCGCTCCCGAACATAGTCCTGCTTTTTCCTCCAGTGTCATCTGTCTGATCAATTCTTTCAGGTTTCTGCTCATTATGAAATCCTCCTTAAATAAATTCTTATCTGTTCCTATCTGTGGGCTTCCCAGAAGATGACTGCTTCCTGAAGCCAGTTTTTCACTTTTGTTTCATTTCCTATTCCAAATCCATGTCCCAGTCCGTCAACGATTCTGACCGACACATTTTCTTTGCCCAGTACCTTCTCTAATTCCGGCAGTTTATCTTCCACATTTGCAAAACCGAACTCATCATCCCGCCCTACGATAGAAAATACCGCCAGTCCCTTGTCCTCCTGCAAAGCTTTGATATTCCAGTCCAGACCATACATAGGGAAGATCACCTTCGGTCTTGGCAGATGATTCTTGTGGCAGCAGTCCTCATAATTGGCAAATGAATACGCCGTGGTCATAAGTCCTCCTGCTGAAAAACCAAAGATGGCATAATCATCCATGTTTACAGAAAACTGTTTTTGATGCTCCGTCAGATATCGAATCACTTGTGTCAGTTCCCTCGCGGCAGCCTGTCCCTGCTTTACCTGTTCTGTCTCACCCAGCTGTCTGCCGACCGGATAACTTACGACGAAAACAGAATATCCCATTTTATGCAGCTTCATCGCCACAGGATACCCCTCGCAATCAGTTACATTACTGATAAATCCGCCTCCCGGAACTACAATGGCAAGTGGTTTTCCCTGTTGTCCCTGATAAAACATTCCCGTCAGATGTGACCTGTACGGATGACCCTTCACTGCTTCCGCAGGATACAGATCCGACACCAGCCTTGCCTGACCTTTCTCAACAAGTCCGGTTAGATAATTGAAAGATTCCAAGGCTGCATCCAATTGTTCCTCACGGCCCGGCGCCTTTAAAAAATCCTTATACTTTACAGGCGCAATAGCTTTCAGCACGTTGTCCTCCACATTGAAAAACATATGTTTAAAACCGCCGAATACCGGATGCTGCATGAAAAATCCAACTTTGTCCTCCCCCGTTCCCGGACGGAAATGTCCGTTTTCATCGTAATAGCTGCTTTCCTTTATTTTTGGAAATCCGCAGATGCCAAGAAGTGCCGGCAAAAACATGGCACTTTTTTTATAGACATATAATGTCGCACCGATTACAAATAATAAAACAATCACCACTACTGCAAAAAATATCTTCATCCTAACCTATGCCTCCTTTTCTTACTGACATCTTACTTTATACAGACTAAAATTACATCAACGAAACATAAGTGATTTACCGACCAAACTTAATAAATATCCGAGATTACTCTGTACACCTTTGCCCCCAATATGGTATATTTTAGACAGGTTAAATAAACTGCTGATGACTATAATCACAGTTCATTCATATCTCGAAAAGGAGAGATTATATATGATGACATTATCTGCATTGAATCAATTTCTGAAGCAGCACACTACCGAAGAAACCCAGCGTCTGAATGGTGTAAAGAAAGATTATTCACAATTTCCTGTTGCCAGAGGTAAGTTTGATACACCCTGTTACCGTTTTGATACGAACCTTGAAGATCTGCGTTCTTTATTTCTTTCAAAGAAAGTTCTTCCGAGTTATTACAACTTCGCTGTTGTAAAACAAGATCGTTTTGAAAACGTACCTCTGCATATCCATGAGTGGCTGGAATTGAGTTATATTTATTCTGGCGCCTGCACAATGACGATAAATAAGACTACATTCAGGCTAAAAGCCGGGCAGATGGTTCTGATCAGCCAGAATGCACCTCATTCTGTCAAAAGATGTTCAGAAAATGATATTATCATCAATTTTCTGCTGACGCGCGAATATCTGAACGGTACTTTTTTTGAACGCCTGTCTCAGGATAATTACCTTACACACTTTTTCATTGAGGCTCTGAACACCACGATGCAGGAAAGCAGGTATATTGTCTTTTCCCCGGAACAAAAACAAAACCGGCTGGCAGATCTTACCAACCAGTTTCTCTGTGAATTTTATTCTCCGTCCGTAACATCCGGGCCTTTTTTAGACAGTCTTTTTACACTGATCACCTGTGAGATGATTAATCTTTTCCAGCACGGTATGGTTCTGGATCACTCCTCAGTGGATCAGATTTATACCATACTCCGATATATCGAAACAAACTTTGCGGACTGTACCCTTTCTTCTACAGCTGAGTTTTTTAATATGCACCCAAACTATCTCTCTGCCTATATCCGCCAGCATACCGGAATCACTTACAAAGAGCTGGTCCAGACACAGCGGCTTTCTCAGGCGGCAAAACTGTTAAGGAGCACCGCACTTTCCACAAATGATATCAGCCTTGCCGTCGGATATCAGAATACCAGCTTTTTCTTTCAGCTGTTCCGCAAGAAATACGGATGTACGCCTATGGAATATCGAAACATGCTTCATGCTTCTGATACGCCAAATATGTGATATGTACATTATTTGTCATATAGAAACTTTTCCGGTAAAGTTACTTTAAAATCTTTCGCCAAATCTCTGAAATTCTGAGGTGAGATTGTCTGTCTTTTATCCGGTCTCATGGGCAGCATCTTTACAAGGATTTCCGCGGATTTCTCTACGGTGTGCATTAATCCGAATGTAAGATCAAAGTCTTCCCCTGAGCAGAACATGCCGTGATGCGCCCAGATTGCCACATCATATTCTTTCATCAGGGCACTTGTCGCCACTGCGATCTCACGGCCGCCCGGCACCATCCATCCTACTACACCGATTCCGGAAGGAAATACAACCGGGCACTCGGTCGCCATCTCCCAGAGTTCTCTAGTAAATACTTTATCCTCCAACGGCAGTACAAATGTCAGTGCGATCACATTCGTGGTATGTGCATGATAAACATTGGTAACGCCTTTTTTCACTTCATGGTTCATCAGGTGACTCGGCAGCTCACTGGTCGGTCTGCCTCCGTTTACCAGACCCCAAAGGATGCGGTAATTCTCTCCTTTTTCATCCAATTCGATGATATTTTGCATAGACTACCACTTCGAAGATGCAAAATTGTCACTATGTAGTTACACAGATGCTATCAGATTCACTAATAGCATCGCCTTACTTTATCGCCCTCTATTCCTGCTAATCGGAATTACGTCCCCAAAATACTTACTATCCTTCACCGCTACAAGTTCCACCTCAACACACTTCTGCTGCCATTCCTTACAAGCCTCTTCATACCTTTGCCTCTCCTCACGAACCATGAATAGCTCGGTATAAAACTCCGAAGCATTTGCATAGTCTGCATCCTGAAGCACATTTGAAAGCTCTGATTTCATCCTCCCTGCTTTTCTATCCAATACAGCAATCTGCTCCTGCAACTCTTTCTTTCACTTCTAATGCCAATGTGAGTGGACATATAGGTGTCCGTTTACGAACCCACCGCCGTATCCGGCGTGATAGCCCCCTGCAAGGGCGAAATACACAGAGTACAAAACGAAGTTTTGTGCGATGGGTGTATTTCGCTCTGCGAGGCTTAGCCCTCGCATAAATGCACGAGGGCTGGTTAAAAAATCTATCCTCAGCGCAAAAAGGAAAAAGCCACATACCTTCGCAAAGATACATGGCTTCAATTACGCTGATAACTGTATTTAATTGGCTACAATTCGTGCCGTATCCGGCACCACTTTTTTCTTCTAAAATTGAGGCTACAATTCCTTCCATAAATGATGCCATAACACTTCCATTTATAAATGTTTTGTAGCCTTCTGCTGTCATTCCCCGCAAAAACTGAAATCCAGCAACTCATTGATATCAGGATCCATCTGATACTTCTTCACATCCTCCTCTGTGTAATCCATATTCCCAGAAGCACCCTTATCGTCAGGCACAGGTTGTTCCTGTCCAACCGCCTGAATAGGCATTTCTGTATGCCCTGATGATTGCATAAGCGCTGAGTTCTTTGCGGTGGTGATATCATATCCAAGAAATCTTGCTTTATCTTGACTATGTGTTATCTTGGTCTTTTTTTCGGACATCTCAAGATGCAGAGTATCCTCGAGAAATACTCTGAATTTTTCCTTGATTTCAGATGCATCCTCAAATGAACCTATGGCTAGCTTGCATTGATTATCACGCAGATTGCAGACAGCAAAATACTAATCTGCCAATACATCACCGTAACATCTTCCCTTCGGTGCGGAGATGGTTAGCTCTAGCCTCTGACTTTCCTTCAAGCAGTTTAGCTTTCATCCTCATATAGTACCTTTCACCTCGACACTCAGTCGCAACTTGGAAGCTTTGTTGACTTGTGCCTTTACAAACGTGCTGTTGTCCCCTTTATGTTTCCATTCAAGGTTAGTTGTTGGCGATAAGACTGTGTTCTTCACACTTGATAATTTTTCTTATTGTTTTCTCAAAACAAAATCATAATGACCCACGTCGCTTGGGTGTCCACCCCAAACGCCTTACGGGCGCACAGAATCTACCATCGCCACTATCGCCTGATCATCATCCAATTCTCTTATAACTGCCGGAACCTCCGCAAGACCAGCCCAGCCGGCATCTGCCTTTCGTCTGTGTCCTGCAATCACTTCATAACCTTCTCCGTCAGGATTCGGTCTTACAAGCAAAGGTACAACCACACCCTCATCTTCAATACTTTTCATAAGGGCACACAGCTCTATGTCCTGCTGCACATGAAAAGGATGGTTCTTAAAGTCCTTTAACTCGCTTATTCTGATACTCTTTATCTCTTCCATTACAACCTCCGTTCTTCCGGTAGAATAACTTCTACTCAGTTACGTCAATGTTATCTGCAAACAGAAAAAGACCGCTCATCTCCAATTACTTGAAAATGAACGGTCTTTCACGCTTCGTATTCTATTGAATAACTTCAAAATATTAATTGTACTTTTATGTGTTTCCACACCCCACATCCAATACGACTGAGACATTCACACCGTCTGAAATTGCTTTTTTGTAGGTTTTTCTATCACTCTGTGAGAACATCATATGTCGCTCAAAGTGCCGGAAGTCGAGAAGTTTTACAAACTTCCCGACTCGCGGGCAGTCGTCGAATTCCGCATAAACACTGGCTTTACAGCCAGTTATTTCTTCGGAACTCTCCTCGTTGCCTTCGCGCAAATCAAGGATTCTTACATATCGACCCGATGTAGTGCAACCACGCACTCATCTGTACTCTCGTTGTCCCAATCCACGCCTAATACATTTCTGCCATTCATATATATAGGAAATTTAAACCGGAGACCTTTTAATATTCTGCCATCCTTTTGCTCTTCCTCATAGATAAACACATCCGACAGGAAGCTCTTCAAAAATGTCTTCTTTTCCAGATCTGTAAATTTATCATACAGCTTATCAAAGAATAAAAGGAACTGGTAAACATTATCTTCTGAGATTTTGTCCTGCCTGATATTATATAGTCTTGTTTCGACTTCTTCCATGGCATCCTCAATATCAGTGATTTCATCATATAGCTTGTCCAAACGTTCCTGCATGTCATTATATTTTTTGTCATAATTCTTATCGGATACAGATAAATGATCCATCTGGTCAGCAAGCCTGTTTTTTGCCCCGGTTGTCTGGCTCAGTCTATCTTTTAATCCATCATATTCCTTGTCAAGCTCCGAAGTATCAATGCTGCTTCCTATCTGCTTACGGATTTCCTGCTCAAACTTTGGGTTCTTTACAAATTTACGGATAATTTCCTCAACTGCCGCATTGATTCTGTCCTCATTCCACTGTCTTTTATAAGTACAGCGGTGTCCGTCCACAAGCTTCCTGTGTTTGCAGGCATAATAGAAATAATCCTTGTAATAGCCTCCGTCCGGATGCTTCTTACGATTCACATTGCCATACATACCGCTTCCACATACAGGGCACTTAATAATCCCTGATAAAATATGTTCATGCTCAAGACTATGTGTTTTTACCTGTAAAACACCTGTCTCCTGCCGCTTTCTGTGTGCCTGGTTCCACATTTCTTCTGATATAATTGCCTCATGGACTCCATCACTTAGCAAGTAATCCTTTTGTTTTACGATATGATATTCATTCCTTGTTCCCGGAATCTTCTCATTTTTTCTTCTGCCAAATGCAAGCTTACCGCAATATATCGGATTGTCCAGCACACCCTTGACGAATGATGTAGAAAAACCTTCAATTGTGTTATTCTGGCGAAGCTTTTTCTTATAACCACTGTTATTTAAAAATGCAGCTATCGCAGCCATTCCCATCGTTGTATTGACGAATTTATCATATATAATACGGATAATCTCTGCTTCATCTTCTGCAATGATAAGTTCACCATTTACCAGCTGATAGCCATATGGCGCAAATCCGCCGTTCCATCTGCCTTCTCTCGCTTTCTGTCTGCGGCCTTCCATTGTCTGGACAAGGATATTCTCACGTTCTATCTCTGCAACCGCAGATAACACAGATATCATCAGCTTCCCGACATCCTTAGAGCTGTCAATCCCATCCTCTACACAGATAAGATTAACTCCATAATCCTGCATTTTCTGCAATGACGATAAAACATCTGCAGCATTTCTTCCAAATCGTGACAGCTTAAATACCAGCACATAATCAACATTGTCTTTGCCACTTTCTACATCCGCAAGCATCTGCTTAAACTGTGGTCTGCCTTCCACACTTTTGCCAGATTTACCCTCATCAGAATATTCCCCGACGATAGACATTTCCTGATACTCTGCGTATTTTCTAAGCTTGTCCTTCTGTGCATCAAGACTGTAACCATCTACCTGCATGGAAGTGGAAACTCTTGTATATATGTAACATTTCTGCTGTTTTTTCATCAGATGTTATCTCCTTTTTACTTCCTTGGAAACCTCTTTAATGCTTTCAAGATATGCTTTTTCGACTGGTGTCAAAGTAATCTCCTGATATTTTCTGTATTCTGACTTTGCTTTCTCCAACGCCTGTTTATGACTTACAGAACCGGAACCAGTTAAAAGCTTTCTGTTTCCTGATGACAAAACACTATCCAATTGCTTTACATAATCATCCATGTACATAGGTTTATGTTCAATTGCATTAATTTCTGCCAAATCAAAATAACCAGATACAAGATTATTTAATACTTTTAGTTCACTCTCATCCAGATAATTTTTTGCAATTCCTATATCTTTTAGTGCTGGTAATTCACCTGAAAATGAAGTAAGTCCCATAAATGGTTTTTGTGCATCAGCACGTTGATATATAACCTCTGCCGCAGTATGACCATGTGCTGCATAGTGAAGTTTATTCTGAACAATTTTAAAGAATCTAACAGACTCTTCGCTATGAGGATTGTAATCTACACTCGTAGCATACAAATCAAGAACCTGGCGATACAATACCTTTTCTGAAGATCTTATATCCCTGATTCTGTCAAGTAACTCTTTCCAGTAATTTCCTCCACCATTTCCTTTCAAACGCTCGTCATCTATCGTAAATCCCTTAATCATATATTCTTTTAGCCGCTTTGTTGCCCACTGCCTGAATCTTGTTGCAATCACTGATTTAATACGGTATCCAAGAGAGATAATCATATCTAAATTGTAATAAGTAACATTATATGTTTTTCCATCATCTGCAGTTGTTCGGAATTTCCGAACAACTGAATCCTTATCCAGCTCCCCTTCTTCGAATATATGCTTTATATGTTCACTTATATTTGATTTACTGCATTGATATAATTCAGTAAGCTGCTGTTGTGTCAGCCACACTGTATCATCTTCTATTTTAACTTCTATATTTGTCTGCCCATCATCAGTCTGATATATAAGTATTTCCCCATATTCATCGGTTCCAATTTTATCTGCCATAAGCACCTCTCCAATCCATTGCTTCTTAGTTATGAAATGTGAACGCATGCGTTCGCTATTGTCCCAACTAAATTTTATCATCATTCCAACCTCTGTTCAACCAAAACTTTTTCCAAGATGAAAGAATAAAACAAAAAGACTCCACTCTTATGAATGAAGTCCCGTAATATATGTATACATCCCGTAGCATATTATCTACAGGATGCCAGCTGCCTATGCAGCCTTTTTGTCCAGAAGCTGTTTTATCCCACCTAAGTAATAACAGAACCGGTCAAATTGTTTCTGCCTGCTTACTTTCTCGTCATCAATTGAATCCTTGATCATCATACACACCTCTACTTCTTCTTTTATCTCTGGTGCATATTTAATAATCATGTCTGCAAGAAAGCTACAGCAGCGTTCAAAATCCTTGTTCATTGCCAAGCCTCCTTAAAATATTATCTTGTGAATAATTCACAGAACATATTTTATCTCAAGACTTACTAAAATGGAATAGATTTTACTGAATGGTAGTTTTCAAATATTTCTATCTATCACAAATCAATTCTTTCAAGGCACATATCCTGCGATATAGCCAGAGTCTTCTATGTCTTTTCCTGCTTAAACAATATTCCTTCTTATATATCAGTCCCCAGCGACGGCTAGATACGCATTAGAGAGGTCTACATCCAAATGCCGTTCTAGCAAGGGATTTTTCCCTTGAACCCTTTGTTTATTATATGTGGGGGCGCTTTTTGCCCCCATTTTATCATTTTGGTGGCGCTTTCCGCCCCCACTTTATGATTTTGACGGCGCTTTTTGCTCCCACTTTTTATGTTCTGATTTCATTGTAATCTTGTTTAGATTCCAGATTTTAAAAAACGGGGGCGCAAAATGGAGCCATTTTTGAATTCCGGGGGCGCTTTTCGCCCCCAAATAGTGAAAGTGGGGGCACTTTCTGCCCCCACTCAGGAAATATTGCTAAAATACAGTTTAGATTTACCATACATACAAATCTGGAAGTTATCATACCGCCTTTATTATCTTCTCTACATCTTTTTTTCTTGATATCCATATGACTTTATCATCATATCTATCTAAAATACTTCTTATTTCTTTCAGATTTTTATTTTGAAAAGTTTCAGTCCATTTCAAAAGGTTATAGACCGATTTCAAAGTTTCTCTTTTTCCTTTTTGTATTCCCAATTTTCTTTTTATAGAGCGCATAATAATTCTACTTTTATATAAATAACCAGGCATATCTAAAACATATATTTTATCAGCTTCATCAAAACTTTGCTGTACCCAGGCATAATATACCCCCTCAATTATCCACTCATCATTATTATATAATATTTCTTGTAATAACGCTTTTCGTTCATCAAGCGTTCTCTTTTTGCCATATTCTTTGGCGTTATTATCCCATTGAATATCATCTAAGTCGAAATAGGAAATATTATACTTTTTTGAAAGTACATTTGCTAAATAGGTTTTTCCAGAACCACTGCAACCAATAATATGTATTTTCATAAGTCAGTATTTTCCTTTATCAAACTCCTTTTATTTCTGCTGAATCATCTTAAAATGCTCCAATGCCTCCACAATTGCTCTCTCTTTATCTTCCGGACACTGTGGTTGCCTACTGTCTTCATTTTTAGGTAAATTATAATTCTTTCCAACCTCAATTCCACATTTTCTCTTTACCTGTGAAATATACAGATTGGAAACTTTCATGCCGGCATTATGTTCAGACACATACTTCTTTATCTCATCATATGTTGCCTTAGTCTCTGCAGATGTTATATCCACATCATCAAGTTCAATTGTGACATTAATGTAATCATCCGGCTTTTGTTTCAGTTGGGACAAAAGAACAACTGTCTCAACGGTATTCCCTTTGTCCCACAAAAGCTCCGTAACTTCCCCGCCATCCTTGAACACCGGAAAATTCAAACCAATCCGCTTTAGCGGATATTCAGACTCGTCATTCCTGTAAATTTCAATTTCCTTAATCAAGGCTGTGACCACATTTCTCTTTTCTTCGTCATTTATTATATTATAAACGCAGTCGAAATTCACCATGATTTTGTAAATATTCTCAAGAGTAATTGCCTGCTGCTTAATTGCATCTCGCCGAAGTCTGGCATCTTCGATTTTTTCCTCCAGCTCAACAATGACATCATATAGGGAATCTAACCGCAAGGTCATATCATGGAGCTTTCGTTCCCGGTATTTTGCATCAGCAGGGAGACTGTCAATTTCCCGTTCCAATCTTGTTTTATTCAGATCAACTTCCTTCAGCTTTGCCTGATAGCCCTCCAGTTCTTTATCCACTGCTTTCGTGTCAATCTGAACGCCAATCCGTTTTTTAATGGCTTGGGCATATTCCTCATTCCTTACGATCTCACGAATTGCCTCAATGACCATCGGTTCAATATCGGTCTTTTTCAGCATCGCCTTATATTCACAATGCTTACCCCGGACCATCCTATTCCGACTACATACATAATAGTAAATTTCTTTGTAAGTGCCATCTTTATTTGTCCATGCGTGTTTATTCGTATACATGGGACTTCCACAAACCGGGCATTTCAGCAGACCTGATAACAAATGAACTCGATCCCGCCCAATTTTTGACGGTTGCTTTACTCCGGTTCTAAGACGCTTGGCATGAGCCTTTTCCCATACCTCCTCACTAACGATTCCTTTATGCTGTCCCTCTGTCAGAATGTAATCGTCATTTCTTTTCATCTGGTAATCGTTTTTTGTGCCTTTGACTTTTTCCTTCGTTCTCCGTCCATAGGCAATTTTACCGCAATAAACCGGGTTATCCAATATCAGTTTAATAAAATGTCCTGTCCAATCCTCTAATGTGCCATTCTGCCTCGGAATTTTCCGTATACCTTGTAAGTTCAACTGATTCGCAATACCACCCAAACCGATTTCCGATGAAGTATATAATTCAAAAATCTTCCGTATTGCCACAGCCTCTGTTTCTTCAATCATCAGCTTGTTATCTTCCAGTGTATATCCGTAGGGAGCAAAGCCACCATTCCATCCACCCTGCCGTGCCTTTTCGCGCCGCCCGTTCATCGTCTGCTCGATAATATTCTCACGCTCAATCTCAGCCACAGCAGATAGTACAGAAATCAAAAGTTTTCCGCTTGTCTGAGAGGAATCAATCCCTTCTTCTATGCAAATCAGATTTACACCATAAGATTGAACCAACTCCAAAGAGTTAAGTATATCTGCTGCATTACGGCCAAACCGTGACAGCTTATACACTAAAATATAGTCAATGTCCAAGCCATCCTCAATATCTCTGAGCATTTTTTGAAAGGCAGGTCGTCCCTCAATGGATTTACCGGATTTACCGGCATCTTCATAAGTATCAACAACGATCATTTCCTCACGATCCGCAAATCGTGTCAGCATATTTTTTTGACCTTCCAGGCTGTATCCGTCCACTTGCATCTCTGTGCTGACCCTCGGATACAAAACACAGCGTTTTCCATATCGGTTCATAATTCATACCTCCAAAATTTACTTTTGGAAAATATCCTATGTAAAGCTGCGATTCTCACGCAGCTCCGTCAACCTCGCCCAGCACTCTCATACCATATTTCTCGATAATACGTGCCAGCGAAGTGATAAACGCTTCAAATTTTTGTTCCGCCAGAAGTTCTTCTGACCGGATTTCATCTGAAGGAATCAATGCGCTTTTATTCTGGATATTCTCCATTCAGAATCACCTCCGCAATTCCTAACGAAATTATAACTCTACTTGCACAGCCTGAAAATGATACGGCCTTTCGGCACTTTTATGTAATCCCCAGACTACACAAGAGCGTCTTGTTTATGTTTTCCATGTCATCCTTGTTTAGATGACCAATATAGTTTTTTAACCTCGACTTGTCGATTGTTCTGATCTGTTCCAGCATAACAACAGATGGTTTCATCAAACCGCATCTGTCGTTTAAGTGGTAATGCGTGGGGAATTTTCTGCATTTTTTACTTACACTGGTAATTGCTGCAATAATAATCGTAGGACTGAAACAATTTCCCACATTGTTTTGAAGAATGAGTACAGGACGAGAGCCACTTTGTTCGGAGCCAATACCAGGACTTAAATCAGCCGAATATATGTCACCTCGATGGAATTTTTCAAACATCACTCTCGCCTCCTTAATATCTTAATACTTAAACAGCCGCACCAGTCTGAAAAAAATCTTCGGATAAAAACCTGGTGCGGCTACTGTTATTCTGTTCGGATTACTCGTCATATTTGCCACGCCCCCTAACGCTGGGAACATAGCAGGTCTCCGCTGGCGCGGTTGTCATAACTCCGCAGCGTCGTTTTACTCGTGCGCCGCAGGGTTCCCCCCAAGTCTTTAGGAGGCCGTGAGGAAGTATCTTTAAGCCCCCGTGCAGTCCTCGCGCCGAATCTGCCACCATCCGTTTTGTGGAATCGTAGATCGCTCCAAAGCAGCTTTGTTCATCACCTCCCTGACTGCTCTATCTTCGCGGCGTTCCACACTCGCTCGTACACGGGTTATGTACCTGTTATGCTGTCTATGAAATTGTCAAAGTGCTGTTGAAGGGGGAAAACTTGTCCTTCTTATTAACTCTGACAAAAAGAGCAAAAAACGAGCGCACCAAACGAAACTTTTTCAAAAATACTTTGCCAGCTGCTTCAGACCACGCCGGATGCTGTCACGGACACGGCTTGGGTCTACATCCTCCGCTACTGCTATCTCGCTCACACGCATACCCAGGTAATACCGAGCATAGATCCGCTTGGCCTGCTTCTCCGGCAGAGCCATCACTGCGGCGTAGAGCTGCTCCCGCAGCTGCTTTTCCTCCAGGAGCATTTCCGGCGTCTGGGGCTTCATCAGGATCGCATTTTCAATGCCGTTATCACAGTCCAGAGAGTAATGCGCTTTATAGCGATACATCCTCCGGTCATAAGCAGCTTCTGCACGCTCAGCGGCACGGATCGTCTCCAGCACATCTTCTGTTACTTCTACAAAATGATCGTTTTTATAAACATCGGGATATAAGTCCCTAAGATTGACTTTCTTCATTATGTACCTCCATTTCGATTCACGGGCGGTTGACGAGTGAATCGAAAGGAGGCGGGGATCGGCAGCGACATACTTCGGACGCCTTCCCGAAAAATCGAAAGCAAAAAACGCCAACTCCCCGTAATGGGAAATTGGCGCGACAAAAATACCTACTATTCTGCTGATTTAGATGGAACGATAATACTGATAGATAGTCATACTCCCCCGGAGGAGGGGCAAGACTTTTTTTAGCTGGTGTAACTCATGGCTATTGTGAATGACGAAAATTGACATGGCGGCATCCTCCTATGTGCCGCCGTACCAGATTGCAGGGTGTAGGGTCGTCGTTCATTTTAGATAGACGAAAGGAAACGGCGGCTCTGATTTTTTCAAAGCCACCGTTGCAAAGTGCATAACAATATAGTCGCTGTACGATGGCTTTTTTTCTTTTGCCATCGTGCGGCAACTTTTTCACTTTTCTTTTATTTTAACAGGCAATCCTCACAGAAATGTCACGGGCATACGCCATTTCGACAAAATAACAAGCTGAAATCTCACCAATCTGTGAGATTTCAATTTTTTTGAGGAAAGCCGAGAGGAAATGCCTCCTCCCGGCTTTCAATAGGTTTATGATTATTTATTGTAGCAATCTCTGCCGTTACTCCGAAGTCCTCAGCCGTTCCACCACAGTTCCCTTGTTAAAGAAGTGGAGAACAATCAGCGGAATGACCGCAGCCAGCAGCAGATAAAGCACACCAATGACCAGAACAGGAACCAATGTAATGTTCAGGGTAAAGAACCACATGGAGGGGCCATTTAATGCGCTCTTTAGCACCGTGACTGCCAGGACCGCTGCGGCTGCTCCGCCAATAATGTCTGCGCCGGCGGCATAATAGATGCCCTCATAGACCATCAGGCGGCGAAGCTGCTTGCCGGTCATACCGATGCTTTGCATGGTAGCGAACTCATGGCGGCGGGTGATGATGTTGGTAATAATCATGTTGGTAAAGTTGATCAGTCCCGCAAAGGCCATGATGCAGCCAATCAAACCGCCGATAACCAGAATCATGCTGCGGACCGAATCAAGTTGCTCTTTCAACAGCTTGGTGGAAGTATAGGCAACCGAAGTATTTTCGCTCACATAGTTGCTCAAGAATTCTTCCATCTGCGGCTGCAAGGCTTCCTCCACATTGAATCCATAAGTCAGAAGCGTGGGAGCGTCATAGATTTCCTTGAATACAGTGTCCGGCAGATATACAAAAGGAGCATCACCGGCGATGTGTGCCTGAGCGGTAGTGCCTGTGGGCGTTTCTGTTTCTGTTCCCACGAGAATCGCTTTTGCAAGGATGGTGCTGGTTTTGACCAGTTCCCCATCCTTGTAGAAGGAAATGCTCTCCCCGACCTGTAACTGATCGGTCAGCGGAGTGTTATTTGGTTCCTCTGTCAATTTGTCGATGGGGCAACCAATAATGACATATTCTCCGGTAGCCATTTTCTGCGTTAAGGTTTCGGCATCTTTTTCGCCTTCAAAAATACGCATATCCGCCCAGAAATTCTCGGAGGCTCCCATCACATTACCAAAATAGCGCCTTTCGGTATCAGAACTTGTGTACAGGCTATATCCCTGATAGCTTTGATTTACAACGCCTTCTTCCTCATGGAATAGCTCTATACCGCTTAAATCTTCAAACCCATAGTCAACCAGCACATTTCTATCGTCTTTTGTATTTCGGTAAAGATAGCGTTCATCCTCAACTCCGGGCTGTCCGGCAATCAGATCCACTGCCTGTTGTGAGAGCGTATCTTCATGGTGCTGAACGCCCTCCATTACATTAAATGCGGCGGAGTTATAGACATTAAAATCTGTTCTGGTAACACGGTTTACCCACTTTTCTTCATCAAGGCTTTGCGTCACAATGATGATAGAGTTAAACAGGACGATGCACAGAAGCAGGGAAATAATGATAAACGCTGAACGCCGACGATTGCGCCCCAGGTTGGAAAAGGCCATGCGGGACAGCTTTACTCTATTGGTACGCTTGGCACTGCTCTTTTTATAGGCGTTCTGCTCGGTGTAGCGGATCGCCTCCAGAGGAGAAATCTTTGCCGCCTTTTTTGCAGGCTTCCGGGTGCTGATAAGCACGGTCAAAATTGTAAAGAGAGCGGCAATAACAAAGATCAGGGGCGAGGTCGATACGGATGTACCCACCATAGAGTATTCAAGGTTAATGATCTCTGTCACGATAGGAAGCAGCACCCAACCGGCAAAGAAACCGGCAATCAGACCAATAGGCAGTCCGATCAGCGTGAGCCAGACCGCCTGACGGTTCACAATGCTCTTGATCTGCCGTGTGGAAGTTCCAATCGTCCGCAGCAGACCGTATTGACGAACATCCTGCATCACGGAAATATCAAAGATATTGTAGATCAGCAGGTATCCGCACACGACAAACATCAGGATAAATACAACAGCAGGCACGATGGACTCTGATGAAGTCAATCCCTGGGACATTTGATTTTCGGAGGCGAGAATGAAATTGTCTGCGCCCATATCCTCTGGATTGCCGCCAATGGAGTAAACGAACTCATTCAACTGCTGCTGAACATTTGCTTTATTCTTCAGCACGACATCGGAAAAAGTAACGCCGGACATTACATGGTCTACCGCATAAGTGTTCTGAACCACATCGGGATTTTCTTTTATAAACTGCTCTGAAACAGTCGCAACGCTCACAGAGTCATTGCTTGCTTCCCACCAGCCGGAAAGCACCATATCGTAATGATAAGTTTTCCCCCGCAGTTCAAATTCTAACGGAACCTCTGCGCCGATCTCAGGTTCTACACCCAGCGCCTTCAGCGCCAAATCCGTAGTGGCGATCTCATTCGCTTTCTCCGGTGCAGCTCCGTGGGTAGGCACACAGAAGGTCAGTTCCTGCTGCACACTATCTTCATAATTGATTTCAATGGAATGGCTGGAAGTGTTGCTTGCATAGCCAATGATACGCCGGTGTCCTGCCTGGTCCACAAAATCGCTGTTTACAAGCTGCTCGTACTGTTTCTCCGTCATATACCCCAAAGTGCCATCCGCCTTGCTGCCTTTCTGCATTTGCAGAGAGAGTTGGATGGAGGACGCCATATTGAACGCCAGGGAAGTGATAGAGGTAAACAGGAAAGCAGTCAGGATAATTGCCAGCAGTGCAGCCAGATTGCGTACCTTATTCTTCTTGAAATAGCGTTTGGATAGCTTGGTAATTACTTTGGAATTATTGTTGCCAAATAGAATGTCATTCATAGTCCCGCCCCCCCTTTACTGCACGATCTTACCATCCTCGATCCGAATAATGCGGTCGGCAAGCTGGGCGATCTCACTGTTATGGGTAATCATTACGAGGGTCTGGTGGAATTTCTGGCTGGTAGTTTTCAGAAGCCCCAGCACATCGGCGCTGGTCTTGCTGTCCAGGTTGCCGGTGGGTTCATCAGCCAAGACAATAGCGGGCTTTGACACCAAGGCGCGGGCAATGGCTACGCGCTGCTGCTGGCCGCCGGAGAGGTTATTGGGCATATTGTTCAGCTTATCCTCAAGCCCCAGCATCTGCACTACTTCGTTCATAAACTTCTTGTCTACCTTGTTTCCGTCCAGCTCCACAGGCAACACAATATTTTCAAAGACATTCAGCACCGGTACCAGATTGTAGTTCTGGAAGATAAAGCCGATCTTTCTTCTGCGGAAAACGGTCAGTTCCTCGTCTTTGAGTTTGGACAGCTCCTTGCCATCCACGACCACCTGGCCGGAGGTGGGCACATCCAATCCGCCGATCATGTTCAGCAGCGTGGATTTACCACTGCCGGAGGTTCCTACGATAGCTACAAATTCTCCTTTTTCAATAGAGAGGGTCACACCATCCAAGGCTCTGGTAATGTTCGGCTCTGCACCATAATATTTTTTCAGTTCAGTCGTTTGCAAAATGCTCATAGAGAACACCATCCTTTCTTTTTGATAAACCCATTGTAACGACCAAACCTCACAGAAATGTCACGAGCCACAAAAAATTTCCGCTAAATTCAGCCCCAAATGTCACGAATCTGTGACATTTCAATTTTCGGGGTGTGCTTACTCTACTTTCGGAGCAGGAAAACAGAAAAGGTTGAGCCTTTCCCAACCTCAGACGCTACCCGGATATAACCGCCCTGCAAGGTCACAATCTCACGGGCCAGATACAGACCGATTCCAATACCGTCCACATCATGCACCACATCTTCCCGATAAAACCGCTTG
Source organism: Blautia sp. TF10-30 (assembly GCF_003481245.1). Classification (NCBI taxonomy): domain Bacteria; kingdom Bacillati; phylum Bacillota; class Clostridia; order Lachnospirales; family Lachnospiraceae; genus Blautia; species Blautia sp. TF10-30. Next base: position 45,493 of record NZ_QUKM01000013.1, read on the forward strand.
AAAATCGTCCCCTGGTGCTGCTCTGAAATGCCGATGCCGGTATCGGCAATGTCGATCTTCACATACATTTCCCAGCCTTCCACCGACACACGGATCTGCCCGCCTGCCGGGGTGTATTTCACAGCATTATCCAGAATGTTGAACAGGGCTTCGCTTGTCCATTTTCTATCATGGCGTGCATCCAAATGCTCCGGGCATTCCACCTGCACATCTATCTTTTTCTTTTCGGCATTGAGCAAAATCCCGCCTAGGGCAGCGGCAAGGGTATCGTAAACCGGTTGCTGTCTCTGCTCCAGCGAAATGACTCCCGTTTCCAGTCGGGAGGTTTTAATCATGGCTTGCATGAGGAAGCCCAGCTTATCAAGCTGGCTGGCCTGGGCTGTCAGAAATTCCTTTTGCTTCTGCGGAGGAACCTCATTTTCAAGCAGCGTGTTGTTGATCATTTTCAAGTTGGCAATCGGGGTCTTGACCTGATGAGAGATGTCAGAGATCAGCTCTTGTAGGTCAGTCCGTTCCTTTGCGATGCTGTTTTTATTTTCCTGCATGACCTCGTACAGCCGCCCCAGCCGATAGTTGATTTTGTAGAACAGGCTTTCTTCGCAGGTTGTCTGCTTCGGCTGCATATTTTCGGAGAGCATATCATCCATCTGACCACAAAAGGCATCGGAGAACCGAACCAGCTTCCGGCGGATCAGAGCCACAAAGAAGATAACGCAGAGCAGTACAAAGAGACTGAACAGGAACACACACCGGACAGCGGTTATATTCTGGGTCAGCAGATAAACAGCGGCGCAGACTGCACCAACCGCCAGCAGCAAAAGCGTTCCCAAAAGGATACAGGCTTTGTTGATGGAGAGTTTTCGCATATTCATTTCGATGCCCCTCCGATCCACATATAGCCCATGCCGTACACCGTCTTGATGTACTGGCATCCCTCTGTTTCAATTTTGTTCCGCACCCGGCTGATGGCCGCAGTCAGGGCGTGTTCATCCACAAAGTTTCCATCGGCATCCCACAGCTTTTCAAGCAGCACCTGCCTGGTCAAAACATTCTGCGGATTTTTGGTCAGTATTTTCAACAGCCGGTATTCCAACGGAGTGAACACCAACGGCTTACCGGACAGGGAAGCAGTCATCTCCGAGAAATTGATGGACAGCGCACCATCCTCATAGCAATCGCCTCCAGACTGTTTCGCCAACCGCCCCAGCACCACGGACAGCTTTTTTTGAAAGACGCTCATAGGAAATGGCTTGGTCACATAGTCCTCCGCGCCCAGCTCATATCCTTTGAGCATATCACTTTCCATATCGTTTGCGGTCAGGAAGATCACCGCCGTATCCGGCCGACGCTCCTTTACCTCACGGCAGAAATCAAAGCCATTCCCATCCGGCAGGTTTACATCCAGCACGATCAGGTCATAGTCCTGCTTGGTCAGAAAGTTGCTGGCTGCTGATTTTGTCAATGCAGAGTCCACGGCATAGCCCGCAGTATCCAGATTATAGCACAAGGTATTATTCAAAAGTCGGTCATCCTCGACTACTAAAATTCGCATTGTATCACACTCCTTCATTCTTAGTGTAGCATCCAAATGTCACAGAAACCTCACGAGAGGATTATTTTTTTGTATTTTTGAAACGGCGGTCTGCCGGTTTCTCTGCATCCTTGGGAATCATCCAAATGGTAGCCATCTTTACAGCGCCGGGGATACGCCCACCGGTACACAGATAATTGATCTGCCTTGGGGTAACACCCCATTTTTCACTTGCTTCTTTCAGCGTCATATAATCCATATAGTTTCCCTCCAATATGGTTTATTATATTTCCTTTGCTCGAAGAATACAAGCGTGCAAATAGGGCGCAAGGCCCTGTGCCAGAAGCATTTTGAGACCTTGCGCCCCATTTGTAGTTCTATCCTAAAAATACTTTGCTAGTTGCTTCAGACCACGCCGGATACTATCACGGACACGGCTTTGGTCTACGCCCTCCGCTGTGGCGATCTCACTCACACGCATACCCAGATAATACCGGGCATAGATCCGCTTGGCCTGCTTCTCTGGCAGAGCCATCACAGCAGCATAGAGCTGCTCCCGCAGCTGCTTTTCCTCCAAAAGCATTTCCGGTGTCTGGGGCTTCATCAGAATCGCATTTTCAATGCCGTTGTCGCAGTCCAGGGAGTAGTACGCCTTATAGCGATACATCTTTCGCTCATACGCAGCTTCCGCACGTTCAGCTGCTCGAATAGTCTCCATTACTTCCTCTGTCACATCTACAAAAAAGTCTGTTGTATAAACATTAGGATAAAGTTCCCGAAGGTTAATTTTCTTCATTATGTACCTCCATTTCGATTCACAGGTGATTGACGGGTGAATCGAATGGAGGCGGAGACCGACACCGGCAGACAACCGGGTCATCTCCGAAAAAATGGCAACAAAAAACGCCAGATTTCCGTGAGGGAAAACTGGCGCGCCAAGAACAGTCATTATTATACTGAATTACATGGAACGATAATGCCGATGCAATGTTATACTTGCCCGGAGGAGGAGCAATGCTTTTTTTAACTGATGTAGATCATGTGAGCTTTGAAAAAGCAAACGAGACACGGCAAAATAACCTCCAATCGGCTACCGTGTCCCTGCAAGTCGTCATAGGATTGTGTAAACGCAAAGAAACGGCGGCTCTGAAAATCAAAGCCGCCGTTTCAAATGGGCGTGTCAAATTGTCTGCTCTACGACGGCTTTTTTTCTTTTGCCGTCGTCCGGCAGGAAATCTTTATTTGTTTCGATTTTAAGGAATCAATCTTACTTCCAAATGACTTCCATCTTACTTATCTGTAAGATAAATAAAAAGGTTGCCCACACCGATCTTCTCGGAGGGACAACCTCTCAAATCCACATGAGTATTTAGCCTATTGGCCGTATGCCATATAATTTTATTGCGAGCTGATATTTTCCACAATCGACATAGCGTGTAATCTTCTTGCTGGGCCTCGTACAGCCAGCGCCGTGGTTGCGAGAATCACGCCTATGATCAAGCACAATTCCAGCCACGGAACACTCCAGGGATTTCCGAATGTGCGAGTGATAAGGCTGGAGTACAGGAACCAATGAAACAGCAATCCGAAAATACATCCCAATATGACACCACTTATGGCATACGAGACAGCTTCCGCAGAAATCATGCGTGTAAGCTGTTGATTACTCATGCCAATGGCACGCATTACTCCATATTGACGAGTTCGGGCGGAAACTCCCATGCTGATGGTATTCATAATATGGAAAATCGTAATGGCTACAATGATTGACAGGAAACCATATACCAATGTTGCAAAAGCATAATAAAGGCCACGTTGTTGCTGTGCTTGGATTAAGACATCAGTGAAAGTGACTCCTTCACCGAACAATGCTTCAACCTCGGCAACATCTTCTTCATCAGAACCAAAGCGGAACTGGACATCCAGGATAGTATACCCAGTCTCACCCGTCAGCTGCGAAAAAGTTTCCTCGGAGCAGATCAGTGTTTCCGTTCTCTCTGCACGAGCCAATAGGCTGTCAGACAAAACACCCCCTACAGTAACTGTTTGATCCTTCCCGTTTATTGTCAGTGTAATGGTATCTCCCACCTGCACTTCTGTTCCTGCGTTTGCCACAAACAAGACCTGTCCCGGCGTGTTCGTTACAGTATCTATAGAACCTGCAATTAGTTGATCTTGCGCCCAGCGGAACTGATTTTCTTCATAGGAGATTAGATTGCTGTTATGGATTGCGCCGCTAATTTGGGCAGGAACATCATAAGCAAACATTCTGCCAAACACTCGACTAACAGCGGAATTTTGTACTACGGCATCCCTTCGATCCGCCGGAATGGAACAAGTATTTGTGTCACTGACAATGGAAAGCTCGGGCGACCATTCTTTCGGCATAAATGCGTTTTCCATAAAGGGAACCAGCGTACAGAACCCTAAAAACAAGGTGATGCAGATTGCAAATGCACCTGTCATCAGAATATAGCTGCGCCGTTTGGCCTTGGCATGATGGATACCAAGTGCTACCTCTACATGCCACCGCCGAGTGTTTGCCGCATGGCGGAACGAGGATTCCTGCTGTGTATTGCCTGTGACAGCCTCCAATGGGGAAACCTTTGCTGCCATTTTTGCGGGGGTCCGAGCCGCCAATAGAACGGTAATAAGTCCCAATACAATGCTCACACCAATGCTTAGCCAGCTAATGCCAAAGATAGGCATATAACCAAACCATACAGTGCTGAGCTGCCGCATGACTGCACACAGTCCCCAAACCACCACGATACTTAACCCGATACCAATGGGTATGGCGGTAATGCACCACTGTAAAGCCTCACGGCGCACAAAGCGCAATACTTGGCGACGAGTGGCTCCCAAACAGCGCAGTAAACCGAAAAACTCCATGCGCTGGCTGACATTACTATTCAAACTACTGGAAATCATCATAACACAAGTTCCCATTACCACCAAAGAAAGCAGAAATGCCATTGTGTATATCTGCGACATATTGGAACCCGGTAGCTGCCCGAGCATACTGAGCAGTTCTTCATTTTGGGTGATTTGTGCATCAGATATGCCGTTTTGCTGCTGAATATCAGCAATGCTGGAACCAACATTAGTGAGCAGCGAGAACCGAACGACATACTGCCAGTTGCCGCTTAGATCCGCAGTTTGAATGCTTGACAGCCCTTCAGGTGTCAAAAGGATTGCACTGGCACTTCCCGAGATCATATTGGCGGCATCATCATCCATAATTCCCGTAATCGCCAGTTGCATTGTACTCCCATCAGGAGAGTTCAAAGCAAGAGTATCTCCCAACGAAATTCCTGCTGTTTGTGCTAATGTAGATGAAACAGCTACCTGTCCAGCTATCTCAGGGAACTCACCTGAAAGGACAGAACCTAAATAAATTTCAGAAAATATTGTCTCGTCCATCCCTGCAACAGAAACGGGCTGATCTGCCACTGTGCAGCCGATTTCTGCGGGAATGTTGCCTTGCCAGCCAGACAAGTCTATTTCAGGGCGGGCAGCAATATATTCGGATGTTTTTTCGTCAATAGCTGTGATTTTACAATGCCAATCTCCAGTTTGATGCCGGGTTTCATCCGTCATGCTTTTCAAATACATATCGGCCAGTCCAAACATGACTGCAACCAGGAAAACCGCCAGCACAATGCAAATGCGTGTCATGCGGCTTTGCCTGCGGTGAACCTTGTTGGAGATAGAAACCAAGTCGAGGTAGTGTTTCATTTCCGGCTCGCCCCCAACTCCTTCAGCACACCATCAGACATATTGAAAATGCGGTCTGCCGCACTTGCATGATTTTTGTTGTGGGTAATCATCAAAATGGTTTGCTGGTACTTGGCCGACATGGTTTGCAGGAGAGCCAAGACTTCCTGACTATTTTTACTGTCCAGATTGCCGGTCGGCTCGTCCGCCAAAATCAGTGCAGGTCGTGTAACCAAAGCCCTGCCGATAGCGACACGCTGTTGCTGGCCACCGGAGAGCTGACTGGGAAGATGATGACGGCGTTCGGTCAGTCCCAAAACATTCAGCAGCTCGTTGACAAACCTCTGGTCTGGCCGCTTGTAGTCAAGCAGCAACGGAAAAGTGATGTTCTGTTCTACATTCAGTTCCGGGATCAGATTAAATGACTGAAAGATAAAACCGATGTGTTGCCGCCGGAACACGGTCAGTTTTTTCTCCGGCATTGAGAAAATATCCTGACCGTCGATCCAGACCTTGCCGGAAGTGGCTTTGTCCAGAGCACCCACAACATTCAGCAACGTACTTTTGCCGGAGCCAGATTCACCAATAATGGCAATAAATTCACCTTTGCGAACCGAAAATGTTGCATGACGCAACGCTTGAACCGCTGCTTCACCTTTTCCATAGGTTTTGCACAAGTCCTGTACTTCAAGAATATTCATACGCAGTACCTCCTTATGGTCACATCATACCCCCTTCGGCTTACTTCCAAGTGACCTGCATCTTACTCATTTGTAAGGCTGAAAAAGTTCAATGTGAAGGTAGTTCCAACATTGAGTGTGCTGGTTACAGAAATAGTTCCCCCATGTGCCTCCACAATAGATTTAGCCAGCGGTAAGCCCAATCCTATCCCATGCACATCTGACGAAAAGCGGCTGCGGTAAAAGCGTTTGAAAATGTTGTATAAGTCCTCTTGGTGGATACCTTTGCCATCGTCTGTAATGACGATCTGAGTCAACAGGGGTGATTGTGTCCATTGCACCGAAATGTGACCGCCCGGTTGTGTGTGTTCCAAAGCATTTTTGACGATATTTCCAATCGCCTCCGACATCCATAGTGCATCGCAATTAAGAGAAATATCATCCTTACCCGAAAGGGTGATCTCTTTGTGATCCTGTTCTGCCCATGTTTCAAATCGTTCCAAAACATCTTGCATGAGAGCGGAAACATTTTCTTCTGCTTTTTCCATCTGTATAATTCCCGCATCCAGGCGCGCCAGTTTGAGCAGTGTATAAATAACGTTCTCCATTCGCTTAATCTCTCGTTGAGATTTTTCCGAAAAGTTCGCCACCGTTTCGGCTTCTCCTTTATGACTGCTTATGATTTCATGGTACATTTTCAAAGCAGATAGCGGCGTTTTAATCTGATGTGATACATCCGAAATGATGTCCTGTAAGAACTCCTTTGTCTGCTTCTGGCTCTCTGCATGGGCGGAGAGAATAGTCGCCATTTCATTGACATCATGGAAAAGGCTATACCAATCACCGGTTTGGGAACATTCAATTCTGGACATAGAATTGCCATCCAAAAATTCTCGAATCTTACTTCCCGCATCATCAATAGCTCTATGCTGGCGTCGCAGATAAAACAGCAGAACCAGATATACCATACCGAACAGAAACAACAGCAGCAAGAATAGATACAGCATCGTCTGATTTCGATATTCCCGAACAGTTGGCAATAGCTGCATAGATGTTGCTTCACTGTATCCAATAGAGGCCAGCGCTTCTTTGCCTCGTTCTATATCGCTTTCGTTGGGGTGAGCAGTAAAAGCTGAAATCTGCAATTTATCCTCATGGTTCAGCTGGTAGCCGGAAACACCATAGTCATGGAGCAACATCTCATGTTGGAAGTCCTTTGCAAGTAAAAACGAAAGTCCTGCGGCAAGTAGAAATGAAATAAGGCAGATGACGGTGATTGCCAACAGTAGATTCTTTGTTTCTTTCCCTAATTTGCCCATACCTTGTCCTCACTCAACGACCCATTTATAGCCGATACCTCGTTCCGTCAGCAAGTATTTAGGCTGATTGGGTGTGTCCTCAATTTTGTTTCTCAGCCGCCGGATATACACAGACAAGGTATTGTCATCCACAAAGTTTCCGTTGCCATCCCACATCCTATCCAGGATCATTTCTCGCGGCATAAGGTGATTAGGATTTTGCATGAACAAACATAGTAATTTGTATTCCACCAGCGGGAGGTCAAGCGGTTCATCATTTTTCCAAACGAGCCGTTCCGCCGTATCTACACGAATACCATTGGCTTCCAAAAAGGTATCTGCTTTGGAAAACTGCAAGGAACGGCGCAGGATTGCCTTAATTCTGGATAGAAGTTCATTCAGCTTGAACGGTTTGGTGATATAATCGTCGGCACCCATATCAAGTCCTCGGACAATGCTGATTTCCTGATCCGAAGCTGTCAAAAATATAATGGGAACGGTTGAGCTGTTCCGTACCGCTTTGCAAACATCGAAGCCTGTGCCATCTGGGAGCGTAACATCCAGCAAAAGTAAATCATAGGTGTTCTTTCGGAATAGGGCCAAAGCCTCCTTTACAGTTTTGGCATTGTCCACCATATATCCACTTGCTTCCAAAGTATATTGCAATCCATCAATCAGGCTCAAATCATCTTCAACATAAAGTATCTTTTGCATTTTTTTGCTCCTTTCCTTGCTTCGTTCTCATATCCACAGGCTTTTCCGCGTCTTTCGGAATCAGCCAAATTGTAGCCACCTTCACAGCACCGGGAATACGGCCACCGGCGCAATAATAGTTTATCTGCCGAATTGAAACTCCCCATTTTTCACTTGCTTCTTTTAGGGTCATATAGTCCATCTCTGCACCTCCTGCAATACATTCCATTATATTTCTATTGCTCGAAGAATACAAGCCTGCAACCATGTTGCAAAAAAGAAAAATCGGTATAATCGTACCGAAAAAACCGGAATGATAAGGTTATTCCTCAAATCAAACCGGAACGATACAATATTATTGAGGTGAACGATTATGCCGATTGATGATTTAACTGCTTTAGGGCAAAAAATGCGGGAAGCCAGAAAGAAAAAAGACCTGACACAACAGGAGCTTGCGGATCTGAGCCATGTTTCTGTAAAGCAAATCGCCAATATCGAAAAGGGGAAAATGAATCCTTCTTATTTGATTTTGAGAGCATTGGCAAAGGTCCTGCACATCTCTTTAGATACGCTTATAAATCCAGATATTTCTCTGGAAGATGAAGGTGTCAATCAGATGAAAATGCTTTATTCCAGCTGTCCGCCAGAAATGCGTGACACCCTGTTGCATCACACCCAAGAAACGGTGAAAGAACTGACAGAGTTGTCCGAGATATTTGAAATGAATTGAGCCAGTGAGTGAAATTTAACGATTCTCTCACTGGTTCTTTTCAATTTCGGAGAAAAGAGGCAAGCAATGCCTGTGTTAATACACACAGGCCCGCAGAGGAGAAAATCCCTTTGTGATTTTCCTCTCTGCTTGCTTGTTGAGGGCAGCGCCCCCAAGCCCCTTTGAACACAGAATTTCATTCTGTGGCTGCGCGTTCTGCGAACGCTTTTGACCAGGACCAGCTTACCGCTGGCCGTGGTCTTTTTCTTTTTCAACATCCTGTTCTACCTCCATTTTCAGCACCCGATCTACATTGGCCTTTGCCGTTAAAAGCTCCCGCATTTCCTCACGGGAATGCCGATACTCGGCATAGGTCTTTTTCTTTTCTTCCAGCAATTTCGCGTACTCTGTCTGCAACTCTTTGACCTTGGGCAGCTTCTTGACGCCCATCTCATCAAAGGCATTCTTAGCAGCCTGATGGAGCAGAATTTCTTCCTCATGTTCCTCCCGGAATTTCTTAGAGTATCCCGCCTTACGATATGCCACATAGACCTCACGGGTCTTGGCATAATTTACGATGTGAGTACGCAGAACAGCAATCTCCGCCATGCGCTTTTCAGCCGCTTTGATCTGCGCCGAAAGATCATTGTGATGTGCCGTGGCAGCCGTAGCCTTTTCTTCCAAAACCGTATACTCCAGCAGATTGTTCTCTGACAGGTAATTCATGGTTTGCGCCATTTGTTTCAGATTAAAAACTTTAGCCCATCGAGCATAGCCAGCACCTTTTCCAGCCTGCAATTTTGCCTGAATGTCCACCAGCAGATTGACCTTCGGCGGCTCTGCCTGTGTGACTGTTTTCTTTCGCGGGGTATGTGCTTTCTTTCCTAAGAGAACTGCCCGCAAATCTTCCAATCCATATCCTTCGCCCAGGCTGTCCATACGGGCGGCTTTCTCCCAACCGGGGAGCTTCAAGCGATATGATTTCCCTCGTTTTGATACCTCACAGCCGGATTCTTGCAGTAGCTTCAGAAGTTCCTCAAAATCAGCAGGGCTTTGTGATAATGCGTTGTCAATCGCCACACGAAGCAGCTCTCGGTGAGAGGGCTTTGCCTGATCTCCCAGCCACTTGTTATAGCTTTTTCCGTGAGGTTTCGGATTCTCTACAATGGACAGTCCGTTTTCAATGCAGATTGTATCACTTAACCGGCGAACCGCCTTGGTGCTGCCCCAAAAGTTTCGGAATTTCCGGTCATATTCTAAGCTGACCGATGACCAGATAATGTGATTATGAATGTGCGACTTGTCTATGTGAGTGCAGACCACAAAGGCATGATTGCCTTTAGTAAAACGCTTTGCAAATTCTACGCCCAGCCGGTTTGCTTCTTCCGGGGTAATCTCACCAGGGCGGAAGGACTGGCGCACATGATAGGCGATCACATCATCTGCGCCGCGCACCCGTCCGGTAGCGGCAATGTACTGCCGCTTTGCCAGAAGGAACTCCGCATCCGCAGTCCGGCTGTCACACGCATAGCCGGTAATGAGCTTGCCGTTATCTGTTTTCTGTGGATTTGCTACATAGTCGATGATGTCACTGATCGCCCGACTTTCTGTGCGGCCCTTGCCAACATGAAGCGGCATGATTCTTGTAGTTGCCATAAAAAACCCTCCTCTCAAAAATATTTTCTCTGAACTCTTTGTGCCTATCGTTGAAATAAACTCTCCTTATGGGTATAATATAAAGAAACTACCAATACCTCAAAGGAGGGATTTTATGATAGAACAGCTAATTGCTGAAGCAACCGAATGTGATTTCAAAGTTGCACTTGAAATAAAGAAACCAAAAAGCTGGTTAAAAAGTGTCAGTTCCTTTTCTAATGGAATCGGCGGAACTCTGTTTTTCGGAATCTCTGATGACCGGAAACCTATTGGCTTGTCCGATGTTCAAAAGGATGCTGAAGCGATCAGCCGCTTAATTAAAGAACGAATCACACCATTACCTCAGTTTATCTTAAAACCATTACAGGAAGATGGTAAAAATCTATTAGCTCTGGAGGTTTCTCCCGGCCGCAGCACCCCATATTATTACAAGGCAGACGGAGTGATGGAAGCATATATCCGTGTTGGAAATGAAAGCGTAATTGCCCCGGATTACATTGTAAATGAACTGATCTTAAAGGGAACCAATCAGTCCTTTGACACCTTAACAACAGAAGCTGTGAAAAAGGATTACAGCTTCACACTCCTGGAGGCAACCTATCTGGAACGAACCGGCCTCCGCTTTGAGCCATCCGATTATGTTTCCTTCGGTTTGGCTGACAAAAATGGGGTCTTGACCAATGCCGGAAAGCTCATGACCGATCAGCACACAGTTTATAACTCCCGTATGTTCTGTACCCGGTGGAATGGCTTGGAAAAAGGCTCTATCTTTGATGATGCACTGGACGATAAAGAATACGAAGGGAATCTGATTTATCTACTGAAAAGCGGCAGTGAATTTATTCGCAATAATTCCAAAGTCCGTTTTGTCAAAGAGGCACAGTATCGTGTAGACAAGCCAGATTATGCTGAACGAGCTGTGACAGAGGCTCTTGTTAATGCGCTTATCCATCGTGATTATATTGTACTTGGCAGCGAAATCCATATTGATATGTTTGATGATCGGGTGGAAATCACATCTCCGGGCGGTATGTTTGGCGGCGGCTCAATTCAGGAATACGATATTTACAGTATCCGTTCGATGCGACGAAACCCTGTGATTGCTGACCTGTTCCACCGCATGAAGTACATGGAACGCCGTGGAAGTGGCCTACGCAAAATCGTCAGTGAAACCGAAAAGCTGCCTGGATACACAGAGGCATATAAGCCCGAATTTTCCTCAACAGCGACAGATTTCAGAGTCATCTTGAAAAATGTAAACTACAACTTAGAGGGTGACGCCCACCAAGTTATCCACCAAGTTACCCACCAAGTTATTGAACTATCAACGGTATCCAAACAGATTTTGACTTTTTGCACAACACCAAAATCCAAGAAAGAGCTTGCAGTATTTTGCGGCTTCAAAGATTTAAGAAACTTCACTTTGAAACATATCAATCCGCTTTTAGAATCCGGGCAATTAGAAATGACTATTCCCGATAAACCTAAAAGTCGCAATCAAAAATATATTACAGTTCGTTCCGAATAAACAGAGAAGCAGGGCATTGGGTCTCATCTCCCATTGTCCTGCTTCTTTTTCATTCCAAATTATATTCACATCATTTACCCATACACCCAATCCTGTATCGCAAATTTCAAACTCTGCACCTTTCCCAGTAGCCAGATCGCAGCCAGCGGCAGCCCCATCGGGCTAATCAAAAATGCCATAACCAGCAAAATCACACCATTCTGCGGGGAATAGGTAATCAGCACAGCCACGCCAAGCAGAGCAATTACCGTGCTTAGTAGACCAAGCACCAGACCGGATATGTAGATCAGCCCCGTGCAGAGCCAGACAAAAAGCGTCAACACCAAAACGACCGGTGCAGTTACGATCATCAGCAGACATTTCAAAATCTTCATTCCTGTTCCTCCTTCCAACGCTCCAGATGCCGTTTGCACAGGGCATCCGCTTCTCTCTCATCATCTTCCGTCACTTCCCGTTTTCCTTTGGTCAGTTCAATCTCCAGATAAGTCCGGTAATCATCGGCTAAGAGGTCGAACAGTTCCTTGGGAGTATGGCACACCTCGCCAGAGCAATAGTGAAAATCTTGGTCAAATTCAACTCTTACACATCCATGGCGGCTGATATAAACTTCTATGGTCTCGTCTGCGGTCAGGTAATCCGCAAAAATCTCCAGCACCTTTTCAAAGGTCAGCATCTGTTTTCACTCCTTTGCTACGCTTCTTATTCTACTCATATTATCCGGTACGGACAGGCAAAAGACAAGGATACAGACAAAAAGAAAAAGCGGAGGAAGGTGCGGCGAAGAAACGCCGTTCCTCCCTCCGCAAATGGAGTATCTATCCCTGTTATGAAAGTTTGGAGAGTTGGGTAAGGATTTCCTTCACACCCTCCCACAGTTGTTCCTGCCGCTGGGATATATCCTCCAAGTCAGCATTATAAACCCGCCCGGTCTCATGCACTTTGCGGGTCAGCTGGTTCAAGTTGTTGCTGCTTCGGCGCATCAGGGAGACCAACTCCTTCAGCTCTGGCAGTTCCAGCTTGACCACATAACCATCCAGCGCCATTTTCCGCAGATAAGCGCTCAAATTCTCTGTCCCGTATTGCTGCATCTTTTGATGGATCAGTTCCAGTTCTTCTGCGGACACCCAAAACAAAACCGGCACATCCCGCTTGCGCTTTGCCATGGTTATCGCTCCGGCTCCCGTTTTTTCGGGGCGGCAGACTTATGGGCGGGCAGCTCCTGTTTGAGCTTATCCCGCACTGAGTGACGGGACGGTTCCAGTTTTTCTCTCTGGGTACGGCTGCGCTGCTGTTCTTCACGCACCAGATCAATAAAACCATCCAGCACAGCAGGGTGGCTGTTTAAGGCATAACCACAACGGACGGTTTCGGGATTATCGTTGGGAATGGTCTTGGCCCATTCTTTGTTGCGTCGGGAGTAACGCCCATCCCAGTCCTGAAGCTGGACCGTGTTAGACAGAACCATGGACACACGCTCCATGCCATAGGTCTCGATCACACCCTTTGCCGCATCGTGGCTGAGATACATTCCGTCGAAGTGCTCCCGCACCGCCGCTTCAATAGACTCCTTGCATTGGCGATTTACATTGTTGGAAGCTCGGTACTGCTCCAGCTCCCCATGTTCTCTCGCATAGGCAGCTGAATGGGGATAGATCGGTGTTGTTCGCAGTTCCTCTTTAGCTCTGCACACATCGTCGGCACGGTTCTCAATGCTGTCCCGGATCACATCCATGTGACCGGTCTCCAGCTTTTCAAAGTAGCGGTACACATCCGCCAGCGGCAAAGAAGATTCCAAAAGTGCCTGAGCCTGGGTGTCGGTCAACTCCAGTTCCTCTATTGCCATCACGATGTCCTCGCGGATGGTGTACTCATAGGCATGGTTTAAGACTTCTTCCGGGGGCTGGCTTTTCAGCCAGTCCCGGAACTTGTCCTGTTCGGCAGCCATCTTTTCATAAAGAGCTGTATTCAGATCGTTAGTATTCATGTTATCGCACCTCCTCATGCTGTTTTGGTTTCTTGTCTGTACTGCGGGGTTGCACCGGGCGTTTTAGGTTATCCAGCACCGAAGTCCGTGTGCTTTTGGCAACAACAGACTCGGTGTGTGCCTGCCCCTTTCCGTCGATGTTGAGCAGGGTATCCAACTCCACTAGACGGGCGTTTTTGCTTGTCAGTTCTTCTTCATAAAGGAATGGCTTTCCGACTTCCTCCTTTGCGGCAGCCTGCTGCTGATAGAGGTTATCCAGCTGTGCCTTTGCCGCCTCCAGACGCTGGGGCATCTGAGTGAGGGCATTGTCGATACGGGTAAGATTTCCGCGAGGGTCTGTACCAAGGGTTGCCCTGTGGGTCATCTGTCCTTTCAGCAGGAGCGTATATTCCTGTTTCCAAGCGAAAAATTCCACGGACATGGCATAACCCCGGTAGCTGCCGATCTGCACCGGATCGGAGGTTTTGACCTCCTTGCAGGCATCCAAAAGGGCTGCACCGGCGTTCTCCTTATCGGTCAGCAGGTCTCCACGAATCTCCATACCGGCAAAACCGTCCTCCGGGTGCGGGTGTGCTGCCAAAACCTCCAGGTCAGATTCAAAGCCCTTGATAAAGCCTTTGTGCTTTTCAATCTCCTCCGGGAAGTATTTGAGCAGCTGGTCCTCCAGACGATATTGCTTGCTCTGGTGGTCGGCTTTCATCAGCTTCAGGCGGGATACCTCCACATCCAAATCCATACGCTCCTTGATGCGGGGATCTCCGGCACACAGAGCCTTGATCTCGGCAAAACTGAGGGCTGTTTCATCCACATCATCGCAGGAACGCACCGGCGATTTAGAAGTCATAATCTGGGAAATGAATTTCTGCTTATTCTCCACCGTCTGCCAGAGGTATGCATCAAAGGTTCCTTCTGTCACATAGCGGTACACATGGACAAGAGGATTCTTGTTACCCTGACGCTCGATACGACCCTTGCGCTGGGCAAGGTCTCCCGGTCTCCACGGACAGTCCAGGTCATGAAGTGCCACCAGACGGTCCTGCACATTGGTGCCTGCGCCCATCTTGGCGGTGCTGCCTAAGAGGACACGAACCTGACCGGTACGGACTTTAGAGAACAGCTCCTTTTTCCGCACTTCGGTATTGGCTTCATGGATAAAAGCGATCTGGTCGGCAGGCATCCTCTGGGCAATAAGTTTCTGACGAATATCGTCATATACCGTAAAGGCCGGCTCCTGCTCCGGCAGAGGCACAGCGCCTTCCAATGCGTGAAGCAGTGGATTATCCAGCGTTTTCGCCGCCTTGCTTGCAGGAGCTTTTGCCTGCGGTGTAGAAATGTCGCAGAACACCAGCTGGGTCAGCTTGTCAGCTTTGCCGTCCCGCCAGATCTGCATGATGTTGTCCACACACTGATTGACCTTTGTGCCAGGTTCGTCCGGCAGCATCTGGTTGACGATTCTCTGGTCAAGCCCCAGCTTACGGCCATCCGAGGTAATCTTGAGCATGTTATCCTGGGACGGGTCAACAGTTCCACTGTGTACCAGCGATGCACGCTCCGAAAGAGCTTTGACCATTTCCTGCTGATGTTCGGTAGGCTGCGCCACGATGTTGTGGTATTCCACCTCCGGGGTGGGCAGGTTCAGTTGGTCGGCGGTCTTGATGTCCGCCACTTCTTTGAACAGGTTCATCAGCTCTGGCAGATTAAAGAACTTGCTGAATCTCGTTCTTGCCCGGTAGCCGGTGCCTTCCGGTGCCAGCTCCAATGCTGTGACGGTCTCCCCAAATCTGGAAGCCCAGCAGTCGAAGTGGGTCATGTTCAGTTCTTGCAGGCGTTCATACTGAAGGTAACGCTGCATGGTGTAAAGCTCGGTCATGGAGTTGCTGACCGGGGTGCCGGTGGCAAAAATCACGCCACGGTTTCCGGTGATCTCATCCATATAGCGGCACTTGGCAAACATATCGGAGGATTTCTGCGCGTCCGATGTGGAAAGACCAGCCACATTCCGCATTTTTGTGTATAGAAACAGGTTTTTATAGTTGTGGGCCTCGTCCACAAACAAACGGTCCACACCCAGCTGCTCGAAGGTTACCACATCGTCTTTTCGCCCCTCGGCTTGCAGCTTTTCCAGTCTGGCTTCCAGAGACTTTCTGGTACGCTCCAGCTGTTTGACGGTAAAACGCTCGCCGCCACTGGCCTGTACCTCTGCAATCCCCTCAGTGATCTCGTCGATCTGTTCATAGAGAAGCCGTTCCTGACGCTCCCGGCTGATGGGGATACGCTCAAACTGGCTGTGTCCCATGATGATGGCATCATAATCACCCGTCGCAATACGTGCGCAGAATTTCTTTCGGTTATGGGTCTCAAAGTCCTTTTTGGTGGTGATTAAGATATTGGCGGAAGGATAGAGACGCAGAAACTCCGACGCCCACTGCTCTGTCAGATGGTTTGGAACCACAAAGAGAGATTTCTGGCACAGTCCCAGGCGTTTGGCTTCCATCGAAGCAGCTACCATTTCAAAAGTTTTGCCTGCGCCTACTTCATGTGCCAACAGGGTATTTCCTCCATACAGCACATGGGCAATGGCGCTTTTCTGGTGTTCCCGCAGGGTAATGGCCGGGTTCATGCCTCCAAAAGTGATGTGGCTGCCATCATATTCACGGGGACGGGTAGAGTTCATTTCCTCGTTGTACTGGCTCACCAAAGTCTGGCGGCGCTCCGGGTCTCTCCAGATCCAGTCCCTAAAGGCTTCCCGGATCGCCTGCTGTTTTTGAGCCGCCAGGGTGGTCTCCTTGGCATTCAGCACGCGGTGCTCTTTTCCGTCTGCGTCCTCTATGGTGTCATAGATGCGGACATCCCGCAGGTTTAAGGAATCCTCCAGAATCTTGTAGGCGTTGGCGCGGCTGGTCCCATAGGTGGTATAAGCTGCCACATCGTTGTAGGATACAGAAGATTTTCCCTTGATCTGCCATTCAGCGGTAAAGGACGAATAGTTGACCTCGATACTGCGTTGGAGATAAAACGGGGTATTAAAGGTCTCATACATAAACTGCTGGATATATTCCTTGTCAATCCAGGTAGCGCCCAGACGCACCTCGATCTCCGACGCATCCAGGTCTTTGGGCTGGGCGGCGGTAAGAGCTTCCACATTGACTACATAAACCGGGTCCTGCTGTGCCGCCCGCTGCGCCTGACGCAGTTTGCGGCGTACATTGCCAGAAAGGTATTCATCGGCGGTCACATAATGGGGCGATCCGTCCTGCTCCAGCTGTCCCGGTACACGGAAGATCACGCCTTGCAGTTCTCCGGCCAGTTCTTCCTTTGTTTTTCCGGTAAGCTGGCTCATATAGTCCATATCCACGCAGGCTTTTTCCGAGATGGACACCGCCAGTGCTTCACTTGCCGTATCCACCACAGCCACCGCCTGATGGGGCTTGATGGTCCGCTTGGTGAACATATCTGCCTTACGTTCCAGTTTACCGTCCTCGTTGATGACTTCCAGCGCACAGAGCAGGTAATAGGAAGAATCGTCTGCATAGGCCAGACGGTTTGCACGGTCATTGATGAGACCGTATTTGGCAGAAAAGCTGTCATAGAGGCTGTTCAGTTCCGCCTGCTTCTCCCGAATGGTGCTGTCCGGAACCGCTGCATCCATCTGAAGGTCGATCAGTTCCTGCACACAATCACGCAGTCCCACAAGACCTTTCACGCGGGCTTCGGCGGTGGCGTTGAGGTCAGGGCGCACCATACGGCTGTTTTCCCGGTAGTACACCTGCCCGTCTACAATGGCATAGGAATAGTTCTTCACATTAGGATCGGCAGGAATGGAGGTGTCAATAGCTTCGCCTTCGCCCAGCTCCGGCAGCTCTGCCTCCTGATAAGTCCCATGAATGTACTTCACAGCATCATGCAGCTGGTCGGAAAGCTCCAGTCCCTCGATAGGATTCACAGTGTAGTCCATACCATGAGCAGTGCTTACCGGCTCCTGTCTGCCTAGCACCATTTCCGGGTGGTCGATAAAATACCGGTTGATGGCAAAACCGTCCTCCGTCTGTCCGGTCTGGGTCCATTCCGGCACGATGTCCAGCGGGCGATCCCGCTTTTGGAGAAAGATGATGTCGGATACCACCTCGGCACCGGCATTCTTTTTGAACGCGTCATTGGGCAGACGGATTGCTCCCAGCAGCTCAGCACGCTGGGCAAGATAGCGGCGCACGGTGGAATCCTTGGCGTCCATGGTATATCGGGAGGTCACAAAAGCTACCACGCCGCCGGGACGCACCTGGTCGAGTGCTTTGGCAAAAAAGTAGTTATGAATACTGAAATTCAGCTTGTCATAGGCTTTATCTCGAACCTGATACTGGCCAAAAGGCACATTACCAATGGCAAGGTCATAGAAATCCCGCCTGTCAGTGGTCTCAAAGCCGCCTACTGTGATGTCCGCCTTGGGATAGAGCTGCTTTGCGATGCGCCCGGAAACCGGGTCCAGCTCCACACCGTATAGACGGCTGTTTCTCATTTCCTCCGGCAGCATACCGAAGAAGTTGCCCACACCCATAGATGGCTCCAAAATATTTCCGGTCTCAAAGCCCATGCGCCCCACGGTCTCATAGATGGCCCGGATTACCGTGGGACTGGTGTAGTGCGCGTTGAGGGTGGAACCTCTGGCGGCGGCATATTCCTCCGGGGTCAGCAGTTCTTTTAGCTGGGCATACTCTAAAGCCCATGCCGGTTTCTCCGGGTCAAACGCATCAGAGAGACCGCCCCAGCCCACATATCGAGAAAGAACCTCCTGCTGTTCGGGGCTTGCCTGCTGTCCGGCAGCTTCCAGCTCTTTCAGCAAACGAATGGCATTGACATTTGCCTGGAACTTGGCTTTTGGACCGCCTTCACCCAAATGCTCATCTGTAATGCGGAAGTTCTGTGCATTGCGGCGCAGGTTAGCCTTGTATTCCTCATAGGAGGCTTCCTCGGCAGCTTTGGCATTGGGGAAGGTCTGCCACTGGCCGTTGACCTGAATGGAAACCGGGTGTTCATCCAGCACTTCCTCAAAGGTTTTCTCCGGCTCTGTTACAGGGGCTGGCGGCTCCGGCTCCTCAATATGCAACCGTTCCACCACCACATCATAAGGTAGATGGTTCTTATCGCCCGGATAGACGGCCATGGTCTCGGAATGGAAGGTCGGGGATTCGGTAGCCGGTTGGGGCTGTTCCTGTCCAAAGCCGTCCTGCTGACGGGCATACATCCCGCGCAGCAAAGGCGCAACTTCATCCCAGCGGAAATACAGCACAGCCAGACGCTTTTCCTCTGCGTCCAGGACTTCCAGCTCCATGCCCTGTGCCGTGGTACGGTAATCGGCAATATCGCCGGTCTCCAGATTCAGGGTCTCAATCTCATGAGGGTAGGCTCTGCTCAGCCAGTAGGCGATCTCGCTGTTGCTCCTGCCAGATTGCAGTAGCGTGGAAAGCTGCTGTTTATCCGCTTCATCCATCAGTCCATGAGCCAATACATCCCGCAGGTCTTGATCTGCCTTGTCCGGGTCAATAGGAAGAAACTCGGTATAGTAAGCATTGCGGCGGTCTGCCCGAAGCAGCTGCTCGAACTGTTCTTTGCGCTCTGCCCGGTAGATGGGATATACCATGCCGGTAGGCAGAAGCTGCACGGTGTCCTCCCGCAGCTCGGTGATCTGATAGGCGTCATCCTCGATATACACGGTATCGCCCACGGCATAGACCGGGGCGGCAGGATCATAGGAGGTTCTTTGCGGAGTCGGGCGGCGAACTGCATCATATTCCTCATCAGAAATGGAAACTTCGGAAGTCTGCTCTGTCTCGGCAGCTGCGATCTGCTCTGCATCTGACATCACCTGTTGGATAAACAGGGCATTGTCCAGTTTTTCCGGGTCTGTCACCTGTCCGTTGACGATCCCTCTTTCCTCCAGGGCTTCCCGGATGGCGATAGGGTCGATATTGTCAAAACGGTTCTGTTCTTCTTCGGTATAGAACCGGTCCTCCTGAATCAGCTGGGCAATCCGGCGCTGTACCTTCGGCCAGGGCAGCTGTGTTTCCTCCGGGCTTCCGGCACGGACAACAAACAGGCTGTTGCTGTTACTGCCGCCGTATTCCTGAGCCAGCCATGCAGCGGTATCTTTTTCTCTTGCATGGTCTTTCATATAGCGGATAACAGCGTGTTTACTCTCGATATTGCCGTTCCATGCACAAAGGGCAGTATCAATATCTTCCTGAGAAAGAGGGCGCAGAAGCTCATGGAGCTTTGGATAGGTTTCGTCGATCACTTCCCGGTGCAGACGCTGGCGGAACTCCGGCACATCCGAATAAAGTCGGATCAGCTCCATATCCTTAGAACCAAGGACCGCACGGCGCACAGCGGCATTACCCTCGATGACAGCATTTTCAC
The DNA here is from genome assembly GCF_003481245.1 of Blautia sp. TF10-30. Lineage (NCBI taxonomy): Bacteria > Bacillati > Bacillota > Clostridia > Lachnospirales > Lachnospiraceae > Blautia > Blautia sp. TF10-30. Next base: position 65,700 of record NZ_QUKM01000013.1, read on the forward strand.
GGTCGGAATGACCGCAGGCATTGCGGTATGCGGTATCCTCAGAAATGGCGGCAGTCACCACAGGCTTATACTGCTCAAACTGCTCCCGAAGGGTAGGCTTTGGCGTTTCTTCATCCATCTCCGGCTGCTGGGCTTGAATGGCATCTTCTTCTGCCAGTTCCTGTTCAGACTGGATCTTGTCATACTGCGCTTGTTCCTGTTCGGTAAGATAGCGGTCTTTCTTGACAAGTGAGGTAATGCGCTTGGAAACCTTTTCCCAGTTCAAGTGAACATCCGGGCAGTCCTGCTTTTTATAGTGCAGTCCTTTCCCATCGTGATCTTCGCCGCTGTGTGTTGCGCCGGACAGGGCATGAGAGCGTCCGCCAATGCCATACTCGTCTTTAAGGAATCTCACTTTTTCCTTATCCGTATGGTTTTCCATGAAGAACGCATAGATACGGCCTTTTCCTCCGGCGAAACTGCTTCCGCCGGTCATGGCGGTGTCGATCTCATCCTCGGTAATGAAGTGCTGAACGGTTGGCACTTGGGAAAGGTCTGAAGAAAAGGTCCTGCGTGGCAGGTCAAGGTCCTTCAGGTTCTCCCAGATCTCCCTCGGTCTATGATAGTGAAAACGCAACAGGTCACGGTCCTGCTGATAGGCAGTCCAGAAGGCAGCGTATTCTTCCTTGAGGGTCTGGCGGAAAGCCGAGTCACTCAGCTGCTCCGTCAGGCGGCGGGTCTCCTCTGGGAAACCATTGCCTTTGATCTCTGACAGGCAGGACAAATATCCGGCTTTTCTGGCATCCTCACTGAGATCGTGATACAGATGCCAGAGCTTTTCCGAGAGGAGGGAGCGTTCATAGCCTGCCGCTTCTGTAAGCTCCACATTGGAGGCAAACTGGCCGCTCTCCAAAAGCTCCCCGATACGCTCTGCGGCGCTCTCCCAGGAAATGACCTGGGCAGACCTGTCATAACGGACAGACTTCCCATGGGAAAGATGGATACCATCCTCGGCATACCATGCGCTCACACTGCCAAGGCCATTGCCGCCGTGGTACAGCGTTTTCAGTATCTCGGCAATCTCAGCGGTGGTTTTCTGCTTTTCAAAGGCTGCAACCACACGCTCCCTTTGACGGTCTGTATTGCCGCCCAAACGCAGCACATGGTCGATGTCATTTTGGGCAAAAGAAAAAGCAGAGGATGTATGCGCTACATTCTCTGCTTCATCTATGGATTGGATCTGTTCCGCTTCGGAGAGGAACAGGTTTAGAGTCAGCTGTTGATAAGCTCCGCCATCAGGATTTCCTCGGCCTGAGCTTTGCAGGTGTTCATCAGCCCCACCCACTTCATGGGATCGCTGGCTTTCAGTTCCTCGGTGGCTCCCGCTTCCTTCGCCAGCTGGGGCATCATCTGCTCCAGTCTGTTCTGGGCGGTCTCGTCGATCTCCAGAAGGTGCGGGTACAGCTTCTCGCTCAGCAACATCTGGTTGTAGAGGATGGGACGATGTTCCTTCAGGTAGGTTTTCCTCATCCTGCCGTACTTGCCCAGGGGTTTCTCCGGCTGCTGGCTCAGCTTCAGGTCGGGAATCAGATAGTCTCCGTTCTGGATATAGGTCATGGGATTGTTCATCTTGTTTGCTCCTTTCTTGGTTGGCTTCGCGCTCTGCATTTCGGACGGTAACGCCGATCTGCCGCAGCACCTGCTGGTTGATCTGGCTGACCGCTGTTCCCAGCGCTCCGATGGTTGACGGGGTATTGAAATCAAAGATCGCCATGAAATCTTCGTGGTCGAAGTAGCGTTCCGGTTCCAGTCCACAGCGGGACATCAAAGCATAAGTGATACTGACGGTGGCTGCTGCCTTGAACTGTACTCCGATGTTAAACTCATCATATTCCTCCAAAAAGGAACCGTCAACGATATAGAAGAAGTCCTGCTGATGCTCCGTCCAGTATTCCTCAGCCAGTTTTCCGGCTACCTCGGTGAGCTGTCCGGCAAGGTCATCACCGGAAACATCATAGGTGCGTTCCAGCATGACCTGCACGGAATCCAAATGGCGCTCCTCCAGCTGCCACAGCCAGGGAGTGCGGGAATGTTCACGGGTTCCGGTGTCGGAAATATCAAAGACATAGCGCAGGCGGGGCCTGTCCCCGGAATCGTCCACCAGAGCAATCCCTTTGGAACCGCGCCTTACATACCGACCCATCTTTTCATTCCATAAATCGTACTCCGCACAGGCGGTGGCGTCCGGTCGCTGGGCATAGATCATCAGCTGCTCATGGAACGGGTACTTGTAAAGTCGGGCTGCCGTAGTAAGGAACCCTGCCCATTCCTGCCAGCTTCCAGTGAGTTGCGTTGCCACTTTCTCCGCCATCTGTGCATATAGTTCAGCTTTGGTTGGCATAGTATTCTGTCCTCCTTTCAGTTTTGGGGTAAAAAGGCGGGGTTGCAGATCGCCACCCCATCCCTGCGGTTATGTTGTTTACTGGTCAAAATCCGGGTACAGCTCCAGTTCGGCAAACTTCTCATCGGTCATCGCACAGAGCTTCGTAAGAGCGCTGTCGGTCAACTCTTTCAGCTCCGTTTCCTCCGGCGAAAGCTCGCCGCGCATCTCACGCAGACTGTCAATCAGCCCGGTGCGGCTGCCGGTATTGTAAATGCACATCAGGTTCATTTCCTCAAAAGTAAAGTTGCCCATATCAAATCTCCCTTTCCGCACTCTTTTTGGGTGCTGTCTTTTTGTGTTCTGTCTTGGGCTGGCCTTTCAGCTGCTCCATGACGGACTTTTTCTTTTCCCGTTCCTCCCGATGGGTGGCGGCTGCCAACTCCATCAGGGAAATGGGCTGACCGCTTCGGGCCTGCTGTTCCAGCTCTGCCACCGTAGGTTCTTTTGCGCCATTGTTGATGATACCGTCGATCATGCCGTAATCGTCCTCCAGCATCATTTCCGCATTTTTCAGCGGGTTTTCTGGCAGGAATCCGGGGATCTGGGTAAAACCAACACTGTCACAGTAATGACAGGATACCTTACCGTCCTGTCTGATCGCAACGATGTCGCTGACGCTCATGGAGGGACTGTGAAAGTCCACGGGCTTTTCCAGATTGAATTGCTGATAGAGTTTTTCCAGCTGCTCCGGCACAGTGCCAGACTCCCTCAGAGGAGCTGTGTAAATGAGGTCATAATTGCTGCGGTCTATGGAAATGTTATGGGACTTTAACCAGTCCAGATTCATAAAGCGCACATTCTGCGGATCGTCACGACTTACCTGATAGATGGCAAAGCAATCTCTGTTCTGGGAGAGAAATGCCTGTTCGTGTTCCTGCTGATGTTCCTGACGCTCCATGACCTTTTCGTGGAACTGAGGGCTTTTCTCCCATTCCTCATGGTCCACACCGAAAAGACCGCCATGATCCATGATTTCCTGCGGGTCAAACACCATGCTCTCCGTATTGTCCTCATGCAGCACATAGACGGTCAAACCGGCGGCATCCAGTTCCAACGCCCGTTCTCTGGTAACAGGGAGCATCCCATCATAGGAGTAGCCGTATTCCTGCATATCCTGTGTGGATACCTGCTCATCTGGCATGGGGTATTCATCCAGTGCCTGCTCCTGCGCTTCCGGCAGCTGGGCAGAAGCGGTCATCTGACTTGCCTCTGCTTGCATCTGCTCATAAGCAGCTTCCTGCAAGGTCTCAACCATAGACAAGGGAGCGCGTCTGAGCGAAGTGCTGTCCAGATCGTTATCATCACAAATCTGGAGAACTGCCTTCATGCAGGAAAGCTCCGGCATATCCAGCTGACCACCATCCAGCTCTTTCATGGACGCAGCATCGTAAAGAGTGTAGTCCCATCCGCTGTCACAAGGTTGGATATGAAAATAGGTAGTATCGTTGATCAGAAACAAAGCCTCCTGCTGGTTGGCATCCGCCCCCAGTACCTCCATTTCCGACATGGCCGCAGCCAGTTCCTTTACCGCTTTCTGTACCAGCGGATTGTCACGGTAATAGTCGATTGCCTGAATAGTGTCCAGGTCAATGGTCTGCCCGGTCAAAATTGGAAACGGTCCTTCATAGTCGCTTCCGTCTTTCAGCTCAAAGCCAATGCCCTTGATCCCGTTCATTCGCTCTGCCGGAATTTCCTGATAGATGCGGACCGCCTCCTCCAAAGACAGGTTATCGTGATATTCTCCAAGGTTTGAAAACTCCATGCACTCTGCCACATAGTAAGTCAGATTGCCGGTTGGCTGCTCTATCGGGGCGGTTTCCGGCTCTGCCTTTGCATGGGGATCAATCCCACGCTCTTTGCATATTTCCTTATAGTGGCGCTCAATGTCAGAGATCAAAGTGCCGGAGGTCTTATTGATGGTCTCCAAACTGGCTCTCAGCTCTTTCAGCTCCTTGCCCTGACTCCAGCTTGCAATATAGCCGAAGCTGTTTTCTCCGGTCTCGATGCCAAAATATTTGCAGACTGCATAGGAGATGCTTTCAGCCTCCACTTCCTCCGTGTGGCGGTCTTTCCTCTGTTCTTGCAAAAACTGGGTGAGGGTAGAAAAGCCGCCAACAAAATTCAGCCCTTCTTCCTCGGTCAGCATCAGGCGTCCATCTTCCGCCAGCTCCAGCGGCTCTGTCAGCAGAACGGAACCTGCATGGTTTACAACCACTTGTTCTTCTACACAGACCGGCTCTCCGGGGTCGTAGTCAGAACCGCGCAGGTCATAGCAATAAACGCCCTCCGGCAGATTATCACGGACAATCCGCCCATTGGAGAACAGACCGGGTTTATCAAACAGCTCGATCTCCTGATATTGCTCGTCATTGGCAATCTGAATCTTTTTCTGATTGTGGAGCTTGCTGTGGGCAATCTCGTGTACTGTGGCCGAAACCGTCTGCACCTCACTCATGCCCTGGCGAATGGCGATTTTCTGATGATCGGCAGAAAAATAGCCGTCCGTATCGGCGGCCATTGCTTCAAAAGTGATCGGCACCGGCGCACTGCGGCGCAGAGCCTCCATGAATGCCTCATAATTTGGCACATTGCCGGAAAGGGAGGAAGCAAGCTCAGGCAAAGGTTTCCCGTCGGTCTGGCTCACATCAAAGACCTTGACCGGGCGAAACATGGGGATCTCGATTTCTTTTTCCTCTGTGACGATCTTTCCGTCTTTATCCAAAATCGGAGCCTTGGTATCCGGGTCCAGTTTCTGCTCCTCGATTTTCTTCTTATATGGTGTGGGAGCAATGATGGTAATGCCATGCTCGCCCTTTTTTACATGACGCTCAAACTGGTCTTTCCACTTATTGTATCCGGCTACCAATGTAGCGTCCGGCTTCTGCATATAGATGAGCATGGTGTTGTTTACCGAATAGCGGTGGAAGCGGGACATGACGGACAGATAGCGCATATACTTTTCACTCTCAAACAGTTCCTTGATCCCCTGCTCGATGCCATCTGTGATTTCCCTTAGCCGCTCTCGGTTGGTGGGTTTGTTCTCAGCCATGATTTTCAATCTCCTTTCCAAATGTGTGATTTCTGCTGTGTGTTCTGCAATCCATGCCTTTTGTTCTTCTTCACTTTCATAAAGAAAAAGGTCCAACAGGTACTCTACATAGGTTTTCTTCTGGATTGCTTCCACAAAACGGGGGTGCGGTTCTTCCTCCGGTGTCCGGGGAGAATTGTCGGCCTCCCATTTTTTCAGCAGATAGTAGTAATCGGACAGTACGCGATAACACCGCTGCCGGTCCTCCCGAAACTTTTGTGCCTCTGTTTTCTGCCGGACATATCTCCTACGGGGAGGGGCCTGACTGTCATAGATCAGGCCAAAGTCCTGTGCCAGTTTCTCCGCCGCTTCTTTTGGGGAGAGGTCAAAGAGCTTTGCGGTAAAGTCGATCACATCCCCATCTGCACCGCAGCCAAAGCAGTGGAACCGCTGGTCTACCTTCATGCTGGGGTTCTTATCATCGTGAAAGGGACAGCAGGCCATGCCATTTCGTTTGACCTCGATCCCATAAAACGCTGCCGCATCTCTGGTGCTGACCGACTGCTTGACTGCTTCAAATACATTCTCTGTCATGTGCCTTTAACTGCTGGACTTTCTCACAGGGGGCTGGTATCCGGCAGCTTTCGCACGCTCACTGGCGGCTTTGCGGCGTTCTACGCTATATGGCTCCCGGACTGATACACACCGCTTTGGGACGGTAAAGTTATGGGCGTCCTTTCGGGTGATCTGGTCGGGGTGCTTTTTTGCCAGCAGTTCCAGCTTCTCCATCAGACGGGGATCGTGGGTGTAGACCTCAGCCATTGGTTCTGCCTGGTTATAAAGGAGAATGGTTTCCCGTTCCACTAAAGAGAGCTTCATCGGCTGCCTCCTTTCCGCTGATCAAATTCCAGCTTGAAGTTGGCGTACTGTCCATCGTCCTCCAAAACCACAGTGGCATCGTAGGTCTTGCCGGTTTTCTCCGAATATAGCCCCGTCACACGGACACGGCCATCGTTAAGCAGTGCAGACACCACAGCCTTGGTCGGCTGTTTTTTCTTGGCAGCCCACCATTTGTTATTTTTCCAGATTGCAAATTTGCAAGAATCATTCTGACAGAAGAAGCCTTTTTGCAGTTCTGCAACTTCACCGCCGCAGCGAGGGCATTTGCCCACCACCTCACGGGGCGGAGTGAACAGGTACTCAGTTCCTTTGATGACCTGATAAGTTCCCACCAGATCTTTCAGCATGGTGCTGATCCCGTCCAAAAACTCCTCCGGGGCAAGCTGCCCGCGCTCGATCTCGCCCAGTCGGTACTCCCACTCGGCAGTCAGAAGCGGCGATTGCAGTTGTTCCGGCAGAACGGTGATCAGGGAAACTGCATCGTGGGAAGGGAGAAGCTGCACCGTTTTCCTGCTCTTTTTTCGTTCCAGAAAACCGGCAGATACCAGCTTTTCCAAAATACCGGCACGGGTGGCCGGTGTCCCCAGACCTTTTCGCTCGGCATCCTCCGGCATATCCTCTTTTCCGGCAGTCTCCATCGCGGACAACAGAGTGTCCTCCGTAAAGTGCAGGGGCGGACTGCTTTTGCCTTCTTTGACGATTGCAGCAACAACCGAAAGGGTCTGTCCTTCGGTCAGCTCCGGCAGGGCTTTCTCTGCGCCCTCTTTTTTCGGCTCTGCATCCTTCATTTTGGCACGGTAGGCGTCCTCCAGTGCTTTCCATCCGGGATGCTTCACCGTTTTTCCTTTTGTGGTAAACTCCCCACCGGCACACGCTGCAATCACAACAGTTTCCGAATAGATATGGGGCTGGGCTACGGCGCACATCAGACGCAGGGCCACCAGCTCCAGCACCGCTTTTTCTCCCGCAGGAAGGGCAGAAAGGTCTGCATCCTTGAGATTTCTGGTAGGGATTACTGCGTGATGGTCGGTTACTTTCTTATCGTTGATGACCGTATGCGGATCACAGGTAATGGCGATCCCTTTGCGAAACGGCATAGCACTGGCAACCAGATTCACCAGCACCGGCAGGCTGTCTGCCATATCACCAGTCAGATAGCGGCTGTCAGTACGGGGATAGGTGCAGAGCTTCTTTTCATACAGGCTTTGTAGATAGTCCAGGGTCTGCTGGGCTGTAAATCCAAGCAGGCGGTTGGCATCTCTTTGCAGGGTAGTCAGGTCATAGAGGGCAGGCGGCTTTTCGGACTTTTCCTTGCACTCCACCTTTTTGATTGTGACATTTGCACCCTGACAGGCTTCTTTCAGCTGCTCGGCAGCGACCTTATTCGCCATGCGCTCCCCGGATACGGTAAGACCGGGCAGCTCCAGCGCCACGGTATAAAAGGGAATCGGCTTAAAGGTGTCGATCTCAGCTTCTCGCTGGACAATGAGCGCCAGTGTTGGGGACATCACGCGCCCGATGTTGAGGGTACGGTGATACAGCACGGAAAAAAGCCTTGTCGCATTGATCCCCACCAGCCAGTCGGCCTTGGCACGGCAGAGGGCAGCATCTCGAAGTCCGTCATAGTCCGCACCGGGGCGCAGGTTTGCAAAGCCTTCCCTTATGGCGGAGTCTTCCATCGAAGAAATCCAGAGCCTTTTCATCGGCTTCTTGCAACCTGCCAGCTCATAGACGCTGCGGAAGATCAGCTCACCCTCGCGTCCGGCATCACAGGCATTTACCACTTCCATCACATCCGGGGCGTTCATCAGCTTTTTGAGAATATCAAACTGCTTTTTCTTATCCTTTCCCACCACCATCTGCCAATGCTCCGGCAGAATAGGCAGGTCATCATATCGCCACTTGGCGTACTTGGGGTCATAGCTGTCTGCATCCGCAAGACCGGCCAGATGGCCCACGCACCAGCTGACACGCCAGCCGTTCCCCTCCAGATAGCCGTCCTTACGAGCAGTCGCGCCGATCACGGCGGCCAGACTTTGTGCAGCCGATGGTTTTTCAGCGATTACCAGTTTATATCTCATCATCTTCAGCCTCCCATTCTTCCCGCACAGGCGTGTGCAGTTTTTTCTCTATGCTGTTTTCCTCATCCAGTAGCAGGTTATAACCAAACCGGTAGTCATAGCGGTACAGTTTCCCCAGCAGGTCATTGATGATGATACGACAAGCCAAAATGACACGGGTTTTATCCACCTGCATCAGCTGGTAGCGTTGATAATTGCTGTAATATTCTTCGTGACGGCGGGTATTGCAGGCGGCATCTTCAAGTAAACTATCTACTGCATCCTGGCAACCATCTTCTTTTTCCCCTTCCATGCAGTTCAGAAGTTCCATCATCAAAGGAAAGCTCTGTTCATCCATAGGAGCTTCTGCTGCAAGAAAACCGATCAGAGCAGATAAGAGCAGACGAGTCGCCGTCTGTTCTTGTTCCGTCAAAACGGCCATTGTTTTCTCCGCATTTGGCAGGATCTTTTCTTCCACAAACTCTGCCGCGTCACCGGAATAAAGCTGACGGATAGAATCTATGGACAATGAAACTGTCACGGTATCTAAGGAGAAATCAAAGGGGTCATCTTGCTTTGGCTTTCTCCGAAGTTTGTTTAACATGGTAGAAAGAATGTCGCCGCCAAAATACACGGCGATCACCAGCAGGTCAAAAACAGCAATCAGCTTGATAAATATAATCAGAACACTCATTTTTTTCGTTTCCTTTCTTTGAGCCAGCGTTCCATCTCACGATGGCAGATGCCTACGCAGGGGCTTCCATAACTCCCGCAGCCATAGCAGGGGTGGTTGTGGGGTAAAGAAGGAGGACGGGAAGTTTCCCTCCCGCCCTCCGGCCTGCGTGTCATCATGCGTTCATAGGGACTGTCTGTGAAACGGGTCATTTCACGCTGTCCTCGTCATCTTCTTCTGTGCTGCCCCCGTCAGCGTCCGGCTCGTCCGACTCCTCATTTTCGGTTTCCCATTCCTCGGAATCTTCCTCGCCATAATCATAATCGTCCAGACTGTCATTGCCCTTGGTCTTAGGCTTGTTCTTAACGAGCTTCAAATAGGCAAATACGCCACCGCCACCAAGCAGAGCCAGTAAAAGGACCAGCGCAGCCGGATTCAGTCCGGCAGGCTTCTCCTTTTCCGGCTCCGATATTTCTGCCGGAGGTTCCGGTGCTTTGCCCGTACATTTACTCTTATCAGTTGCACAGACCGGACAAGCCGTATTGACTGCCCCTGCTTCACATTTTGTCGTGCAGCTGCATACCGCAGGCGGCTCCTCTTTTGCTTTTCCATCTTCCATCAGCGCCGCAAGGTCTGCATCGTCCACCTGATTCAGAAAGTGAACAGCAGTCTCCTTGTCCTCATTCGCCCTGTCAATCAGGATGTAAAAGTAATTTCCAGCTTTGGTCGTAACAGTAATAAGCTGCTTATTGCCTCCAAAATCATCCACCAATGCCGCATTCCCCTCCGGTGTAAGTGCCGGTGCCGGTTCTGTTTCTTCCACAATCACATTGCTGTCATTGGTAGAATCCTCTGCCGGTGCCGCCGGAGCCTGTTCTGACCCCTGTGCGAAAGCAGGGATCGTAAAGCCAAATGCCACAACCATTGTCAGGCAAAGGGCGGAAAGTGTTTTGCAAATTCTTTTATTCTTCATAAGCGGTAGCCTCCTGATTATTTGATTCCGACAGTGCCGTATCTCTGCCGTGGTTCATTCCACCGGAAAGCATAGCGTTCAGCTGTGCTGGAGTCATGCGTAACGCACGAACCATCTGAACGATTTCCAGATTCTCTGCCTCCGTTTTCTGTGCTTCCAGGGTCTTGAGCTTTTCCTGATATTCCGCAATCTTCTCACGGGTTTTCTCAATTTCCTGGTCGATACGTTCAATTTTGTTTTTTGCCATAACCGTTCACTCCTTTCCACAAAGTCTGTTACCAGTTCATCAGGCCGTAGCCCTTAATACTTTGATAATTCAGGTCATAACTTTTGATCTTGCAGGCATCGCCGGAATTTCCCTCCACCGTATAAACACGGCTGCCATCCGTACCGATCACGATACCCACATGGTCTGCTGTCCCATCCAAATCCCAATCAAAGAAAATTGCATCTCCGGGAGCCAGATTGTTATAGCCTCTTGCACCCCATTGTCCATGAGACTGGAACCACGGAACGCCCTGCCACTCACAGCCAGCAAAACGCGGCTCACTTTTTCCAGCCTGGTTATAACACCAAGATACAAAGCAGGCGCACCACTCCACGCGGCTGTCAAAGCCATACCAGCTCCAATAAGGATAGCCTCCCACATTGCCGACCTGACGCTTGGCCAGCTCCACCAGCTGCGGATTTCCGGGACGGGTTCCATTTACGAACTGCACACCGGTCAAGTCCTCGGAATTGCTCATGTCAGGGGAACCACCGCCAAACAACAACGGCTTATTGCCCATGGTCTGTCGGTAGACCTGATACATTTCCATCTGCTCCGGGGTCAGAATCTCCGACGCCACAGCGGAAATGGGCTTGCTGGTGAGTTTCACATTCAAAATGTAATACTCATAGGGGACTTCTTCTGAGGTGGTCTCGCCGGTCTCCGGGTCGGTGGAGGTCTCCGTGCGGTAGCGAATCTCCACTTCCTCAGTAAGCGTCAGCTGATACTGTGCTGCAAACACACGCGCCAGCTCTGCCTGAGCGCTCTGCCGGGTGTAGCCTTGCAAAACGGCAGACAGAAATGCTGCCAGCTCATGAGGGTCATGGCCGATCATACCAAGGTCATAGCGATACTCGTCATACCCTGGGTGGCTGCTTTCTATGTTGTCGATTTCCTCCTGCAACTGGGCTTCTCTGGCTGCATAATCTGCCTCCACCGCCAGCATTTCCGGGTCATCCGACGGATAGGTGGTGCCGGAGAGAACGGAACCGATGCTCTGCGCCATCATGGAGCAGGAGGACATGGTATTCATCAGCATACAGGTAATGAGAAACAAAACCCCTGCCATCAGGAAACCCTTCTTGTGGCGCATGACGAATGCCCCTGCCTGCTGTACCTTTTCTTTTACCGTCCTTGCGGCTTTTCCGGTTTTAGATGCAGCCTGGGCGGTATTTCCGGCAGTCTGACCGGCGTGTTTGGCGGCGGCATACTGCTTTTTGATGGCCTGCTTTTGCTGCCAGCGGGAAAGAGGGTTGCTGGCAAACTGGGGATTTTCCTGCAAAGATTTCTGGTACAGAACATTTACATTTGCCTTTTCCAGTTGACGCTCTGCCTGGGCTACTTTGCGGTACGGCTTCAGCTTGTGGCTGCGATAGCCCTCCCGCACCAGATAAGCGCCGGTCTCCACCGCTTCCTCGGACTTGTGGGCGCTTTCCACGCCCACATTGTCCTGCTCTGTTTCCCGGATCTCTTTGTGGAGCTTGCCTGCGACCAGATGGACGGGAGCTTCCCTGACTCCTTGAGAAACTTTGGAAGGTGGCTTTTTCTTGTCCTCAAAGGTCAGCTTCGAGGTCTTTTTTTCGGTATCCGGGTCAATGACCGTCTGCCTGACCTTTTTCTTTGGGATATTGGCCTGCGCCTTATCTGCTCTGGCCGCAGCTTTCTCCGCTTTACGGATCGGCTTTTCCAGTGCAGGGTCAGACCGTTCCTCATCAGTAAAGCGCAGACGCGGTTCCTGTTCCTTATTCAAACCATTCCCCCAGCATGAGGGAGGACATCATGTAGTGCAGCTCTGCATAAATGGCCATTCCCACCGGATCGTTGAACATACAGCCGGACAGGTAGGCATAAAACTGTGCCACCACATCGGACAGGATCTTCGCCTCTGTTCCTTCCAGAATCAGGCCGCCCATACCTTCTTTAGCACGAATGGCGCTCCAGACCTCTGCCAGACGGAGAAGCCCCACCTGACCGGTCTCATTCAGTTTGGCTACCTGATCTGCCGCCGTGCGGCACTCACTTACCGCATCGGCCATGACTGTAAGCAGCTGGCTGCGCTGGGCATTTACCGCCCTGTCAAAAAACATCAGCGGATTTTTATTCAAAATGTTGGGATTCATCATCATTCATCCTCCTTCTTTTTCAGTTCCTGGGGTTTGGTAGTCATAATGCGGTAAAGTTCGGTGTTCTTCGGGAAGTGATCCACAAACGGCAGGATCGTGGAGCCATAGAACAGCAGGCCCTCGCCCTCACCGGAGTGGGTCACATAGCTAAGCTGGTGCGTGGAAATCCCCAGTTGCTTCGCCAAAATCTGGCGGTCTCCGCCTGCCTGGTTAAGCATATACACGAAGTCCGAGTTTTCAAAGATGTTCTCCACCTCACGACTGGAAAGCAGGTCTTTGACATTCTGCGTGATGCCGGTGGGGATGCCGCCCCATTTTCTGAATCGCTTCCAGATTTCCACCGTATAGGCGGCGGTCTGTTCCTCCTTCAAAAGCAGGTGCATCTCGTCGATGTAGTAACGGGTGGACTTGTGGGCGGCGCGGTTGATGGTAACGCGGTTCCACACTTGGTCCTGCACCACCAGCATACCGATCTTTTTCAGCTGCTTGCCCAGCTCCTTGATGTCATAGCAGACGATGCGGTTGTTGATGTCCACATTGCTCTGGTGGTTGAACACATTCAAAGAACCCGTTACATAGATTTCAAGGGCCGTAGCGATATACTGGGCTTCCTTTTCTTCCTGTTCCCGGAGCAGGTTGTATAGGTCCTCCAAAACCGGCATATTCTCCGGGCGCGGGTCATTGAGGTAGGTCTGATAGACCAGACGCACACAGCGGTCAATGATGGTTTTCTGCACCGGCTGTAAGCCCTCCTTACCGCCCACGATCAGCTCACACAAGCTGAGGATAAAATCAGATTTGAGGGACAGTGGGCTTTCATCATCCGAGTAGTCCAGGTTCAGGTCCATCGGATTGATGTAGTTGGCAGAGGTAGGCGAAATCTTGATGACCTGCCCATGCAGACGCTCAACAAGAGGTGCGTACTCCGCTTCCGGGTCACAGATAATGACATCATCACTGGTAAGCAAAAAGCAGTTGGCGATTTCTCGTTTTGCGCTGAAGGACTTACCGGAACCCGGCGTACCCAAAATCAAGCCGTTGGGGTTTTTCAGCAGCTTTCGATCCACCATGATGAGGTTGTTGGACAGGGCGTTGATGCCGTAGTACAGAGCCTCTTTGCCGTTCTGGAATAATTCCTGTGTGGTGAACGGTACAAAGATAGCCGTAGAACTGGTGGTCAGTCCTCGCTGGATCTCAATCTGATTGAGTCCCAGGGGCAGACAGCTCATCAGCCCTTCTTCCTGCTGGAAGTCCAGCCTGGTCAGCTGACAGTTATACTTCTGGGCAATGGAGCCTGCCTGGAAAATGTTGTTGCCAAGCTGACGGGGATTGTCCGCTGTGTTCAGCACCAGAAAGGTCAAAAGGAACATTCTCTCATTGCGGCTCTGCAAATCCTGCAAGAGTTTTTTCGCTTCACTGCCGTAAGTAGCAAGGTCAGATGGAATGATGTCCATGTCGTATCCGGCGCGGACTGCTTTTTTCTGTTCCTCGATCTTACTGCGGTCAAGGTCGGTAATCTTGCGCTTTACCGTTTTGATGGCTTTCACCTGATCCACCGACTGAATGTGCATACTCACAATGAGCGAACTTTCCATATCCAGAAAATCAGCCAGCAGACGGTCATTCAGCTCCGGTGCGAGAATTTGCAAAAAAGAAACAGCCCCGTATTTCTTGCCCATACGGAACTGCTTGCCGGTGCGGAACTCAAAGGAGCTTGGTGCAATAAAATCCTTTGTGGACAGACCGGAAGGAGCCAACCAATCCCATTCAAACTGAAACGGGAGTTGTTCATCCATGTGGAATACCGCATGAAGCTGAGAAAGCCTTTCTTTACCGTCCAGCGTTCTGGCAGCTACACCAAGACGCTTGAAGTTATTAAGTATATCGGTCTCAATACGCTCCAGACGGGGCTTGGCGGCTTTGATGCTGTCTGCGTCGATACCAAAGGTCAGGTATTTGGTCTTGATGAGGCCGTTGTTACCTCTGGCCAGCTGATTTTGCAGCATTGTGGTATATTCCTCGCGGATACTGTCAAAGGCATCCCTCTGGGGCGGGATGGAAATGGAGTTAGCAAAGGTCTCCTCCGATGCCGCAAGGTTCAAAAAAGACAGCTGGAAATGAATCGAGCTGTCAAAATAATTGAGGAAATCACACCAACCCTCAAAAATTGCCGTCTTATCTTCGTTTTGGGAGAGCTGATAGTTGATGTCCTGAAACTGAATGGTCTTTGTGTAGTGGCTGTCCGATATGCGGCAGATCCCGTCCGTCCACATCCGTTCATAAGGGATACTGTCCTGCGCAGATTTTCCTTTTTTGTCCGTGCGGTTAGCGCGGGCAATGGCCGCTTCGATCTGCTTCTTATCAGCGCGGGACAGCTTTTTCTTTGTCTTTACCGGCTGCACAGTTTTTTCCTCGGTTTTCCCGAACATCCGATGCAGCCATTTTTTTATTGCGGTGAACAATGTCATACACCTCCTTATCGAGCATTTCCTGCCGCTTTAATACGGCATAAAAGTTATTGGTCTGGTAGGGACGCTGCTTGGGACGGATCACAGCTACTTTGAGAATGTTGCCCACGATCTTTTCAAGGGGCTGTCCATGCTTTTCGTACATAGCCAGCATAAAGAAGGGCAGCATAACCAGCATCATACACATAGCCGCTACACTGTTTCCGGTAGGTTTTCTGAGCAAAAAGAAAAGCGGTACGCCAATAAGCGCTCCGCCCGTGAAGCAGATAAGCTGCCGCTTGGTCAGATTGAACATGACCTTTGTTTTGACTTTTGTTAAGTCCTTGGGTACGGGTACATAAGCCAATGTGGGAACCTCCTTCCGTTTTAATGCGCCTGAAAGACTGATTTTGCGAGGCTGCCGGTTTTGAATAGTGTAAAGCACAGCAGTACGGTGTAGCCCACGCAGCTCCAGATCGCCATGATGATGTCATCTTCCAGAGCGATGTTCTGCACCAGCACAGCATAAATTGCCACGCAGACGATAATGAGAAACGCCTGAAAGCCCAGCGCCAGCAGGGATCGGAGGTAATTCTGTCCCATACCGCCCCATTCTTTACCCATCATTGCAGCCATTGGAACGGGAGCCACCGAAGTCACAAGGTAAATCTCGATCATACGGCCATAAATAACGATAAAGATACAGATATACAACGCCCACATGGTAATGCCAATAAAGAGGGATTGGAACCACAGTCCGAACAGCGGTCCCAGATCCATTTCCATCAGCCTCGGTTCCAGATCGGTCATAACTGAGGAAATGTCAATGGACGCATCCGAATTGATAATCCCTGCCGCCTGCGCCACCACGCTCTGCGCCATATCAAAGACGCCCATCACGATATTCCATGTGTTTGTGACAATGAGGATGGCAGCAGCTGATTTGAACACCCACTTGAAAATCATCCAGGTATCCACATCATGCAGGTTGTTCTTGTCTGCAATCATCTGGATCAGGTCTACGGTCATCACGATAGCCAGGATCACGCCTGCAATCGGCACCATGATGGAGTTGGACAGATTCTCAATCATGCTGAAAATACTGCCATTCCATCCCTGTGGGGTCTGGCCTACCTGTACGGATATATCCGCGACCTGCTGGTTTACACTGTCAAACATCCCCGAAAGGTTGCTCATAATGCCGCCCACCAGCATTTCTTTCAGCCAATTTGTCAGGGCTTCAAGTAAGAAATCCATACGGTGTCAACCTCCTTTCCGCCGCCCCCGCAAAACTGCGGGAGCGGCAAGGATTTCATACGGAGACGCTTAGACAGAGAAAAGCCCGGAGAGCAGAGGTACAAGGACCATGCCTACCACGGCTACACCAGCACCGGCCATGAGCTGTTTTATCCCCAATTAGGTGTAAAACTCTGCTCGATGGCGGGCGGCGGCGTACAAAAAATCTATATGGTGTTTTTAAGAGAACCGTCCCGGCGGGACAGGTCAGGCAGTGACCTGTTCCACCTCCGGGATGGGTTTGAGATTAAAATGAATTTCGATAGAAATGTGTCTTGTTTTATCTTCGTCTATGCGCTCATGCACGACGATTTCTTTGATTAAGCGGTTGAGGGTGGCTGCGTCCAGCTCTGTGATGTTGGCGTATTCCTGAATGGCTTCCACCCATTGTTTTGCGTCATTGGCAAGCTGGACTTCATCGGACAGCCGCTTTCTGCCCTCGGACACTTTTGCTTTAAGCTCCGCTTGCTCGGTCTGTGTCTTTTCCAGCATGGTGTTGAAATTCTGTTCACTGATACGCCCTGCAATCATATCCTCATAAAGCCGCATTACCATTTTGTCCAGAACCTCAATCCGTTCCTCGTCCCTTGTGAGGGAGCGTTCCATTGCTTCCCGCTGTTCCCGCTGCTCAGCTTCACAGGTATTGGTCAAGCGGTCGGCAACCGCTTCCCCGTCCATCAGGGCGGCTCTGGCACATTCCCGGATTTTCCGCAACACATGGCTGTAAAGGGTGTCATAATCAATCCGGTGCTGGGTGCAGTGGTTCTTTCCAAAGGCATTGTAGGTCTTGCAGGAGTAAATCCGCTGGGGATGTTTTGCGTTTGTGTAGCGTACCGTCAGCGACTTCCCACACTCGCCGCATTTTATCAGTCCGGCAAACAGGCTGATTTCATTGGTCTGCCCCGGACGCTGGCGGGATTTCAGCTTGTTCTGCACAATATCAAAGCTCATGCAGTCAATCAGCGGTTCATGCTGTCCCTCCACCACAATCCAGTCCTCCGGCTTCTTTTCCCCAATCGTGCCGATTTTGAAGCGGTAGTCCTTTTTCTGGGAAGCAATCGCCCCGGTGTAGACGGGATTCATCAAAAGGTCTTTGATAACGGAGAAGTCCCACATATACCGCCCATTTTCCGGGTCTTTCTTTTCCCATTTGGTACGGGTATTGCGAAGCCCCCGTTCCCGGTTCCACCATGTGGGGCAGGGGATTTTTTCTTCCTCCAGCCGTCTGCGGATATAGTTCGGACCATGACCGTTTAGGGCATATCCGAAAATCAGCCGCACAATCGGGGCGGTTTCCTCGTCAATGAGCAGATGGTTTTTGTCCTCCGGGTCTTTCCGATACCCAAACGGGGCAAGACACCCGGTAAACTGTCCTTTCTGCGCTTTCAGAAGATAAGAGGAATGGACTTTCTTGGAAATATCCTTACTGTACATCTCGTTCAGGATATTCTTGAACGGGGCGATGTCGTTGTTATCCCGCAGGGTGTCGATACCGTCATTCATGGCAATATAGCGGACACCGTTTCTTGGGAAAAAGTCCTCAATCAAATGCCCGGTTTGCAGATAGTTACGCCCCAGTCGGCTGAGGTCTTTCGTGATGACAAGGTTGATTTGCCTGCGCTCAATGGCTCTCAACATTCTCTGTAAATCAGGACGCTCCATATTAAGACCTGTGAAGCCATCGTCCTGATAGACTGCCACAACCTCCCATCCCTGCTTTTCGCAGTATTTTTCCAGCATATCCCGCTGGTTGGCGATACTGGCACTTTCGCCTTGCAGGTCATCGTCCTTTGACAGCCTGCAATAGACCGCCGCACGATAGCCCCCGGCAAGTGCCGAACCGATTGTTCTGTATTCCATTTCGTTCATCATAGCCATTTACCCACACAATCCAGACGGTATCTGGCTCTTTTGAACCTCATCTTCATTATAGCCTATATCTTTCTTTTTAGCAAGATATTCTTTTGTATTTATTTTACCGTATTTCTGGGAAATCAGGCTGACGAACACATCGGTTGCGTCCAGTTCCCCGTCAAATACAGTGGTCACATGAATCTCTGTTTTGTTTTTTGCCATAGGCAGTTATCCTCCATACATGAAAATAGCCAGACAGAGGGTGTCGGCAACGAAGTCCGGCAACGGGCTTCAAAAGACCTTGCAAACAATCTCAATCTGGCGATGGTTACTATTTATACTTTTCTTTTATTTTTCTGTTGTTTTGGTTGTTATAAGGGAGAAAAGCCCGGAAATAAGGGGTTTTCCCCGGCAACCGGCTCGGCAACGGGATAGCAACAGGGGGTGCAACGGGCGGTCATTTTCAGAATGGAAGCTCCATCTGTTCTGTGACCTCCACAAAACCATCCATCGTTTTTTCAGACGGGTTGCCGGAGTCCGTTGCCGGGTTTTCACGCTCCCAGCCCTTTTGTCTGCCATATTCGGAAAACATTCTTGGGTTCGGGAAGTACCGCCAGCCGGTAATGCACTGGTTCATAATCTCGTTGATTTCCCGGATTTCCCATTGCTTCGGCTCGTCAAAGGTGTGGTTCAAGGCTTCCTTGTAAAGCTGCTTGGAACAGACCATGCTCCCGGTGTACTTATCAAGATACGCCTGTATCATTCCGGCTTTGGTGTCCTCCGGCATAAAATCCCGCTGGTGTTCTTTGAGATACCGCTGCATGGTGGGGCTGAAAGCCAGCTTGAACCTGCCGCTTCGGTAAATCTCCATAGCTTCTGCCCACATCTGCTCGATATAGGCTCTGGAAGCGGCTTCGTCCTCCAAAATGTGAACCTCCGCCTGCTCCGGGTACACCATGACCGGGATAAAACGGCGGTTGCCTGAACGGTCAAGGGGCAGGAAGTCAAGGGCATTGGAAGTGCCGCCAAACACGCACTGACGGGGGCGGTCTGCCGGGTGGGTTTCATAGGGTATCTTGTAAACCTCTTTCTGCCGGCTTAAAAACGACTTGATTTCCTCAATGCTCTTGGCGTTGGCGGTTGCCATCATTTCCGACATTTCGATAATCCAGTGACCTTGCAGCTTACGGTACACATTGTCATCGTCCAGCTTCCGCAAATCATCGGAGAACCACTCGTCCCGGACTGCCAGCAGACGGAAGAAGGTGGACTTGCCAGCCCCCTGACCGCCTACCAGGCAGAGCATGATTTCAAACTTGCACCCCGGCTGAAAGGCTCGTGAGATTGCACCCAGCAGGAACAGCTTCAATGCTTCATAGGTGTAATCGTCTGCGTCAGCCCCCAGAAAGTGCCGCAGGCAGAAACGGATTCGCTCTGTCCCGTCCCACACAAGGGTATTGAGATAGTCCCGGATGGGATGGTACTTGTTTTCATTTGCCACAATCCCGATGGCGTTATCAATCTTTTTCTCATTGGTAAGCCCGTAGGTTTCTTCCAGATAGAGAAGCAGATATTTCATGTCCGTATCGTTTAAGGCGGTGCTGTCCCTGTGGAAGCCGATGGGCTTTATGATGTCCTTGCGGTCGGTCAGGATGTTGTATGCGATAGCCCCGGAAAGCAGCGGATCACGCTGGAATACGGTCAGGCAGTTCCGTATGCTCTGACGGACACCGCCTTTCTCGGTGGTTTCCAGCCCCGCCTTGATTTCCTCAATGCTCTGGGGCGGCTGCATGGCGTTCATGGTGTTTTTTAGTTCTTGCTGCGTCTGCGGCTGCAAGCTCTGCCATTCGCTGTTCAAGCTGTATCACATCCTTTCCGTATTCCGTAATCAAAGCCGCTTTTTCCTCTGTTTCCCCGAACAGCAGCACATCCAGCAGATATTCCACATGGTCTTGCTTCTGTAAGGCTTCCACAAACCGGGGATGAAAGACTTCCTCCGGGGAGTGCGGGGCATATTCCTTTCTCCACACTCGGAGTAGGTGGAGATAATCGGCAAGAATACGGAAGCAGCGGTTTTTTGCTTCCTGAAACTGTTCCTCCGGGGATTTCTGCCGGGGCTTGGGCTTTTTTGCTTTTCCCGGCGGTTTCCAGTCCTCATAGGAAAGCCCGAAGTCCTGTGCCAGTTGTACGGCGGCGTCTTTCTTTCCCAGCCCATACAGGGCGGCGGTAAAATCAATCACATCCCCATCCGCACCGCAGCCGAAGCAGTGGTAACGCTGATCCAGCTTCATGCTTGGGGTTTTATCGTTATGGAACGGGCAGCAAGCCATCCCGTTCCGCCCTACATGGATTCCATAATGCTCCGCAGCCTGTCTTGTTGTAACGGACTGCTTCACAGCTTCAAATACATTCAAATCTATCCCTCCTTGAAAAAAGAAAAGCACCTGACATTCTCTGATTGAAAATGGCAAGTGCCTGTTAAAGTTCCATATCCTGTTGTTTGTGTTTTGTCTGCGCCGGGGCAGTTCTTTGTGCTTTTTTCTCGTCTGCTTTATCCTGCAAGACTTCCTTGATGGGCTGCTTCTTAGGCGGCTCTTTACTTTCCTCTGTGCCGGGTGTGACTTTCCGTACCCAGTAGCGAATGTCCCGCAGCTTCTTCAAATCCTCCTGTACCTCGGTCAGTGGTACTTTCAGCTCTGCGATTTCTTCCAGAAGTTTTTCCAGCTCCTCTTGCAGCTCCTTTTGGGTACTGTCCTTATCGTCCGGGTGCTTGGCAAGGTAGGCGGCGGCTTTCGCATACCGGGCAACCTCCGGGTGTTCCTGTTTGAATTTCTCCTTTGTTTTCTTAAAAAATATCTTCTGGTACTTCTCATAGACAGGCTTACATTCCTTGCAGTCTGTCCGGCTGGCAAGAATCCCGTCAATCACTTTGCTGCGGGTTTCCTTTGGCTTCATCTGATTGCGGTAATCTGCGGCTGATTTCCCGGAAGATTCCAGAAATGCTTCTAAGTCCTCCACAGTGGAAAGCCCCTTTTGCCGGAGATAGGACAGGGCTTCGCTGACTGCCTTTAAGTCCTGTGAAGTCCCTCGGTTCTGTCCAGCCCTTGTCCAGTCCCTCCGTTCTTCCTTTCGTATCTCCATATACTTCATCAGCAGATTGGGAAGAAGTGTCGCTTCCTCCGCCGCTTTTTGTGCAAGCAACTCCTTCCGTTTTTCTCCCAGCTCGGCAATCCAGCCTTTGAGGTTGTGGATAAGCTGCCGGATGGACTTCATCAGGCGGTTGGCGGCTCTGATTTCCCGGTTCAGGTTTCCGATATTCGTCTGGATACCACGCTTTTCCATCTGCCGGACAGCCGCTCCCTCATGGACAGTGGGGACTATATCAAACCCCTGTCTGGCATAGGAACGCAAGTCCACACGCTCCGGGCGGTCATTGGCTTCCAGATAGCGGTTCTGGATGACCTCCCATTCATGCCGCCAGATTTCACAATATTTCTGGTCGTTCCAGTCCACCGTATCCTCCTTGTGGCTTTTCCACCTGCCAGATGGCAGCTTTATCCGTTCCCCATTCTCGTCAAGGTCATAAACCTTGCGGCTCTTGGGAAGCCATTTCCCATGTTCGTCCATTGCCCTCATAGTCAGCAGGACATGGGCGTGGGGATTGTGTCCCGGCGGATGAGGGTCATGGATGGCAAAGTCAGCAATCATGCCTTTGGAAACAAACTGCTTCTGGCAAAACTCCCGGACAAGGACAGCATACTGGTCGGGCGGTATCTCTCTGGGGATGGTAAGCACCCACCGCCTTGCAAGCTGGGAGTTCCATTGCTTTTCCACCGCTTCGGCGGCGTTCCACAAAGTATTGCGGTCTGCATATTCCTGTGGGGCATTAGGTGGGAGCAGGATTTCATTGTGGACGATACCACGCTTTTCCGGGTAGTGCTTCACTTGCTGGTCATATTCACAGAACAGTTTTTCGCCACTCTGGTAAGCAGCGGCGGCAACCGCAGACTGCCGCTGGCTGCGCTGAACAATCGTGATTTCGTTGTGTGGACAGGGCATTTTGTATCCCTCCTTTCGCTAATTGGTGGATGGGGTGGCGTTTTACCACCTCATTTTGGGCAGAAAAAAAGCAGGAGACCTTTTTTCAGATTTCCTGCTCGATGTGCCGCTGTGTGGGCGGCGGGTATTTAGTTGTAAAAGTTCGGGACAAGTTGACCCGATGAGTGAATGATAAATAGAAAATTTGCAAAGACTATTGACATTTTTCCAAAATATCTTTCAGTTGAGCAGTCAACACATCTTCTTGACCGAGAAGCACATCTTTTTCATATACAATGGTATTCCACAGATTGCTGAGTTCTGCGGAAATTTCAGGGCTATCACAAAATTCGTGTGCCACCCAAATATTGCTGGCTATCGCTTCTGGGGCGCCATCAATGGACAGACCTTTATCTTTGATTGTATCAATCGCACGAGAAATATATTTATCAAATTGTGCTGCTCGACTTTCTGTATGTGACTTGTCGCTCACATAGTGTCCAATAAAAAAGGAAATTGCAAATCCAGCGATGATGAACACGATAGTCAATGCTGTACCTATTCTTTTCATACTTCCAACTCCTTTGTCAAATTCAAGAACTATTTTTTATTGCTTCCTATCCAGTAACATCCTGCTCCGATTACCGCTGATAAAAATTCAATTCCTTTCAAATACATATCGTAGTTTGTATATCCGATAATTGGACCAGATAAAACATAAATTATAACAAACACAATAACTGTAACTATTGCTCTCTTAGCAGTGTCCTTCACTTTTATTCCCTCCATAACTTCGACATTGTTGCTATGAAATTTTCTTTTCATCATCTCTCGGTGGTCGGACATAACATAACATTTCTTTTTCACAAGCACCAAATTTTGAGAAATTGGATTTCGCTTCTTTTAGTGTTATTCCATGATTAGAGTCGCTTGGTTCGTTATCAGAAGCAATGAACGGGTCATTCTCCCAAAAACAAACGGGACAGATATACCCACAATCTTCATTTGCCGGAACATTATAGGTAAAATATCCGCAGCAAGGACATTGGTATTTTTTCATATAAACCTCCCGTTTAAGCCTTGACCTCAAATTCCTGATTTATTGCTGACTTCATTATACTTCATTGCCTATCGAAAAGATAGCATATTTTATGAAACTTGTCGGCTGGGAACAGCTTGCAACGCAAGGTGTCCCCAGATGGCAAGTCCACAAAAGGGTAGCTGGCGGCAGCCAGCGCAGGGGAAGTGTAGCGTCCCCTGTATGATTTGGAGCAGACCATGACTGCGGAAAATCACAGCCCTCCGGCGAGGAGCCTTCGGAGAACGCAATGCACCAACCTCTGGGTGGTGTATAATTGCGCCCTTAGTAAACTAAGGGGTTTCCGGCTTCTCCCGTTCCAGCAGTTTTTTCAATAGTTCCTGCGTGTCCTGCCTGTGAAAAATGAGTTTCAACAACAGCATGACATCATCATCTGTCAGGCGTTCCGGCTCTTGCAGAAAACTTTCCAGCATACCGCCACGAGTACAGAGCCGGTGCGTCCGTTCCTTTCGGGTAAGCTGCTTTAACTGGTGCTGCAATGCCTTTTCATCATTGATGGCTTTCCGCAGTTTCTTTTCGCTTTTCTCCAACTCCCGGTTGAGCTTTTCCAGCTTTGAGGTATCAGGCAAGGGCAGCGTCCTCCTTTCCCGGTATCAGCACATAAATCCTGTTTGGTTCTCCAACGCCCTGACGCACCCGCATGATAAGTCCGGCGGTTTCCAGTTCATTCAGAGAACGCTTGACCGTCATGGGACTGCGGGACAGGACTGCGGCAATGGCTGTGACAGGGAAGCAGACAAACAGGAT